>WHUB01000053.1:0-8394 GCA_009377395.1 Actinophytocola sp. | reverse complement strand
GTGGGTTCGAATCCCATCGGGGGTACCGAAGAAATAGCGCGAAAACGCCGCCATCCGATTTGTTTGGATGGCGGCGTTTTCGCGTTGAATCAGGCGAAAAGCTCGTCGATATCGGTGATCGTGACGGCGCGGCGTACCCAACTTTCGAGCTGGTCCGGGTCCGCGCAGGCGGTGATGCGCTGGCGCGCCGACTCGGGCACATCGACGCCCCGGGTGGCCAGCACGGCGAGCAGCGCCTTGGCTTCCCCGCTGGCCTCGCCTTCCGCCCTGCCCTGGCTGAAGTAGCGGCGCGCGAAATCGCTCTGATATTCGTAGGTTCCGGTCTTCATGAGCTCCTCCAGGTGTGCCCGTGCCGCCGCAGGCAGTGCTGCGAGCACGACGTCAGCATACAGGCTGGCGCGGTCGTCCTCGACGGTTCGCAGCCCCGCGAGCAGGGCATTCAGGATCTTCTCCCGGTCGGGACGGGCGCCGTGGGCCATGGCCGAGAGCACCGCGAGCTCGGGGCTGGTGCTTGCTTCGTCCGGGTCGGTGACGATGGGAACCCGGCCGGGACCGATGGCCAGTGGTCGCATCACGAGACCGGGCTGGCCCAGCGGAATCGCGGTCGCGCACCATTCGGCGAGCGCCGTGCTGGGACACAGCACCAGCAGCACGGTGGGGCACCGCAGCCGGGCGCGCAGTGTCGTCAGGTAGACCGGCCAGCTCCAGCGCTTGTCGCCGTCGCGGCCGAGCTGGATCTCGACCACGACGGCGAACACCGGGCCGGTGGCGTCGGTGAGCACCACGACGGTGTCCGCGCGGTACTCCGTCGGCGCCAGGTCGGTCAGCTCGCACGACTCCAGCCGGGCTCGCTGATAGGACGACACCGCCACGCCCAGGGACGTGGTGAGCAGTTCCGCCGCCAACGCGGGTCGGCGGTGGAACAGCTCGATGAGCGCCTCATGCAGGTGTGACGGCACGACCGGACATTAGCGGCAGCCACCGACAGTTCCCGTTGTCCGCAGCGCACAAGACGACGTCGGAGGTCTGGTAATCGCAGCGGCCGCCGGGTTAGCGTGGCTTTCGGCCGGCCGACAAGCGCACACCGCAGTGACAGGGAGAGGCATGGCTACTGTCGAGACCGTACGCGGGCCGATCGACGTCGACGACATGGGCACGACGCTGATGCACGAGCACGTCTTCGTGCTCACACCCGATGTCATGCAGAACTACGGCGACCAGTGGTGGGACGAGCAGGAGCGGGTGACCGACGCCGTCGCCAAGCTGCGGGAGCTAAAGCAGGCCGGGGTCGACACCATTGTGGACCCGACCGTGGTCGGGCTCGGCCGCTACATCCCCCGCATCCAGGAGGTCAACGCCGAAGCCGACATCAACATCGTCGCCGCGACCGGTCTCTACACCTTCGACGAGATCCCGCACTTCTTCGCCTACCGCGGTCCTGACACGCTGCTCGGCGGCGCCGAACCGATGACCGAGATGTTCGTGCGCGACATCCGCAAGGGCATCGGGCGCACCGGGGTGCGCGCGGCGCTGCTGAAGGGCGTCGTCGAGGCGCGGGGCATGACACCGGACCAGACCCGCGTGCAGACGGCGATCTCCGAGGCCCACCAGGAGACCGGTGTCCCGATCACCGTGCACACCAACGCCGCCCATCAGACCGGCAGGCTGGCCATCGACTTCTACCGCGAGCACGGCGTCGACCTCACCAAGGTCGTCATCGGGCACGCCGGCGACTCCAACGACATCGACTATCTCAAGTGGATCATGGATCAGGGCGCGACGATCGGCTGCGACCGGTTCGGCCTCGACATGTTCAACCCGACCGACCAACGGGTGCGCACCATCGCGACGCTGTGTTCGCAGGGCTACGCCGACCGCATCGTGATCAGCCACGATGCCGCGTGCTACATGGACTTCTTCTCCGGCGAGGAGTCGCAGCAGGCGCTCGCGCAGGCGGCGCCGAACTGGCACTACCTGCACATATCGCGGGACGTGCTGCCCGCGCTCCGCGAGCAGGGCGTCGGCGAGGAGCAGATCACCACGATGATGGTGGACAACCCGCGTCGCTACTTCACGCTGGCGAGGTGAGCGCGTGATGACCATCGAGGCACTCCCACGCGGCGCCGCGCCGTTCGACACCTCCGGCGTGATCCGGGACGACAACGGCGTCGCGCACTACCAGAACCTGCCGTCCTCGCTGGTCGCGATGCTGCGCGACACCGTCGACGCCTGGCCGGACAACGAGGCCGTCGTCGAGGTCGGCGGCGAGCGACTGACCTATCGCGACTTGTGGGACCGCGCCGCCCGCGTGACCGGTGGCCTGCACGCCGAGGGCGTGCGGCGCGGCGATCGGGTGGCCACTTTGCTGCCCGCCGGGTCCGACTGGGTGATCGGTTTTCTTGGCACGCTACTGGCGGGCGCGGTCGCGGTGCCGGTCAACACCCGGTTCACCGAACCGGAGATCGACTACGTGCTGTCCGACTCCGGCGCCCGGTACACCTTCCGGCCGGGACAACCGCTGCCCGACGGGGCACCGTTCGCGGTCGACGACCTCGGCAAGGACGATCTCGCGGCGATCTTCTACACCAGTGGCACCACCGGCTTCCCGAAGGGCGCCATGATCAGCCACGAGAACTTCCTGTCCAATGTGGAGACAGCGATCCGGGTCATCGACCTGGACCGCTCGGAGGGTCCTCGGCTGCGCAATCTGGTGTCGGTTCCGCTGTTCCACGTCACCGGCTGCAACAGCCAGCTGCTGGTGCAGCTCGCGATCGGCGGCACGACGGTGGTGCTGCCGACCTTCGACGTGCAGCGGTTCCTGCACACGATCGAGGACGAGCGCATCGACGTGCTGACCAGCGTGCCCGCCATCTACGCCCTCGCCCTCGCGCAGCCGAACTTCCATGAGTTCACAGTGGACACCGTTACCCGGATCGCCTACGGCGGGGCGCCGATCGCACCGTCGCTGGTGCATCAGATCACGCGGGTGTTCACGCAGGCCCGCGTCGGCAACGGATTCGGGCTCACCGAGACGTCGTCGATCGCGACCTACCTGCCGCACGAGTGGGCCGCCGAGCACGCCGACTCGGTCGGGTTCGCCGCGCCCGTCGTCGATCTCGCGCTCGACGCGCCCAACCCGGACACCGGCGTCGGCGAGCTGCTCATCAGGGGACCGAACGTGGTCGCCAGCTACTGGAACAAACCCGATGCGAGCGCGCGGACGTTCGTCGACGGCTGGCTGCACAGCGGCGACCTCGCCCGCATCGACGACGAGGGCCTCGTCCACATCGTCGACCGCGCCAAGGACATGATCAACCGTGGCGGCGAGAACGTGTACTCGGTCGAGGTGGAGAACGCGCTCGCCGGTGCGCCGGGCGTGGCCGAGGCAGCGGTGGTCGGTGTGCCCGACGAGGTCATGGGCGAGAAGGTCGGTGCGGTCGTCGTCCCGGCGCCCGGCGCCGAGTTCGAGCCGGACGCGGTGATCGGCTACCTCGCCGAGCGGCTCGCCGACTTCAAGATCCCGCAGTACTTCACGGTCTCGGCCGAGCCGCTGCCCCGGAACCCCGGCGGCAAGCTGCTCAAGCACAAACTGCGCGAGCAGACGGAATGGGGACCGCCGGTGCGCGGCCGGTAGCCGTCCGCTCAGCCGGCGACGCGCTCGCGGAGGGCGCTGAACTCGGCCGCCAGCTCGGGGAGCTGGTAGTGGGCGTTGAGGCCGCTCGGGTTCGGCAACACCCACAGCAGCGCGTCGCCGAGGCGCTCCGGCTGTGCGCCGACCACCGCCTGTGTCCGGTCGAACGCGGTGCGGTACGCGGTCACCCCGACGACGGCGACCGCACGCGGCTCGTACCGCCGCACGAGCGTGTCGAGACGGCGTGCCCCCTCGGTCAGCTCGGCCGCCGTCAACTCGTCCGCGCGGGCGGTGGCTCGCCGGACCAGGTTCGTCACGCCGAGGCCGTGCCGCAGCAGCTCGTCCTGCTCGCTCGGGTGCAGCTGCCGGGGCGTGAAGCCGGACCGGTGCAGCGCGGGCCAGAACCGGTTGCCCGGCCGGGCGAAGTGATGTCCGGTCGCGCCCGAGTAGAGGCTCGGATTGATGCCGCAGAACAGCACCCGCAGGCCGGGGCCGACGACGTCGGGGATGGTGCGATCACGCGCGGCGGCCAGCTCGGTCCGCGTCGGGCGCCTGGTCTGCGAGTCGGGGCTCATCACGGCACAACGTACCTGGTCACGTGCTGGAAACGATTTGATCCTTCCGGCGGCAGAAGGGTGATAATTCGGGTACAGGGGGAAATTCACAGGGAGGTTATGGGATGTCGACGGAAAACATCGGTACCGGTTCGGCCCACCTGGCCGAGCATCCCGACATCGTGGCGATGGGCGTTCGGTACGAGCGTGCCGCGGAGACCCCGATCGCACAGGCATCGGACGCATTGACCGTCCTCTCGGGCCTGTACGTGGCGCTGTCGCCGTGGATCGTCGGGTTCAGTGATTCGGCCGTGGCGATCAACAATCTCGTGATCGGCCTCGCGATCGCGGGGCTCGGCGCCGGGTATGCGTTCGCATACGAGCGCACCCACCGGCTGACGTCGGTGTGCCCGCTGCTGGGCGTGTGGACGATCATCGCGATGTGGGTGATGAACGGCGTTGACACCACGACCGGCATGCTGGTCAGCAACATCGTCGGCGGCGCGGCGGTCGTCGTGTTCGGCCTCGCCGCGATGCTGCCGATGATGACGGCACGCAGGGCGGCACGCGGATAGTGAGGTGACACCGAACGCGGGCCGGGAGGCGACTCCTGGCCCGCATGTGTGTCGGCGACTTGTCTACACCAGCTCGGACGAGACGACCGACGGCAGCTCGCGGAGCCGGTCGAGCAGCAGGTCGACGTCGTCGTTGGTGACCATGACGGTGCACTCCATGCTGCTTTCCATCACGCCGTCGCGGACGTCGACGGACAGGTCGTGCACCTTGGAGTCGTGGTGCCGGAGGACGGCGACGAGGGTGGCGATGCCTTCGATACCACCGGTGAAATGGGTGGCGATCCGGCGTCGCACGAAGAACGGCGATCGGGTTCGCGGGATGGCGAGAGACATGGCTGAATCTCCACGGTCGGGATCGGGGGATTCGGGCCAGGTCCCGAGTGAGATTCCACGTGTCCGCGGTCGACGACGCTGCGCGCCAGCGACCTGGGTTCAGCTGGCGCGCCCGGGTACGTCTTTCCTCGGCGTGATGCGCGACTGCATGGCTGGCAGGGTAACACACGTCTGCGGTGCGCCGGGCGGCCTAAACCGCTCTACTCTGGAGTGGTGGACGGCGTGCTTCCCGCGGAGGTCACCAGCTTTGTCGGCAGACGACACGAGCTGGCGGAGGTCCGCAGGCTGCTGTCGACCTCCCGGATGGTGACGCTGACCGGCGCCGGTGGCGTCGGCAAGACCCGGCTGGCCACCCATGCGGCGAGCGAGATACAGCGCAGCTTCGCCGACGGCGCCTGGTTCGTCGAGCTGGCGTCGCTGACCGAGCTCCGGCTGCTGCCGCAGACCGTCGCGGCGGCCCTCGGGCTGCGTGACGAGGCGGTGCATCCGGTCGACCGGCTCGCCGAGTACCTGGCGGACAAGACCGTGCTGCTGGTGCTCGACAACTGCGAGCACGTCGCCGACGCCGCCGCGATGCTGGTCGGCAAGCTGCTCGCCGCCGCCCCCGAACTGCGGGTGCTCGCCACCAGCAGGCAGCGGCTCGGCGTCGAGGGTGAGCACCTGCTGGCGGTGGAGCCGTTCGCCGTCGGCCACGACTCGGTCGCGCTGTTCTGCGACCGCGCCAGGGCGGTGGCACCCGGTTTCGACGTGACAGCGGAGACCCGGCCGCTGATCACCGCGATCTGCCGCCGGGTCGACGGCGTGCCGCTGGCGATCGAGCTGGCCGCCGTCTGGATGCGGGCGCTCTCGCTGCGGGAGCTGGCCGACCGGCTCGACGACACCTCCTGGCTCAGCGGCGGGCTGCGCACCGCGCCCGCCCGGCAGCAGGGCATCGATCCCCTCATGGACTGGAGCTACCAGCTCTGCTCGCCCGCCGAACGGACGATGTGGGAGCGGCTGTCGGTGTTCCGGGGCGGGTTCGATCTCGACGCGGCCGAGGTGGTCTGCGCGGGCGACGGCGTCGAGCCCGTCGATGTGGTGCGGCTGCTCGCCGACCTCGTCGACAAGTCGGTGCTGGCCAGGGACGGCGACACCTACGGCCGCGGGGCGCGCTACCGCATGCTCGGGATGCTGGCGCAGTTCGGCGCCGAGCGGCTGGCGGCCTCTGCCGCCGCCGCCGACGCCCTCGCCCGCCACCGCGAGCACTTCCGGTGGCTCGGCAGGGACTACGCCGCGAACGAGCTGAGCGCGGCCCAGCTCGACCGGATCCTGCGGCTGCACGGCGAGATCGACAACGTGCGGCTGGCGCTCGAGTCGTGCCTCGACGCCGGTGACGCGGTCGCCGCGATGGAGCTGGCGACCGACTTGTCGACGTTCTGGATCGCGGGCGGCCACCTCGCCGAGGGCCGCGACTGGCTGGAACAGGCGCTCGGCGCCGACAACGGCGGCGGGACGGCGCGGGCACGGGCGCTGGGGGCGTGGTTCATCCTCGGTTCGTGGCTCGGCGTGCACACCTACTTCGGCAGGCGGCTGGACGAGTTCGCGGCGCTGGCCGAGTCGCTCGGCGACCCCGCGTCGCTGGCGCACTTCGCCACCTGCAAGGGCATCGTGCTCTACTTCCTCGGCGAGCCGGAGGAGGCCTGCGCGACGCTGACGAAGGCCGTGTCGGAGTGCGCCGCCGCCGGCGAGGACGCGCTGGAGGCGCAGGGCATCTCCTTCCTGACCGTGGTCAAGTTCCTGCTCGGCCACGACGACGCCGAGGAGGTGGGCCTGCGCAGCCTCGCGCTGTGCCAGGAGCGCGGCAGCTCCTCCTGGTACACCGCGCACGCCACGTGGTCGCTCGGCCTCGCGGTGTGGCGGGCGGGCGACGTCGAGCGCGCGACCCTGCTGCAGCGCGACGGCATCCGGTTGCGGCAGCGGATGGGCGATCATCCCGGGATCGCGCTGAGCCTCGAAGCCCTCGCCTGGTGTGCCGCGTCGGCGCGGCGGTGCACCGAGGCGGCCCGGTTGCTCGGCGCCGCCAAGATGGCGTGGCGGGTCTCCGGGGCGGGCCGGATCGACCCGCTGCTGCAGGAGGTCTCCCGGACGCACTGCGCCGACGTCGCCCGCGCCGAGCTGGGGCAGGAGGCCTATGCGAAGGCGTACGGATCGGGGGTGGCGCTGGACCTCGACCGCGCGGTCGCGCTGGCGGTCGGCGAGCGGCCCCGCAGCGATGTCACCCGATCGGCGGGCTCCGGCGAGCCGTCCCGGCTGACCCGGCGGGAGCGTGAGGTGGCGGGGCTGGTCGCCGACGGCTTGAGCAACAAACAGATCGCGGCGCAGCTGGTGATCTCGCAGCGCACCGCGGAGACGCATGTCGAGCACATCCTGACCAAGCTCGGCTTCACCACGCGCAGCCAGGTCGCCGCGTGGTACGCGGCCGGGCAGGAGTGAGGCGGTGGGTTACGCGGCTTGTACCGAGAGTGCGCTGCGCCCGGCGCCGGTGGTGGTGACGCGGCAGTCGAACGGGCCGAGCCTGCGCTCGATGCTGATCAGCCCGCGATCCGCGAGCGCGTCGAGATGGTCGGCCTCCCAGGGTGGGACGACGCCCGCCTCCGTGCCGTCGGCGCCGCGCCAGCGGTATCCGGCCGGGTCACCCCAGGTTCCCTTGTGGTAGAGCAGCTCGCCATCGGCTGCCAGCTGTAGTAGTTCTCGGTCGTGGCGGTCCATTGCGCACCTCGGTTGTGACTGCTATCGCCTACTGTCCGCCCGGCGAGGCGCGGGTACATCGCGCTAACTACGTAGATGCCTACCTATTTCGGCTCTACGTAGTGCGACTCACCGTGGCAAGGATGTTTACTCATCGTTCTATAGGGGGAACACTTGGCCGCCGAGTAGACCAACCCAAAGCGGCGACCGGAGGGCCGGACAATGACTACGACGGGTGGATCGGAGGAGACCGCGGATCGGTCGGTTGGCGCATACCTACGACGTCACACCAACCCGCCTGTCTTCATCATCTCGATGATCATCGCGCTGACCTTCCTGGTCGCGGGTGTTTTCTTCACCCCGGCGACCAACAAGGCCGCGAGCGCCGTGCTCGACTTCATCAGCAAGAACCTCGGCTGGCTCTACATCCTGTCGGCGACGCTGTTCCTCGGGTTCGTGCTCGCCGTGATGGCCAGCCGCTACGGCAGGCTTCGGCTCGGGCCCGATGACTCCCGGCCCGAGTACCGCACGCTGCCCTGGTTCGCCATGCTGTTCACCGCAGGCATGGGGATCG
>WHUB01000539.1:239-546 GCA_009377395.1 Actinophytocola sp. | reverse complement strand
GTGATGTACCACGGCATCGGGCTCGACGAGTACCTGGCCGGTAACCTGTCCAAGGAGGAGTTCGAAGGCCGCAAGAAGCGCGCCCTCCGCAAGATCCGCCGGCAGTTACTCAAGGACTACGTCCTCTACCCCGCCCTCTCGCTGCCACTGGTCCCGTTCACCTCGTGGTGGGTGCCGCTCGCGGTGCTGGGCGGCAACGCCGTCGCCAACATCATCCGCAACATCTGGGCCTTCAACATCATCTTCTGCGGCCACTTCCCAGCCGACGTCCACACCTTCGCCAAAGAGGACGCCGAGAACGAGACCC
>WHUB01000539.1:0-229 GCA_009377395.1 Actinophytocola sp. | reverse complement strand
CGGCCAGTGGTACCTGCGCCAACTGCTCGGCTCGGCCAACATCACCGGGCGACCACTTTTCCACCTCCTCACCGGCAACCTGAGCTACCAGATCGAGCACCACCTGTTCCCCGACATCCCGGCCCGCCGCTACCCCGAGGTCGCCCACGACGTGCATCGCCTGGTCGAGAAGTACGGCCTGACCTACAACACCGGCCGGCTGTCCAAGCAACTGCTCAGTGTCGCACGC
>WHUB01000538.1 GCA_009377395.1 Actinophytocola sp. | reverse complement strand
GATCGCCGGGCAGGTCGGCGAGCTCAGCGAGCACTTCCTCGCGCAGTACCGCGAGCTCGTCGACGAGCTCGCCACACTCGGCGACCCGGACGCCGTTGAGGCGCAGCTGGAGACCGTGACGACCGAGGCGGACGAGCGGGTCGCGGCCGCGAACGCCCGTGCGACGCGGGCCGAGCAGGCGCAGCGCCGGGCCGAGGTCGAGCGCGGCCAGGCCGAAGCAGCCGCCGAAGAGGCGCTCACCGCCGAGCAGGGCCGCGCCGCGCGGGTGGCCGAGCTGGAAGAGCAGCTCGCCGAGGTGCAGGCGCAGCTGGCCGAGCAGGCCCGCGCACACGCCGCCGAGGTCGAGGAGCAGGCCGAGACGCACGCGGCCGCGCTGGCCGAGGCGCGCCAGGAGCTCGCCGGCGAGCAGGAGCAGCGCGCGGCCGCCGAGCAGCGCGCGCACGACCTGGAACGCGACCTCACCCAGGCCACCCAGCGGGCGCAGACCGCCGAGGAGACCGCCGTCGAGGCGACCCGCCGGGCCGAGGCAGCTGAGCAGGCCGTCGTT
>WHUB01000537.1 GCA_009377395.1 Actinophytocola sp. | reverse complement strand
GTTCGAGTGGACACGAACCCGTCGTTGTTCTGTGGGTTCCACCGCGACATTGGAGATCAGATGCAACGTCCGTGACGGTGGCGTCTGAGAGGGTAATGGCGTGGACAGGAGCCGGAACACCCGCTCTTGTCTGCGGACGTCTCCGTCACGGATCAACGAGGTGTTCCTGGCGGGACCGCCATCGTCCGGCTCGGCGATCGGTACCCAGTAGAGGGAGTCGGGTGCGAACAGGGCCAGCCATTCGTCGAGCCTGAGCTCGTCGAGCAGTCTGGCCTCCCTCAGCAGGAACGTCGATGCTTCTTCACTACTCAGCGCCGGGGATTCCACAGTGCTCATTCGTACTCGCTCCCCTGCTTGGAACCGGAGCTCATCTGCTCGACCCATTGGATGTAGAACTGCCGCTGGGGAGTCTCGTCAGTGACGTGACTTGTCTTGTCGACCTCATCCACGGTCTTCTCGCGCCCGAGGCCACGCTCGAGAATGAGCCAGTCAACGGACTCGGCCTGCAGGCCCTCCTGGTTCAAGGCGAAGATTTCCACGTCGTCCG
>WHUB01000536.1:262-548 GCA_009377395.1 Actinophytocola sp. | reverse complement strand
CACCGGCGCCATGGGGTCACGCGTGCCGTTGGACAGCAGCATCCGAGAGCCTGCCAGATCGAGCGGCGGCGGGTCCGGCAACGGCCGCATCGCGGCGAAGCCCACTGCCTCGGTCAGCGCGTCGGGCCGCAGCAGCATGGCAGCGGCCGCGATGTTGGCGCCGTTGGAGAAGCCGACGGCCACCAGGCGACGGCCGGCGAGCCCGTACTCCTCGCGCGCGGCGAGAATGAAGTCGGCGAGCTGGTTGGCCCTGGCGATCACGTCTTCGTGGTCGAACACACCCTCG
>WHUB01000536.1:0-252 GCA_009377395.1 Actinophytocola sp. | reverse complement strand
AGCCGCCGGAACCACCGGGCCATGCCATTCTCGGAAACCGGGCCCGCGGGCGCGAGCACCGCGGCTTGTGGGTCGAGCGCGGAGGCCAGTGGCAGCAGATCATCCGGGGAGCCACCGGTGCCGTGCAGCAGCACGAACACCGGCGCGGCCGGATCGCCGTCCGCGAAGCGATGCTCGAGGCTCAACTCACTCATCCGGCCTCGCTCACGCCGCGGGCGAACTCGGGGTTGTTCTCCGGCGGCAGGTGCAGCT
>WHUB01000535.1 GCA_009377395.1 Actinophytocola sp. | reverse complement strand
CCCAAAGTGGAACGCAAGATCGGCCATCTGATGCGCCGCCGCCACGGCGGACGCCGCGCCCGGGTCCGCGGCAAGGCCAAGATCGCCGCCGACTTCGCGCTACTCGCCGCCGCCGTCAACCTCGCACGCCTCGGCGTGCTCACCGTGGCCGGCACACCCAGTCCAGGATGGGCCACAGCAGCCGGATGAGCCAGACAAAACGCTGAAACCCCTACCCGCCAGCCGAAACAGTCACCCCCACGCCATCACCACGCGACAAACCGCCGACTACCACCGCACGGTCAGCCACGGCTCGACCCGTCAACAACCGAACCAACGTTCCCGGCAGCCCCGACCATCCAGGTCACCCAGAAACAGCCGTTCGACACCAGCCACCTAGACGTCGACTGCGCGGTGGCCGTCACGGTGCCGGTGGCCGACCACTACGCCCGCGGTTGGCACGCCACCTCGACGATCGGGGTGCTCGGCGCCACCGTCGCGGTGGCGCGGTTGTGCGGCGCCACCGGAGAGCAGCTGCTTCGTGCCTGGGGCATCGCGACCTCCACGGCC
>WHUB01000534.1 GCA_009377395.1 Actinophytocola sp. | reverse complement strand
AGCCGTCGGCCACCGTACCCACCGAGGAGTCTCCCCGAGTCTGTGCGAACAGGAAGCTGCTCGATGGACCGAGACGGGCGCCCGCGGGCGCGGTGGAGGTGCGGCCGGGAGATCGCCTCGACGAGATGACCGAGGCCGAGCCACCCCACACCACCTTCTGGCTGGCGCCGGGCGTGCACAGGCTCGGCGCCCAGAAGTACGACCAGGTGGTGCCGAAGAAGGGCAACACCTACATCGGCGCGCCGGGCGCGGTGCTCGACGGCCAGCGCAGCAACAGGTATGCGTTCACCGGCGACACGGGCTCCGTCACGATCAGGCACCTCACCATCCAGAACTTCGGCGTCCGTGGCGGGAACAACAACGAGGGAGTGGTCAACCACGACTCGGCGAGCGGCTGGCGCATCGAGCGGAGCACGGTAAGGAAGAACGCCGGGGCCGGCGTCATGCTGGGAAGTCGCAACCAGGTGCGGGACAGCTGCCTGAGCGGCAACGGGCAGTATGGGTTCAACGCGTACCACGCGAACGGGGTCACCGACCTGACGCTCGCCG
>WHUB01000533.1 GCA_009377395.1 Actinophytocola sp. | reverse complement strand
GTCGCCGGTACGCAGGCTGTAGCAGCCGAGCGAGACGGCGAGTCCGCAGAAGTCGACGGGCGGTCCGTGCACGGCGATCTCGCTGTCGCCGCGGCGCCGCATCTCCTCCCGGACCCCGCCGTAGCCGCCGTTGTCGACCACCACAACGGGCAGCGCCAAGCCGAGCTGTGCGGCGGTGGCGAGCTCGGGCGCGACGACCATGAACCCGCCGTCACCGTGCAGCGCGACGACCCGCGTGCCTGGCCAGCCCAGGCTAGCGCCGATGGCGGCCGGCAGCCCGTAGCCGGCCGTGCCCAGGCCCGCGGGGTAGAGGAACGTGCGCGGGAGGTAGCGCGGCAGGTTCGCGAGAGCGCCCCGATAGCACGCCATCGCGCGGTCGCCGACGAAGATGCCGTCCCTGCCGAGTGCCTCGTCGACGGCGGCGAGCAGCGGCAGCCAGCGGCGGCCCTCGGCGCGTGCCTCCGCCTCGATCCGGGTGCGCCACGACGTGACGCGCTCCTCCGGCCGGTCCGCGGCGTGCCGGCGGCCGCGGCGCGGCTTGGGGCCGAAC
>WHUB01000532.1:240-550 GCA_009377395.1 Actinophytocola sp. | reverse complement strand
ACCACGTCAACGCGGCTGACACCGTGTCCTTCGATCGCCAGCCGATCAGTGACGGGGATGAGGTGCAGATCGGCTCGGCGATGCGGGTGCGCGCCATGACCACCCCGGGCCATACCTTCACGCATCTGTCCTATGTGCTGGAAATCCCCGGCCGCTCACCGGCGGTGTTCACCGGCGGTTCGCTGCTCTATGGCTCGACTGGACGGCCGGATCTGCTGGGGACCGTGCACACGGAAGAACTCGCGCACGCTCAGTACGGCTCGGCACGGAGGTTGGCCACCGAACTCCCCGACGATGCGGAAATCTACCC
>WHUB01000532.1:0-230 GCA_009377395.1 Actinophytocola sp. | reverse complement strand
CTCAGGCACAGGGCGAACAATCCACGATCGGTCAGGAAAAGCAGACCAACCCCGCCCTGACACAGGACGAGCAGGACTACGTCCAATCCCTGCTGCAGGATCTGGACGACTACCCGGCCTACTACACCCACATGATGCCACTCAACACTGCTGGGCCACAGGCGCCGGACCTGTCTCCGCCGGAGCAGGCCGACGCCCCCGAGCTGCGTCGACGTCTCGAGTCCGGCGAC
>WHUB01000531.1:311-550 GCA_009377395.1 Actinophytocola sp. | reverse complement strand
GCTTGCCCTGACCGCGATCGTGATCTCCTTCGGGGTGCTGGCGTTCCTGCTGGCACTGGCCTACCGAAGTTGGGTGCTGCACCGCGAGGACGAGGTGGAGGACGACGTCGAGGATCGCCGCATCGCCCGGCTGCATCAGCGCGAACGGGAGCGGCGTGCCGGCGGCGAGCCTGGAGCAGGGGACGAAGCCGAGGCGGCCACGGGGAGACGCCGGTGAACGTCCTGCTGCCCCTGCCGCT
>WHUB01000531.1:0-302 GCA_009377395.1 Actinophytocola sp. | reverse complement strand
TCAGCGTGACGGCGAGCGCCGCGACCTTGGGCGCGAGCGTCGCACTGCTGCTGCGGGTCGACGCCGAGGGCACGCTCGCCACCCAGATCGGTGGCTGGCCGGCGCCGTTCGGCATCACCCTGGTCGCCGATCGGCTGTCCACCATCCTGCTAGTCGTGGCCGGGCTGCTGGCCCTGGCGGTCCTGGTGTACGCGCTCGGTCAGATGACCGAGCAGCAGGAACGGCTGTCGTTCCATCCAGTCTACCTGGTGCTGATCGCCGGGATCTGCGCGTCCTTCCTCACCGGTGATCTGTTCAACCTG
>WHUB01000530.1 GCA_009377395.1 Actinophytocola sp. | reverse complement strand
CCGGCGGGCAGGATCGTCGCGGCGTCGAGCCACAGCTCGGCAAGGTGGGCGGCATCGGTGACCGCCGAAGTCGATTCGGCCGTGATGGCCGGTGGACTGAAGCCGGCCTGCTCGCCGGACCCGCCGCTGAGCCGTTGCAGCGCGATCTGCTTGGCAAGGTCGTAGTTGACGGGTCCCTTCGCGCTACCCGCTTGGCTGAGCATCTGCCCGAACTCGCTCATGCCACTACCGTACGCGGGCCTCGTCCGAATGTGCCGTGCCCACGCCCCCTTCACAGCCGCCCCGTAACCTATGGACCGTGAGCGAGCCGGACAACGCCGAACCAGGAAGCACATCGTCGGCTTCGACCGCCCGTCCGGGCGATGCGTCGAAGCCATCCGATCATGGCCGGATGAACCGGCGAACGTGGACGATCGTGCTGAGTGTGCTGGTCGTCGCGGTCTTCATCGTCGTCGGCTCGGTGGTGCGGATTCCCTATGTCGCGCTGGGCCCTGGCCCGACGCATGACACGCTGGGCGCTGCCAAGAGCGGCCCGGTCATCAAGATCGACG
>WHUB01000052.1:32576-33199 GCA_009377395.1 Actinophytocola sp. | reverse complement strand
GTCCTCACCCACATCGAACACGCCCGAACACGATCTCGCTGAGATCACCTCATTGCCTCCATAATCTCGGCAGTCTTTATGGGTGCCCTCGCCTTCGGGACCGCGCCAGTGCCGCTGGCGCTCGCGATCGGCCTGCCGATCGCGGTTCTGCTCGGACCCGCTACCTGGGCATTGATCGAGTGGGGTACGCGCGGACACAAAGCAGCGTCATCGAGCACGGGTGCGGTCGGCGGCGGCGTCGGAGCCGTCCTGCTCTACACGCTGCTGCCGCATGACGCCACGAACATGTTCGCGATATGCCTGTTCGCGGTCGCGCTTTGTACCGGCACCGCCATCTATCTGGCGCGACGCATGAGTCCCGCCTGAGCAACCGCTGACATAAGCACGGGGGCCGGTACAAAGACCGGCCCCCGTGTCTTCGTGAGTTACCTCAGTTCAGCGTTTGCGGGTTCAGGTAGTCGAGCGCGCTGCCACCGGTCTTGCCGATGTTGGTGCGGAAGACCACCAGGCCCCGAGCGCTGGGTGGGTTGTGCACCCCGTCGGAGGCATAGACCGGAATGCCAGGGCCGGTCTTGAACTTCGGTCCGACGTACGGGTACGCAGACCAGTTGTCCGATCCGAGC
>WHUB01000052.1:9524-32566 GCA_009377395.1 Actinophytocola sp. | reverse complement strand
CGGCACAGGCACCGGCCGCCAGCTGGCTGCTGACGTCGACGACGATGTCGTGACAGGCCACCGCGGCGGGCTCCAGCACGCCGGGCGCTTCCAGTCCGCGCTCGGTCCAGTCGATCTTCCCGTCCGGGTCACCGGGGTAGCTGATCGCCGGTTGCACCGACGCCTCCTCGGCCGCCGACGGGTCGGCCAGCGGGACCTCGACCACCTGGATCACGCCGTGCAGCGGGTTCGCCGGGGTGCCGGGGTCCTCGTCGTACGGGTTGGCGGTGTTCTGCCACGGCGGAACGCCGCTCGCGGGCGCGATGGTCCCGCAGGTCGGGCCCGGCCGCAGCGGGTACGACGACACGTACGCCAGCAGCTTGCCGGCTTCCTCCGGCCACAGCGTGATGGTGTGCGCGCCGCAGTCGGTGTAGACGCCCTTGACCTGCTGGATGTCGGCGAACGGGTTCGCCGGGTCGTCGCTCATCGTGAAGACTCGCACGCCTTCCCAGCCGTTCGGGTCGTTGTGGGCGACCCGCGCGGCACCGCACTCCGGTGAAGCCATGGTGCGGTCGACGGCGAGCATCAGCAGGTCGGCGACGCCGTTGCCGTTGCGGTCCCAGACGATCGGGTCGTTCTGCAACCCGTCGCACTGGAAGTCGCGGACCAGCTGCGGCCCGGACGGATCGGAGATGTCGAAGATCCGCACACCGCCGCTCGGCTGCGCATCGCCGGTGTAGTAGCCGACGAAGGCGTGGTTGCCCCAGAAGGCCAGATCCGAGTTGGTCTTGGAGTTCGGGGACGTGAACAGCACCTCCATCTTGCGGTGCTGGTCCGCGTTGTGGTTCGCGCTTGCGGATGCGGTGGTCACCATGCCGGCGACGAGTAGTCCGGCGATGACCGCGATGATCGACCTGCCGAGCAGGGTCTTTCTCGTGGGTAGCAATCGATGTTGATGCATGCCGCTCTCCCTTGAGCAACCGCCAGCTTCCGGTCGGCCCAGGGCTGTCCGGCCCGAGGGCCTACTGGCGCTGTTCGGTATTCGACGGGAGTGGCGGTCGCGTTACGCTGTTGCGGCACTTTTGCGCCGTTTGCCTCAGGCCAGTGCGAGCAACGCGCCCAATGTCGCGGCCTCGACGCAGGCCCCCAGCACGTCGCCGGTGATGCCGCCGAGCCGCCGCACGCACCGCCACAGCAGCACGCCGCAGGCGGCCACCGCGAGCAGCACCGCGACCGCGCCGCGCCACGGCGGCAGTCCGGCCAGCACCCCACCGGCCGCGGCCAGCGCCACGCCCAACGCGAGCACGACCGCGACCTGCCATAACGGCGTTGACCCGGCCACCGCCGCGCCCAGCCCCTCGGGCCGCGCGGCGGGCACCTTCCGCAGGCAGCACACGCCGAGCACCAGCCTGCCCGCCAGCACCCCGGCCACAGCCGCGAACACCCCGTGGCCCGCCGCGACCGCCCCGGCCAGCGCCGCGACCTGCGCCAGCAGGACCAGCACCACGGTCGCCACGCCCATCGGGCCGACGTCGCCGCGCCGCATCACGTCCAGCGCCCGCTCCCGGTCGTAGGACGCGCCGAGCCCGTCGGCGGTGTCGGCCAGCCCGTCCAGATGCATGCCTCGGGTGGCCAGCGCCATCGCGCCCATCGCGCCCGTCGCCGTCAGCAGCGGCGGCAGTTCCACGGCGTCGCCCGAAAGCACCACGGCACCCGCCAACATCGCCAGCGGCAGCGCGGCGACCGGCGCCAGCAGCATCGCCCGGCGGGCGACGTCGCCATCGACCTGGCGCGGCGGTGGCACCGGGAACGCGGTCAGCGTGCCGACGGCCAGCCGCAGCGCGTCGCGCATCAGGAGCCGGGCGCGATATCGGCCAGCGAGCCCATCTCCGCGATGATCGCCCGCGCCGCACGCAGCGTCGGCACGGCCTGCACCGCGCCGCTGCCCTCGCCGAGCCGCAGCCCGAGGTCCAGGATCGGCTCCAGCCCGAGCGCCTTGAGCGCGAACGCCTGCGACGGCTCCGTCGAGCGGTGTCCCGCCAGCCACCACTGGACCGCGTCCGGCGCGATCTCGGCCGCGACCACCGCCGCCGCGCAGGAGAACACCCCGTCCAGCAGCACCGGCACGCCACGCACCGCGCCCTGCACCAGGAACCCGGCCGTGGCCGCCGCGCAGGCGCTGCCGAGCGCCGTCAGCAGCTCGAACGGCTCGGCCGTCCGCTCGCCCGCGCGGGCCAGCGCGGCCTCGACCACGGTGACCTTGCGGGCGCGGCCGTCCTCGTCCACCCCGGTGCCGGTGCCGACGACCTCGGCGGCGGGCACGCCCAGCGCGGCCGCGACGAGCGCGGCGGCCACCGTGGTGTTGCCGATGCCCATGTCGCCCGGGATCAGCAGGTCCGCGCCGCCGTCGCACTCGGCGTCGGCGATCGCCCGGCCCGCCTCGAACGCCCGGGCCGCCTCACCCGGCGCCAGCGCGTCGGCGGTGTCGATCGGGCCCGAGCCGCGCCGGATCTTGTGCGCCAGCACGTCGGCCGGGACGTCGTCCAGCTCGGCGTCCACCCCGATGTCGACCACCCGCACCTGCGCGCCGGTCTGCCGCGCGAGCACGTTCACCCCGCTCACACCGGACAGGAACACTCGCACCATGGCGGCGGTGATCTCGGCCGGATACGCCGACACCTGCGAGGTCGTGACGCCGTGGTCGCCCGCGAACACCACTACCCGCACGTCGTCGATCGGGCGCGGCGGCACCTCGCCGTGCGCGGCGCTCAGCCAGGCCGCCAGCTCCTCGAGCCTGCCCAGCGAGCCCAGCGGTTTGACCAGCCCGTCGAGGCGCTGCTGGGCCGCGTCGCGTGCTGCCGCGTCGGGGGAGGGGATCGCGAATTCGCTCACCAGTGGTTCCTTTCCGTTCCGGGCAGTTCGAGCGCGCGGCCGGCGACCACGAGCACGACGGTGTCGACCACCTCGGCCACCCGCCGGTTGAGCAGGCCGAGCTCGTCGCGGAACAGCCTGCCCGCGTGCGTTGACGGCACGATACCGCTGCCGACCTCGTTGCTGACCAGCACGACCGGCACCGTCGTCGTGCGCAGCGCGTCCACCAGGTCGGCGACGGTGCCCTCGGTGCGCTCCCGCCAGCCGTCCGCGTCCTGCCAGGCCCCGGTCTCGTCGCAGACTCGCGCGAACCAGGTGGCCAGGCAGTCGACGAGCACCGGAGTGTCGGCGGTGCGCAGCACGCTCGCGACGTCGAGCGTCTCGACGGTGCGCCAGTGCCGGGAGCGCCGCTGCTGGTGGGCGCGGATCCGCTCGGCCCACTCCGGGTCGGACTCGGACGGCGGGCTGCCGGTGGCGACGTAGACGACGTCGGTGTCGTCGGCGAGCAGCCGTTCGGCGTAGGCCGACTTGCCCGACCGCGCGCCGCCCAGCACCAGCGTCGTGTCCTGACGCCGGGACGCGGCGCCGGTGGTGAGCTCGTCGAGCAGCCGCATCCCCGTGCGGTACAGCGCGCCGAGCGCGGGGCGGGGGTCAGGCAGGGGCATGCGGGTCATTCTCGCAGCGCTGCCCGGGCAGCCGTCGCCGGTGTGGGCGTTGCCACCCGGTAGCGTCGCCGTCATGCTCACCAGCTCGCGTGCCGCCGGTCTCGTGGCGGGATATCTCGCGGACCTGGCCGTCGGCGACCCCCGCCGGGGGCATCCGGTGGCTGCCTTCGGCCGCGCGGCCGACGCGCTGGTGCGGCGGATGCACGCCGACTCCCGGGCACGCGGCGCGACCTACGCCGGGGTGTGCGTCGGCGGTGCCGTCGGTGCCGGGGCGCTCGCGCACGCCGCGACCGCCCGCTCCCCGCTGGCGCGCGCCGTGGTGACGGCGGCGGCGACGTGGGCGGTGCTCGGCGGCACCGGCCTCGCCGGAGAGGGCGCTGCCATGGCGCGGCTGCTGGAGGCGGGCGACGTCGACGGCGCGCGGGAGCGACTGCCGCACCTGTGCGGGCGCGATCCGGCCGGTCTGGACGAGAAGGACCTGGCGCGGGCGGCCACCGAGTCGATCGCCGAGAACACCTCCGACGCGGTCGTCGCGCCGCTGCTCTGGGGCGCGGTCGCAGGGGTGCCCGGCCTGCTCGGTTACCGCGCCCTCAATACGCTCGACGCGATGGTCGGCCACCGCACGCCGCGCCACCGCCGGTTCGGCTGGGCCAGCGCCCGCGGCGACGACGCCGCCAACCTGGCGCCCGCCCGGGTCAGCGCCCTCGCTGCGGCGGCCTGCGCGCCGGTGGTCGGCGGCCGAGGCGCGGACGCGCTGCGGGTATGGCGGCGCGACGGAGGCAAGCATCCGAGCCCGAACGCGGGCCCGGTCGAGGCGGCCTTCGCCGGAGCACTGGACGTCCGTCTCGGTGGCGTCAACCGCTACGCGGGCGCGACCGAGGATCGCGGCACCCTCGGCGACGGCCGCACACCCGGCGTCGCCGACCTGCGCCGCGCCGTCCGGCTGTCCCGGGCCGTGGGCGCCGTCGCGGTCGCCGTGGCCGCCGTCTGGGCGGGGAGGCGCGGATGACGGCAGGCGGTGTGCTGGTCGCCGGGACGACCTCGGACGCCGGTAAGAGCCTGGTCGCGGCCGGGCTGTGCCGGTACCTGGCGCGCCAAGGCCTGAGCGTGGCGCCGTTCAAAGCGCAGAACATGTCCAACAACTCCATGGTGTGCCCGGACGGCACCGAGATCGGCCGCGCGCAGTGGTTGCAGGCCCGCGCCGCCCGAGTCGAGCCCGAGGCCGCGATGAACCCGATCCTGCTCAAACCCGGCAGCGACCGCCGCAGCCACGTCATCGCGCTCGGCAAGCCGTTCGGCACCCTCGACGCGGGCGAGTACGCCACCGGCCGCGACGGCCTCGCTCGTATCGCCTTCGATACCCTCGCCGGGCTGCGGAAACGGTTCGACGTCGTCGTCTGCGAGGGCGCGGGCAGCCCCGCCGAGATCAACCTGCGCGGCGGCGACTACGTCAACATGGGCCTGGCGCGGCACGCGCGGCTGCCGGTGGTCGTGGTCGGCGACATCGACCGCGGCGGGGTGCTCGCCTCGATGTTCGGCACGCTCGCGCTGCTCGGCGCCGACGACCAGGCGCTGCTGGCGGGCTGGATCGTGAACAAGTTCCGGGGTGACGTCGAGCTGCTGCGACCCGGCCTCGACAGCCTCGCCCGGCTCACCAGTCGCCCGGTCTACGGGGTGCTGCCCTGGCTGAACGGGGTGTGGATCGACTCCGAGGACGCGCTCGCCCAGGCGGGCTGGCGCCGCGACCCCGGGCAGCTGTCGGCGCAGGCGCGTCCGTTGCGGGTCGCGGTGGCGCGGCTGCCGAGGACGTCCAACGCCACCGACGTCGACGCGCTGGCCGCCGAACCCGGCGTCAGCGTCACGCTGACCGCCGATCCGGACACGCTGCTGTCGGCCGACATCGCGGTGCTGCCCGGCTCGCGGGCCACCGTGGTCGACCTGGCGTGGCTGCGCGAGCACGGCATCGCCGACGCGGTGCGGGTGCGCGCCGAGAAGCGACGCCCGGTGCTCGGCATCTGCGGCGGCTACCAGATGCTCGCCCGCACGATCGCCGACGACGTCGAGTCAGGGGCGGGCGAAGTCGAGGGTCTGGGTCTGCTGCCGATCCGGGTCGAGTTCGCGCCTGAGAAGGTGCTGGCCACCCCGCGCGGCGGCTGGCGCGGGCAGGAGGTCGCCGCCTACGAGATCCACCACGGCGTCGCCAGCCTGCTGCCCGGCGAGCCCGATGCCGAGCCGTTCCTCGACGGCTGGCAGAGCGAGACCGTGTGGGGCACCACCTGGCACGGCGCGTTCGAGAACGACGGCTTCCGCCGCGCCTGGCTGGCCGAGGCCGCCCGGCAGGCAGGCGTCGACTGGGCCCCGGCCGAGGGCGCCCCGGGTTTTGGAGCGCTGCGGGAGTCCATGCTGGACCGCCTCGCCGACGCCATCGCCGAGCACGTCGACACCACGGCGCTGCTGCGGCTCATCACCGACGGCGCCCCCGACGAGTTGCCGTTCATCCCACCCGGAACGTAGAACTCAGCGGCACGAACGTGGGACACGACGCACGGAGCGCCGTGTCCCACGTCCAGGACGCCGAGTTCAACACTCAGGCGGCTACCGGCGTCGCCTCCGAGGGGGTGGGTGCCAGCTCGCGGTGCACCAGCGTGCCGAACACGGCGCCGAGCACCAGCCAGAGCACCGCGAGCCCGCCGAGCGAGGCGAGCCGGAAGTCCCACAGCAGCGTGGCGGGGAAGTCGTCCGGCACCTCGTTCACCGTCGGCAGCAGCAGTCCGCACGCCGTCATCACGGCGGCGTAGCCGGCGATCCCGATGCCGCTGGCCGTCCAGCCGCCGAACCGGTCGGCGAACGAGCGCGCGGCGGCCACCGCCAGCCCGGCGGTGATCACCGACAGCAAGAGGAGCACGAAGTACAGCTCGGTGCGTGAGCCGACCGTGCCGGTCTCTCCCACCGCGGGCGGGTTGCCCGGGTACTTCAGGAACGGCACCAGCGAGACGGCCACGAACGCGGCCCCGGCGAGCAGCGCGGAATAGGTCCGCACCCCCTGCGCCCCGAGCCGCCCGTAGACGACGGCGAAAACGATCGAGAACAGCCCGCCGAGGGCGAGACCGACGCCGATGTGCGCGGTCAGCAGCCCGATGGTGCGCTGCACGCCCCGGCTGACCATGACCTCCTCGCCGTGGGAGTGGCCACCGGCTTGCGCCTCCTCGAAGGCGATCGCGGCGGCTACGTGGGGTTCACCGACGAAAAACGCGAAAACGGCCGCGGCCAGGCCGGCGATCACACCGGCGATCAGGCCGCGGACAAGCAATGTCCGCATCATGACTTCCCCTTAGTGGCAGGGGAAGGCGAGCAGGTGACGGCCGTCGTGCAGGAACTCGTGCACGTAGCCGTTCGCGGACAGCAGCGCGACCGCGCTGTCCTCGGCGCTGACGAAGAACAACGTGATCATGGCGAGCGCGCCGATGAGCACCGCCCACGGCACGATCTCGCGCAGCGGAATGCGTACCGGAGTGGGGATGGACGTCGAAGCGGGGACTGCCGCCTGGGACATGAACACTGACCTCCCTTGGGCTTGCGCGGCCCGGTTGGTTGTGGCGATGACGGCGGGTCTGACTCCCGTGGCCCGGATACAGTGGCGCGTCCGTGCCGGATTCTCACCGGCTTCCGGCCGCCATCGCACATGGCCGAGTCACCGTAAGCCGCCGATCACGAGCGAGTCAATGTGACACGTGTCTGACAGCCCGGCTGCGTACCGGCTCCACACCGATGGCCGAGTGGCCCTGTGCGGTGCGTGTTCGCGGGATGTGATGATGTTGGGGCGTGAACGACGACATCACACACTGGTGGGAGCGGCTGTTCGCCGCTCAGGGCGGTCCCGACGCGGTGGTGCCGCTGCTGGCCGCCGCCATCGCGCTCGCCGTCGTGCTGCTGCGTGGGCCGTGGGCGGTCTCGCGCACCGTGGTCACGATCGTGCACGAGGCCGGGCACGCGCTGATCGCGGTCCTGTCCGGCAGGCGGCTGCACGGCATCCGGCTGCACTCCGACACCTCGGGCGTGACCGTCTCGCGTGGCAAACCCACCGGACCCGGCATGGTGTTGACCACACTGATCGGCTACCCCGCGCCCGGCCTGCTCGGCGTGGCGTTCAGCTCGCTGATCGTGGCCGGTAGACAGGGGCTGGTGCTGGTCGGCTGCGCGCTGCTCGTGCTCGGTGTGCTGGTGCTGGTGCGTAACGCCTACGGGGTGTTCGTGGTGCTGGCCGCGGCGTTCGGGCTGGCGATGGTCGCCGCGTTCGCCACCCGCGCCGTCACGGCGGGCTTCGTCTACGCGATCACCTGGTTCCTGCTGCTCGGCGCGGTGCGCGCGGTGGCGGAGCTCTCGCACAAACGCCGCACCGGGCGGGCGCTCGACTCCGACGTCGACCAGCTCGCGCGGCTGACCGGCCTGCCCGCCGGGGCGTGGCAGCTCGTGCTCGTCGTGCTCGTGCTCGGCAGCCTGGTCGTCGGCGGGTTGCCGCTGCTCGAGCCTGTGCTCGGCGGCCCGGAGCGCTGAGGCACACTGGGGCGAAGCAGTCAGCGAGCTTTCGAAAGGTGCGATGACCGTGGTGTCGGACGAGGTGGCCAAGGCAGTCGAGGAATGCGCACGCTCGGCGGCGCGCGCCGCCCCGTCGCTGGCCGCCGCGACCGATGAGGCCATCGACGCCGCGCTGACCACGATGGCCGAACGGCTGCTCGCCGAGCGTGCCACCGTGCTCGAGGCCAACCAGGCCGACGTCGCCAAGGCAAGCGCCGAGGGCATGAGCGCGGGCCTGCTCGACCGGCTCGCCATCACCGAGCAGCGGCTGACCGGCATGGCCGAGCAGTTGCGGCTGCTGGCCACCACGCCGCACCCGCAGCGCACGATCCCGATCAAGGAACTCGACGGCGGGCTGCAGCTGGTGGAGCGCCGCCGCCCGGTCGGGGTGATCGGCGCGAACTACGAGGCTCGGCCCAACGTCACCGTCGACGTCGCCTCGCAGCTGGTCAAGTCCCGCAACGGCGGCGTGCTGCGCACCGGCAGCGCCGCGCTCGGCTCGGCGCAACGGTTGCTCGACGTCGTCATCGCTCCGGCGCTGGCCGCCGCGGGCATCGACCCGAACGTGGTCCAGTTGGTGCCGCGCCCCGAGCGGGAGGCCGCGTCCGCGCTGGTCAGCTTCCCGGGTCTGGTGCCGCTGGTGATCCTGCGCGGCAGCGGTGAGACCACCCGCACGCTCGCGCGCACCGCCGCAGCCAACGACGTCCGCACCCTGGCGCACGCCGACGGCGGTGGGGTGCTCTACGTCGACAAGGCCGCCGACCTGGCGAAGGCGCGCAAGCTCGTCACCGACAGTCTGGACCGGCTGGGCGTGTGCAACCGGCTGAACCTGCTGCTCATCGACACCACGATCTACGACGTCGCGTGGCCGCTGCTGTCCGAGGCGCTGGCCGAACGGGAGGTGACGGCGTCGCTGCCGCCGCACGAGCACCCGCTCGGCTACGAGTGGGCGCTCGACTCCGAGCGCGAGGCCACCGTCACCGTCGCCCCGGTGACCGGAGTCGGCGAGGCGGTCGCGATCGCCAACGAGCAGACCTCCGGGCTCGCGGCGGGCATCACGACCGAGGACGCCGCCACCGCCGAGGCGTTCTTCGACGGCTACACCGGCACCGGCGTGTTCTGGAACGCCCCCACCCGGCTGCTGGACGGCTTCAAGCTGCTCGCGGTGCCGGAGACGGGCATCAACCTCGACAAGGTGCCCGGCCCGCGCGGACCGGTCACCTTCACCGACCTGTACGTGCGCCAGTACGCAGTACTGCCCGCCTAAGCCACTCGCTCCAGGATGGTGGTCGCCGTCAGGGCGACATCGGTGCCGATGAACCCGCCGCCGTTCTCCGCCATGGCCAACCCCGCGTCCGGCAGCTGGTTCTCGCCTGCTTCCCCGCGCAGCTGTAGCGCGAGCTCGTTGAGCATCATGATGCCGGTGGCGGCGATCGGGTGGCCGCGCGAGACCAGCCCGCCAGAGGAGTTGACCGCGACGTCGCCGCCGAGTTGAGTCGCGCCGGATGCGGTGAACGGCCCGCCCTGGCCGCGCTCGCACAGTCCGAGATCCTCGACCAGATGGATCTCGGCGAACGACGTCGCGTCGTGCAGCTCGACCAGATCCAAGTCGCTGGGTTTCACCCCGGCCATCGCGTAGGTCTGGCTCGCCGATGCGACAGGGGAGCGCTGGTCCTGCCAGCTCGCGTCGATCCGGCCACCCGCAAGCGAGTGTCCTCGGATCTTCAGCGCTCGCTCGCGTACCGCAGCGGGCTGCTGCCGCAGGAAGCGCTCCGAGCACACCAGCGCCGCCCCCGCGCCGTCACCGCGCGGGGCGGCCATCGAGCGGGTCAGCGGTTCGGCGATTACCCGGTCGGCCAGCACCTGCTCGGTGGTCATCGGGAAGCGGTACTGCGCGCGCGGGTTGTGCACCGCGTTGGTGTGGTTCTTCGCCGCCGAGGCCGCGATCTGTTCCACCGTGGTGCCGTAGTCGCGCATGTGCGACTGCGCCAGTAGCGCATAGGTGTCCATCGCGATCGAGCGACCAGCGCCGGGCTCGAAGGTCACGCCCAGCTCAGCGGCCAGCGCCCGGTACGGGTCCCAGTACGAGTCCGGCAGCCCACCGGCCATCCAGTCCAGCAGCTCGACACCATCGCCGTCCGCCGGATTCATCTTCTCGACGCCGATGGCCAGCGTCAGGTCCGCGCCGGACTGGATCGCCGACCACGCCCCGTTGAACGCCGCCGACCCGCTCGCGCACGCGGCCTCCACGTTGACGATGCGCTGCCCGTCCGGGAACAGCCCGTCCTCGACCAGCGGCGCGAGCACCCGCAGCCCGCGCATCGAACGCACTCCGAAGAAGTCGGCCAGCATGTTCGCGAACCAGGTGCCCTCGATGCGATCCGGCTCCGCGAGCTGCGCGTCCTTGATCGCGGAATCGTAGGCCTCCGCGACCAGCTCGGTGAACGACCGATCCGGATACCGTCCGACCGGGGTTACGCCGATACCCAGTACATACGCCACGAGATCCTTGGTAACTCAGCCGGGCACCGCGCGGTACGCCACGAATTCAGCCGCGACGCAGCACCATGGGCTTGAGCCGCTTGTAGCCGCGCACCGAGATGGGGCGCTTGCTGCGCAACGTGAACTCCTCGCGGCCGGAGAGCGCGTCGGCGAGCTCCTTGTCGACCAGCACCGTGCCCGGGCGCGCCGACGAGGTCAGCCGCGCGGCCATGTTGACCACCGAGCCGTAGACGTCGCCGAACCTGCTCAGGATCCGCCCGTAGGCCAGCCCGGCGCGCACCTCCGGGATGTCCTCGTCGGCCTTGGTCTGCTCGGTCAGGTTCAGCGCGATCTCGGCGGCGTCGCCCGGACTGTCGGAGACGAACAGCACCTCGTCGCCGATCATCTTCACGATCTGGCCCCGGTGCTCGGCGATCACGTTGGTCGCCAGCTCCTCGAAGCGCTCCAGCACCGTGCTCAGCTGCGTCTGGTCGACCCGGCGCGTCATCCGGGTGTAGCCGACCATGTCCACGAACCCGATCGCCTGGCTGCGTCGCTCGAACTGCGCGTCGGTGCCGAGCGCGCGGGCGGAGTACGCCGCCAGATGCCGACGCCAGACATAGTTCTGCAGCCGCTCGATCGCGGGCACGGTCGACTCGACGAGCCGGGCGAACTGCTCGCCCGACTCGGCGACGTCCGGCCGCTCCTCCAGCCACGACGTCACCAGCTGTACCTGCCACTCGGCCAGCCGGGACAGATGATGCCCCAGCGCGCGGGACATTGCCGTGTCCGTCTCCTCGTCGATCAGTCCGGACTCGACGAAGCCGTTGGCCAGTACGGCGGCCTCGACGTCGGCGTCGGTGAACACCACCTCGTCGTCGCGGGCGCCCGCGAACCCGAGCGCGCGCCACAGCACCGCGGTGCGCTCGGGCGCGACGCCCGCGCGCTCGGCGACTTCGAGCCGGGTGTACTTGCGCTCGCCGCCGAGCAGGACGGCTTCGACCCTGGCCTGCGGGTCGTCGCGCTCGTCGTTCACTCTCAGGTGGTGTGGACGATCAGCACGTCGCTGCTCGACTTGCGCGCCACCTCGGACGGCACCGAGCCGAGGATGCGCCCGGCGAGAGTGTTCAGGCCGCGGTTGCCGACGACGAGCAGGTCGGCTGAGTGCTCCTTGAGCACCTTCAGCAGGTTCGACACCGGCTCGCCCTGCACCGCGACCGTCTCCACTCGCTGCGAGCCCTGCGCCGCGGCGCGCTCGCGCGCGGCGTGCAGCGTCTCCTCGGCGGGCGCGGAGCCGACCACCTGGTACGCCTCGTCGCCAAGCACGTCCTGCGCCTTGTCGACGTCTTCCTGCCGCGTCGGGAAGTAGGCGCACGCGATGACCAGCGTGGCATCACACGACGCCGCGACCGCGGCAGCGCGGTCGACAGCCGCGTAGGAAGACCGTGAACCATCCGTTCCGACAACGATGGTCTTGTAGGCGACCATGAAGCTCCTCCTGTGTGATCGGGCATGCCCGTGTGCGCAGAGACTTAGGGTGTGCCTCCCGATCTCGCTGATCGCGGTATTCGCGCCCAGATCGCCGCTGGCCGCGTTGTCGTCGGCGCACATAGCTCCGCTATGCGCCCCTCCTCCGCCTTGCCAGCGACCATCTGGATCACGAATCCCATCGATCGGAGATCAGGAGACACACCCTAGCGGCAGCGGCCGTCGTGTGCTGTTCGGACAACGAGCCCGCGCGTGTCAGGTTGCGAGCGTCACCTCAGGCCGGTCAGCGGGCGACGCCGGACTGCTCCGGCGTCCCGTTGACCGGCGCGGCCGAGTCCTGCTCCGCCGCGTCGTCCTTGGCGCCCTCGGTCTCGGCGGTGTCGTCCGCCGCGACCTCCTCGCGCCTGCCTGACGTGGTGACAGCCTTGCTGAGCAGCACGTCGGCGTCGGAGATGACCGACCGGATCGCCCTGATCTGGCCGGAGATGTCGTCGCGCAGCGTTCGCAGCTCCTCCAACCGGTCGGCGGCGTGGTTGATCCTGCGGTTGGCGGTCTCGGTCGCCTCGGCCACCCGGCGGTTGGCCTCGTCGGTCGCCTCCGCGAGCCGGGCGTTGGCCTCGGTGATCGACTCCTGCTTGCGCCGGTTGGCCTCCTCGACCGACTCCCGGTGGCGCTTGTCGACCTCGTCCTTGTGCTCGGACTGCTCGGTGGCGATCTGCTCGCGGACCTGCTTGGCCTCGTCGGTCGCCTCGCGCAGCCGCCGCTCGGCCTCGGCCTTGCTCGCGGCCTCCTGCTCGGCGAGCTGACGCATCGCCTCCGAGCGCCGGGTCGCCATGGCGATCTCGAAGTCCTCCTCGACCTTGGTGCGGCGTTCCTCCGCCTCGAGGTCGAGTTGCAGCCTCTCCTCCTGGGCGTGGTTGAGGATCTCCTGCGCCTCGGCGCGCGCCCGATCCATCACCTCGCGGTGCTCGTTCTCCATGTCCTGACGCCGCGCGTCCAGGTCAGCGAGCAGCTGGTCGTAGCGGGTCCGCATGGCGGTGGCGTCGGCCTCGGCCTTGGCCCTGATGTGGCTGGCCTCGGCCTCGGCCCTCGCCCTGGTGTCGGACGCCTCGTCCTGGGCCCGCCGCACCATCCTGCGCAGCCGCGCCGAGAGACCTTCGATCTCGGTCGGTGGCAGCGACAGCGTCTCGACCTCGTTCTTGAGGTCGTTGATCTCGGTGCGCGCCATCTCGAGCTGCCGAGCGAGGTCGCCCGCCTGCGAGATGGCCGCGTCCCGGTCGGACGTAATCATCTTGAGGTTGGCGTCCAGCTCCTCCAGATGCTCGTTCACCTGACTGGGGCTGTAGCCCCGCCGGATCACATCGAAGCCCGCACCGAGCGGTACCAGGTCCTGTTCCTCGCCGAGACTCATGGCGTCACGCTACCTCGTCACGTTCCGCTGTTCACCCCGCGGTGCGCGAAATGTCCCTCTATCAGACGCCACGGAACCGGTTGATCCCGTCGAGGTGGCGCTCCCGCTTTTCCGGATCGGTGACGCCGAGACCCTCCTCCGGCGCGAGGCACAACACGCCGACCTTGCCCTGGTGGGCGTTGCGGTGCACGTCGAGGGCGGCCTGGCCGGTCTCCTCCAGCGGGTAGGCCTTCGACAGCGTCGGGTGGATCAGGCCCTTGTCGATGAGCCGGTTCGCCTCCCACGACTCCCGGTAGTTCGCGAAGTGTGAGCCGATGATTCGCTTGAGGTTCATCCACAGATACCGGTTGTCGTAGCTGTGCATGTAGCCCGACGTCGACGCGCAGGTCACGATCGTGCCGCCCTTGCGCGCGGCGTAGACCGACGCGCCGAACGTCTCCTTGCCGGGGTGTTCGAAGACGATGTCGGGGTCCTCACCGCCGGTCAGCTCACGGATCTTCTTGCCGAATCGCTGCCATTCCTTCGGGTCCTGTTCGGTGTCGGACTTCCAGAACCGGTAGCCCTCGGCGTTGCGGTCGATGATGTTCTCGGCGCCCATGTGCCGGCAGATCTCGGCCTTCTCCTCGCTGGAGACCACGCACACCGGGATCGCACCGCCGTTGAGGGCGTACTGGGTGGCGTAGGAGCCGAGCCCGCCGGAGGCGCCCCAGATCAGCACCACGTCGCCCTGTTTCATGTCGGCGCCGTTGCGCGAGACGAGCTGACGATACGCGGTCGAGTTAACCAGCCCGGGTGACGCGGCCTCCTCCCACGTGAGGTGCGCCGGCTTCGGCATGAGCTGGTTGGACTTGACGAGCGCGACCTCGGCCAGCCCGCCGAAGTTGGTCTCGAAGCCCCAGATCCGCTGTTCGGTGTCGAGCATGGTGTCGTTGTGCCCGTCGGGGCCTTCCAGCTCGACCGACAGGCAGTGCGCCACGACGGTGTCGCCCGGCTTCCAGTTGTGCACCCCGGGCCCGGTGCGCAGCACGACGCCGGACAGGTCCGAGCCCACGACGTGATACGGCAGGTCGTGGCGCTTGGCCAGCGGCGAGGTTCGGCCGTAGCGGTTGAGGAACTTGAACGTCGGCAACGGCTCGAAGATCGACGTCCAGACGGTGTTGTAGTTGATCGCGCTGGCCATCACCGCGACCAGCGCCTCACCCGGACCGAGCTCCGGGGTGGCGACGTCGTCGACATGCAACGACTTGCGGGGATCCTTGTCGCGGCTTTCCATTCCGTCGAACATGTCGACCTCGTCGGCGTGCACCGTCACGCCCCGGTAGTGGTCGGGGACGTCGAGCGACGCGACCGTGTCGAGCTCGTTCGCGAGGATGGCGTCGAGGATTGGCTGCACCATGAATGGCCTCCGTGGCTGGCGTGGGCGGCGGCTGGGTTCCCTTCCGGGATTGAACCATGGACCGACGAGAGAAGCTACTGGTCAGTAACGGGCGATGTGGTGACCATCTTGTGATCCAACATGTACCGCCCGGAACTGGAAAACCGGGCAATACAGGCGGATCATGACGACAGCGACACCTGACACTTCGGAGGTGATGGGCGATGTCGCAACAGTCGCTCAAGGCATGGACAAGGCCACACGACTGGGCTGAGGTGGTGCTCGGGATCCTGCTGGCACTGTCCCCGCTCGTCGTCGAAACGTCGACCGCGGCGCTATGGACATTGATCATCCTCGGCGCACTCATCGCGCTCGACGGCCTCGCGTCGCTGGCCATGCCCGGCATGGTCTACGGCGAATGGGTGCAGATCGGGCTCGGTGTGCTGACGTTCATCGCACCGTGGGTCATGAGCTACACCGATCTGGACGGCGCGGCGTGGACCTCGTGGGTGGCCGGGGTACTGGCCGTCGCGATCGGCCTCGCGGCGCTGCCGGTCGCCACCAGTGCGCACCGCATCGCCGGTCAGCACTGAGGCATCCACTAGTGGGCGGCTGCTGGTTCGACCAGTTCGACCAGCACGCCGCCCGCGTCCTTGGGGTGGACGAAGTTGACCCTGCTGCCCGCCGTGCCGCGCTTGGCCTCCGGGTAGAGCAGGCGTAGCCCGTTGTCGCGCAGCGCGCTGGTCGCCGCGTCGATGTCGGCGACCCGGTAGGCGAGCTGCTGCAGGCCGGGTCCGCTGCGGTCCAGGAACTTGCCGATCGTCGACTCGGCGCTCAGCGGCGCGAGCAGCTGCACCGCGGTGCCGTTCTCGTCGCCGGGCGCGTGCAGCATGGCCTCCCGCACGCCCTGCTCCTCGTTGGTCTCGACATGGGTCGCGGCCAGCCCGAAGTTGTCCCGATAGAACGCGATCGCCTCGTCGAGGTCCGGCACGGCGATGCCGACGTGATCGATGGCGGTGACATGGGTCTGGATGTCTCGCAGCGCGTCGTTCATGCTTGTCAGGTTATCTGCCTATCGGTTGCCGCGGCGTGGTGTCGCTCACGAATGTGGCGTCCGCTCAACCGGTATGGTCGCTGTGAGGAGCACGCCGAGACTTGGAGGCTTGTTGTGGCCGGATCCGTGATTGCTGGTGCCGCTCGGACGCCGATCGGGCGTCTGCTTGGGTCGTTGAAGGATTTCTCGGGCGCACAGCTCGGGGGTGTCGCGATCAAGGCGGCACTCGAGCGGGCCGGGGTGTCGCCGGACGCCGTGCAGTACACGATCATGGGCCAGGTGCTGACGGCCGGCGTCGGCCAGATCCCGGCGCGCCAAGCCGCCGTCAACGCCGGCATCCCGATGGACATCCCCGCGCTGACGATCAACAAGGTCTGCCTGTCCGGCCTTGACGCGATCGCGCTCGCCGACCAACTCATCCGTGCCGGCGAGTTCGACATCATCGTCGCGGGCGGGCAGGAGTCGATGACCCAGGCGCCGCACCTGCTGCCGAAGTCGCGGTCCGGGTTCAAGTACGGCGACACCACGCTGGTCGACCACATGGCCTACGACGGGCTGTTCTGTGCCTTCGACCAGGTCGCGATGGGGTCGTCGACCGAGAAGTACAACTCCCGCTACGGGCTCTCCCGCGAGGAGCAGGACGCCTTCGCCGCCGCCTCACACCAGAAGGCCGCGGCCGCGATCGCCGACGGCCGGTTCGACGCCGAGCTGGCGCCGGTGACGATCCCGCAGCGCAAGGGCGAGCCGACGACGTTCACCACCGACGAGGGCGTGCGCGCCGACACCACCGCCGAGGGGCTGGGCAAGCTGCGGCCGGCGTTCGCCTCCGACGGCACCATCACCGCGGGCTCGGCCTCGCAGATCTCCGACGGCGCGGCCGCCGTCGTGGTGATGAGCGCGGCGAAGGCCGCCGAGCTGGGCGTCGAGCCGCTGGCCGAGATTGGCGCGCACGGCGTGGTCGCCGGTCCGGACGCCAGCCTGCACGAGCAGCCGGCCAACGCCACCAAGGCCGCGCTGGCCAAGCAGGGTATCGACATCGGGGCGGTCGACCTCGTCGAGATCAACGAGGCGTTCGCCGCCGTCGGCCTGGTCTCGTCCCGGGAGCTGGGCATCGCCGAGGACAAGGTCAACGTCAACGGCGGCGCGATCGCGCTCGGCCACCCGATCGGCGCCTCCGGCGCGCGGGTGATCGTGCACCTGGTGCACGAGCTGCGCCGTCGCGGTGGCGGCACCGGCGTCGGCGCCCTCTGCGGCGGTGGTGGCCAGGGCGACGCGCTCGTCGTCCGCGTGCCGTAGCGTCTGCCCGGCCGACGTACGAAGGGATCGTGTGACCTCGCTGGACATCGAGGACCTGATCGGCGGTGCCCGCGAGGGTCAGCCGCGTGCGGTGGCGCGGCTGCTCTCGCTGGTCGAGGACTCCCATCCCGCGTTGCGTGACGTGTTGCGGGAGCTGACCCCGCACACCGGCAACGCCTGGGTCATCGGGCTCACCGGGCCGCCGGGGGTCGGCAAGTCGACCACGACGTCGATGCTGCTCGGCGCGCTGCGAGCGCAGGGCAAGCGGGTCGCGGTGCTCGCGATCGATCCGTCGTCGCCGTTCTCCGGCGGGGCGCTGCTCGGCGATCGGATCAGGATGACCGAGCACGCCACCGACGAGGGTGTGTTCATCCGGTCGATGGCCACCCGCGGGCATCTCGGCGGGCTCGCGCTGGCCACGCCGCAGTCGGCGCGGGTGCTCGACGCGGCAGGGTTCGACGTCGTGCTGATCGAGACGGTCGGGGTCGGACAGTCCGAAGTGGACGTTGTGACGCTGGCGGACACGGTCATGGTGCTGCTGGCGCCCGGCATGGGCGACGGCATCCAGGCCGCCAAGGCGGGCGTGCTCGAGATCGCGGATCTGTTCGTCGTCAACAAGGCCGACCGCGACGGCGCCGACGCCACCATCAAGGACGTCAAGAACATGATCGCGCTCAGCCGCCGGGGGATCCGGGGCGCGTCGTGGCGGCAGCCGATCGTGCCGATCGTGGCGACCACCGGCTCTGGCACGGACGAGCTGATGAGCGCGCTGTCGGAGCACCGGGAGTGGCTGGCGTCGAGCGGCGAGCTGACCCGCAGACGGCTCGCCCGCGCGCACGGTGAGATCGAGGCGATCACGATGCGGCAGCTGCGCGCCGAGATCGCTGACCTACGGGGCGGTGAGGCGCTCGAACTGCTCAGCAAGCGGGTCGTCGACGCCGAGATCGACCCGTATGCCGCCGCCGACGAACTGCTCGCCGCGCTGCGGCGGTGACCATCGCGCATCGAGGAAAGAGAGGGGAATCATGACCGCACGGCGCTTGCGTGAGCTGCACGTTCCCGGCGAGCCGCTGGTGCTGCCGAACGCGTGGGACGCTGACAGCGCCCGGCTGGTCGTCGAGGCCGGGTTCCCGGTGGTCGCGACAAGCTCGGCCGCCGTGGCCGCCGCGCTGGGCTACGCCGACGGTGAGCAGGTGTCGCCGGACGAGATGTTCGACGTCGCGGCGCGGATCACCGCCGCCGTCGACGTCCCGCTGACCGTGGACGTCGAATCCGGCTACGGGCTGTCCGCGCTGGAGCTGGCCGACCGGCTGGCGGAGGCCGACGCTGCGGGCTGCAACATCGAGGACACCGACCAGCAGGAGGGGCGGCGCCGCTCGGTCGCCGAGCACGCGGCGCTGCTGGCGGACGTCAAGCGGCACTGCGGCGACCTGCTCGTCGTCAACGCGAGGATCGACTCGTTCCTCGGCGCCGATGGTCCTGACGGGGAGCGGGCGGCGCTGCCCGATGCCGTCGAGCGTGCCCGCGCCTACCTGGACGCGGGCGCGGACTGCGTGTACCCGATCCACGTGCGTTCGGCCGAGGTGCTCGGCGAGTTCGTCACCGAGGTCAGTCCGGCTCCGGTCAACGCGACCTACCTGCCGGACGGTCCCGACCTCGCCATGCTGACCAAGCTCGGCGTCGCCCGGATCTCGCTCGGCACGGGGTTGTGGCGACTGGCGCGGGCCAGGATCTCGGCCGCGCTCTCCTCGCTGGCCGACGGCACGTCCCCGTTCTAGGTTGAACGTCATGGACCCCGACGCATACCTCGGCCACCTGCGTCGCGACCTCGACGCGTTCGGCGCGTGTCTCGCCGGCGACCTGGCCGCCCCGATCGAGCACTGCGGCGACTGGACGCTGCGGAAGCTGGCCGGGCATCTGGGCCGGGGCAATCTGTGGACGGTGCTGGCGGTGACCGAGCGGCGCGGCGACCTTGAGCGCGTTCCGACGCCGGAGGACCGCGACGAGCTGCGGCACTGGTTCGCGGACACCGCCGAGAAGCTCATGGCCGCGCTCGACACCGACCCGGCGCAGGAAGCCTGGACGTTCGCCCCGCCGCACACCGTCGGGTTCTGGCAACGCCGCCGCGCCCAGGAGACGCTGGTGCATCGCTGGGACGCCCAGCACGCCCTCGGCGAACCGGGCCCGATCGACGCCGAGCTCGCCGACGACGGCGTGGCCGAGGTGTTCGACACGATGGCGCCCCGCCAGCTCAAGCTCGGCCGGATGCCACCACCACCGCACGCCCTCCGGCTGGTCGCCACCGACACCGGCTCGGCGTGGACCTTCGGCGACGGCGATCCGGTGGCGACGGTCAGCGCGACCGCCGCCGACCTGCTACTCCTGCTGTGGGGCAGGCTGGCGCCCACCGATGACGCGCTCACGTGGACGGGCGACCGCGATGCCGGTCTCGAGGTGCTGGCCGAGCCACTGACGCCCTGAGCGACTGCCGCGCCCGGACCGTCAGCCGTGCAGGATGCGGGTGACCGCGTCGACGCTCGGCGGCACGGTGGCCTTGGGACCGATCTTGTCCTCGACGGCGTCCAGCGTCTTCAGCCCGTCGCCGGTGATCAGCAGCACCGTCTCGGCGTCCGGGTCGATCTTGCCGGCCTCGATCAGCTTCTTCGCCGTCGCGACGGTGACCCCGCCCGCGGTCTCGGCGAAAATCCCCTCGGTGCGGGCCAGCAGCCGGATGCCCTCGACGACCTCCTCGTCGGTGACGTCCTCGATCGCGCCGCCGGTGCGGTTGACCGTGTCCAGCACGTACGGCCCGTCGGCGGGGTTGCCGATCGCCAGCGACCGCGCGATGGTGTCCGGCTTGACCGGCTGCACCACATCGTGGCCGCTCTTGAACGCGTGCGAGACCGGCGAGCAGCCGCTGGCCTGCGCGCCGAACACCTTGTACGGCGTTGGCTCGACCAGGCCCACCTCGCCCAGCTCCTTGAAGCCCTTGTCCACCTTCGTCAGCTGCGAGCCGGACGCGATCGGCACCACGATCTGCTCCGGCAGCCGCCAGCCGAGCTGCTCGGCCACCTCGTAGCCCAGCGTCTTGGAGCCCTCCGAGTAGTACGGCCGCACGTTGACGTTGACGAACGCCCAGGTCTCGTTCTCGGCGGCCAGCTCGGTCGCCAGCCGGTTGACGTCGTCGTAGTTACCGTCGACGGCGATCAGCGACCCGTCGTAGACGGCCGTGGTCAGCACCTTGGCGCGTTCCAGCGAGGACGGGATCAGCACCACCGAGTCCCAGCCGGCACGAGCCGCCGCTGCGGCGACCGCGTTGGCGAGGTTGCCGGTCGACGGACACGCCAGCACCTGGAAGCCGAACTCCCGCGCCGCCGCCAGCGCGACGGCGACCACCCGGTCCTTGAACGAGTGGGTCGGGTTGCCGGTGTCGTCCTTGACCCAGATCCGCTTGACGCCGAGCGCCTTGGCCAGCCGGTCGGCGCGGATCAGCTTGGTACAGCCGGGCTCGGTGTTCGGGATCTCCTCGACGGTCGACGGCACCGGCAGCAGCCGCTTGTAGCGCCAGATGTTGCGCGGACCGGCCTCGATCTCCTCCCGGGTGATCCGGCCGAAGTCGTAGGCGACCTCGAGTGGCGAGAAGTCCTCGGCGGAGACGAACTCCGGGGCGAGTGGCTGGCGGTGGCCCTCCTCCTTGGACACGAGCTCGACGGCCGGACCGAGATCCACATTCGAGCCGGAGCGCAGCGTGCTGGGGGCACCGAAGGTTGCTGTCATTGCGAGGTCCTCTCCTCATCTGTCCCACAGGTGGGCCGGAATTGGCACCGATGTCGTCAGCTACCTCGCTGGATCGAGATGACGGGCTGACGCCGGTTGCCGGGGCTTCGCAGGGCCGTTCCCTCTGCCCCTCTGGATGAGCGGTATTCGATTGTGTGCGCCGCTGAGGGCGTCTGGCCGTACACGTTACGGCACGCCGTCATGATCGGTCCATGCGGTATCGGTCTGTGCCGACGTGGGTCCCGCCACACCACGGTGCCTGGGCGGCTGCCGGGACGGCCTGGGCGAGGTCGTAGATTGGGCCCGTGAGCTCGACGTCGAAGACCGTTTCACCGCTGCATCTCGTGCTCGGTGACGAGCAGTTTCTGGTGGAACGCGCCGTGCGTGCCGCGGTCGACGCGGCACGTGCCGTCGACCCGGCCACCGAGCTGACCACGCTGCCCGCCGCCGAGCTGACCGGGCCGGTGCTGCTGGAGCTGGCCAGCCCCACGCTGTTCAGCGAGGGCAGGGTGATCGTGATCGAGTCCTCCCACGACGTCGGCCAGGACACCGCCGACGCGCTGCTGTCCTACCTCGCAGACCCCGCCGACGGCGTGGTGATGGTCGTGGCGCACAGCGGCGGCGGTCGCAGCAAGGCCGCCAAGGCGCTGCCCGCCGCGCTGCGCAAGGCGGGCGCCGAGGTCACCGAGTGCGCCAAGCTCACCAAGCAGTCCGACCGGGAGTCGTTCGTGCGCGCCGAGGTGCGCCGCGCGGGCGGCAGCATCGACGCGGGCGGGGTGAGCGCGCTGCTCGACGCCGTCGGCTCCGACCTGCGGGAGCTGTCCGCCGCCGCCTCCCAACTCACCGCCGACTCCGGCGGCAGCATCGACGAGCAGGCGGTGCGGCGCTACCACCGGGGCCGCGCCGAGGTCACCGGCTTCAACGTGGCCGAGAAGGTCGTCGCCGGGGACGAGGCCGCCGCGCTGGAGTCGCTGCGCTGGGCGTTGCAGATCGGCGTGCCGCACGTGCTGATCGCCGACGCCTTCGCCGACGCCGTGCGCACCATCGCGCGGGTCTCGGCCGCGGGCCGGGGCAACCCCAACCACATGGCCGGTGAGCTGGGCATGCCGCCGTGGAAGATCCGCAAGGCCCAGAGCCAGGTGCGCGGCTGGAGTACCCCGGCACTGCGGGAGTCGATGCGGATCGTGGCCACCCTCAACGCCGAGGTCAAGGGCGCTGCCGCCGACCCGGACTACGCGCTGGAACGTGCCGCGCTGAAGCTGCTGGCGGCACGAAAAGCGGGGCGCGCCTGACGACGCGCCCCGCTCAGCCAGAGATCGTTACAGCGAGTCGACCCGCTTGGCCATGGCCGACTTCTTGTTCGCGGCCTGGTTGGCATGGATGACGCCCCTGCCGGCCGCCTTGTCCAGCGTGCGGGCCGCGGCGCGCTGCAGCTCGACGGCCTTTTCCTTGTCACCGGCCGCGGCCGCCGCACGGAACTTGCGGACCGCCGTCTTCACCGAGGACTTGACGGCCTGGTTGCGCTGACGCGCCTTCTCGTTGGTCTTGATGCGCTTCATCTGGGACTTGATGTTGGCCACGAGGCCGCCTCCTTCGTCTCGGGTGGATGTCGCGCCGCGCTTGTCTGGCCCTGCTGAGGCAGGCTTCCTCCCTGGCGGAATGCCACACGGCAGCGACGAATTACGGTATCACCGGTCGCGTCGGCGCCCGTGGTGAGGTACCCAGGAGCGCATGGAGGTACTCAGCAGCCGGATCCTGCTCACGCCGCGCGACCCGGAGCGCAGCAGACAGTTCTACGCCGAGCGGCTCGGGCTGGCGATCTACCGCGAGTTCCCCGGCGGCACGGTGTTCTTCCTCGGCGGCGGGTTCCTCGAGGTCGTCGGGCGGGGCGAGCACGGCCCGGGTCCCGATGTCGCGCTGTGGTTGCAGGTGCGCGACGTCGAGGCCACCGTCGCCGAGCTGAAGCAGCGGGACGTGCCGGTCACCCGCGAGCCGAGGCAGGAGCCGTGGGGACTGCGCGAGGCGTGGGTCGCCGACCCGGACGGCACCCGGATCGTGCTGGTCGAGGTG
>WHUB01000052.1:0-9514 GCA_009377395.1 Actinophytocola sp. | reverse complement strand
AGCTCTGCACGTCGGTCAGTCCCGCCGCCTCGACCGCCGCGATCAGCTCCTGCCTCGGCACCGGCAGCCACTTCTCGTGCGAGGACAGCACGAACCGGCCACCGGGCCGCAGCACCCGGTACACCTCGGCGAAGCCCGTCGCGAGGTCGTCCCACAGCAGCACGTTGTTCACACTGAGCACCACGTCGAACGCGGCGTCACCGGCGCCGGTCGCCTCCGCGCTGCCGTTGCGCACGCCGACCTTGCCCGCGTGCACCAGGGCTGCGCACCGCTCGACGCTGGCGCGCAGCATGGCCTCCGACGGGTCGACGCCGGTGGCGTGCCGCGCGCGCTCGCCCGCCGCGCGCAGGCCGATGCCGGGACCGGGACCGAGCACCAGCACGATGTCGCTGCTTGTCAGCGACGCCACGTCGACGATGTGACGCTCGGTCGCCGCGTTGCCGCGCGCCATGAGCGCGCCGCCGATCCGGCCGAGTGCGCCGCTCGGATGGCCGAAGGCCCGGTCCAGCAGCGGGGGAAATGTCTGGCTCATGCGGTCAGCACATCATGGTCCGACCCATACCGCATCGGGGAAACGCCCTGAATTCACCGAGGCGACGGGTCGGGGTCACCTGCCCGGACGGCAGTCGCCGCATGGGACGATAGGCAGCGCACCCAACATTCCAGCCAGAGGACCACGCTGAGTGAGCACGTTCGCCGACACGACGTTTACGCCGCCGGAGCAGATCCGCAACTTCTGCATCATCGCGCACATCGACCACGGCAAGTCCACCCTTGCCGACCGGATGCTGCAGTTCACCGGCGTGCTGGGCGAGCGCGCCTACCGGGACCAGTACCTGGACCGGATGGACCTCGAACGCGAACGCGGCATCACGATCAAGGCGCAGAACGTGCGGCTGCCCTGGCAGGCCGGCGGCACCGACCACGTGCTGCACCTGATCGACACGCCTGGTCACGTCGACTTCAGCTACGAGGTCTCCCGCGCGCTCGCCGCCTGTGAGGGCGCGATCCTGCTGGTCGACGCCGCGCAGGGCATCGAGGCGCAGACGTTGGCGAACCTCTACCTCGCGCTGGACAAGGACCTGCACATCATCCCGGTGCTGAACAAGATCGACCTGCCCGCCGCCGAGCCGGACAAGTACGCCGCCGAGCTGGCCCACATCATCGGCTGCGAACCGTCCGACGTGCTGCGGGTCTCGGCCAAGACCGGCCACGGCGTGCGCGAGCTGCTCGACGAGGTGGTCCGCCAGGTGCCGCCGCCGGTGGGTGAGGCGGACGCGCCCGCCCGCGCGATGATCTTCGACTCGGTCTACGACACCTACCGGGGCGTGGTCACCTACATCCGCGTGATCGACGGCAAGATCACGCCGAGGCAGCGGATCAAGATGATGTCCACCGGCGCCACCCACGAGCTGCTCGAGGTCGGCATCATCTCGCCGGACCCCAAGTCGAGCAAGGGCCTCGGCGTCGGCGAGGTCGGCTACCTCATCACCGGCGTCAAGGACGTCCGCCAGTCCAAGGTCGGTGACACCGTGACCTCGGAAAAGCACGGCGCGACCGAGCCGCTGCCCGGCTACCGCGAGCCGCAGCCGATGGTCTACTCCGGGCTGTACCCGATGGACGGCTCCGACTACCCGGTGCTGCGCGAAGCGCTGGAAAAGCTCCAGCTCAACGACGCCTCGCTGACGTTCGAGCCGGAGACGTCGCTCGCGCTCGGCTTCGGGTTCCGCTGCGGTTTCCTCGGCCTGCTGCACCTGGAGATCACTCGCGCCAGGCTGGAACGCGAGTACAACCTCGACCTGATCGCCACCGCGCCCAACGTCGTCTACCAGGTCTACCTCGAGGACGGCACCGACTTCGAGGTGACCAACCCGTCCGACTGGCCGACCGGCAAGATCGCCGAAGTCCACGAGCCGATCAGCAAGGTCACGCTGATCGCGCCCTCGGAGTTCATCGGCGCGATCATGGAGCTGTGCCAGGGCAAGCGCGGCCAGCTGCTCGGCATGGACTACCTGTCCGAGGATCGGGTCGAGCTCCGCTACCAGCTGCCGCTCGGCGAGATCATCTTCGACTTCTTCGACTCGCTGAAGTCCCGCACCCGCGGCTATGCCTCGCTGGACTACGAGGAGGCCGGTGAGCAGGCCTCCGACCTGGTCAAGGTCGACATCCTGCTACAGGGCGAGACGGTGGACGCGTTCTCCGCGATCGTGCACAAGGACCAGGCGTACGCGTACGGCACCAAGATGGCCACCCGGCTGCGGGAGCTGATCCCCCGGCAGCAGTACGAGGTGCCGATCCAGGCTGCCATCGGCTCGCGCATCATCGCCCGCGAGACCATTCGCGCCATCCGCAAGGACGTGCTCGCCAAGTGCTACGGCGGCGACATCTCTCGCAAGCGCAAGCTGCTGGAGAAGCAGAAGGAAGGCAAGAAGCGGATGAAAACCGTCGGCCGGGTCGAGGTGCCGCAGGAGGCCTTCGTCGCGGCGCTGTCGGCCGACACCGCGGGCGACAAGGGCGGCAAGGGCAACAAGAAGTAGGCGCTCAGCTCGCCGCCGCGTCCGGCTTGACGGTGCTGGCCTGTGCCAGCCGTCGGGCGCCGGTCGTGGTGCGGGTGCAGCCCTCGGCGAAGTGGCTGACGAGCTGGTGGATCTCCTCGGCGTGGTCGAGCTGCGGGCAGTGTCCCCAGTCCTCGCGCACCAGTAGCCTGCTGTGCGGGACCAGGGTGTGCAGCATCGTGCCGCCGTCCTTGCGCACCAGCCGGTCGCGCCCGCACGCGACGACCAGCAGCGGCGTGGTGATCCGGTCGAGCTCGTAGCAGTCGTCGAGCTCGTGCACCAGCTTGCGCGCCTGGCTCAGCCGCCACGTGGTCGACCGGTAGTCGGGGAACAGCGACAGGAACCGGCGCACGTGCTCGTCGTCGACGTCCTTCGGCGTCGCGTAGAGCAGCCGGGGGATGACGTTGTCGGCGACGGTGCGGATCAGCATCCCCGGCAGCGGCAACGGCAGCGAGGCGTACAGCCGCAGCGGCAGCGGGTACTTGCGGATGGTGCGCACCAGCCAGGTGTCGGAGAAGCCGGGTGCGGCGATGGAGGTGACGCCTGCGATCGGCAGCCACCGGTTCTGGGCCGCACGCAGGCTGACCGTGCCGCCGAGCGAGTTGCCGACCAGCACCACGTCGCCGTGCGGGGCCTGGTCCTTGACCACCGCGGCGACGAACGCGTCGAGCTGCGGCAGGATGGGCCCGTCGCGCAGTACCTCGGCGTCGCCGAAGCCGGGCAGATCGACGGCGATGGCGGCGTGGCCCTCGGCGGCGAGTTCGGCGAGCAGCGGCCGCCAGGTGTCGGCGCTGTCGCAGTAGCCGTGGAAGAGCACGAAACGGGGGCGGCGCGGTGGCTGGCCCGACGTCGCGCGCCTGCGCCGCACCCGCTGGGTGCGGGCACGCTCCGGCGCGGTCGTACCGACCTCGAGCACGCGGGTGCGCACTCCGGCGAAGCGGCGGTGCCGCACTCGGACTGGCGCCTCCCTGCGGGAGGCGCCGTCCGTCCGCTTCGCTGCGGTGGTCATGCTTCAGGTTAGCCAGAAACCGGCCGGGTCACGCTCGTCCGACGCGGTCACAATGCTGCATCGGAACTGTCCGTCACCCGTGACCAGGCCCCGCTGCTCTGTGTGGGTTTACAGCGTGTACACGACTTTACCGGCCGTGTCGCCCTCCAGCATCGTGCGGAAGCCCTCCTTGGCTTCGGTCAGCGGCAGCTCGGTTCCGATCTGCGGCCGGATCCCGGCCAGGTGGACGAACTCGAGCAGGCTCGCCAGCTCGTCGCGGGTGCCCATGGTGGAGCCGACCACACGGAGCTGGAGGAAGAACAGCCGTTGCAGCTCCGCGCTCGGGTCGGGGCCGCTGGTCGAGCCGGACACCACGATGATGCCGCCCGGCTTGAGCGACTTCATCGAGTGCGACCAGGTCGCCTTGCCGACCGTCTCGAACACGGCGTCCACCCGCTCCGGCAGCCGGACCCCGGGCTCGAATGTCTCGTGGGCGCCGAGCTGCTTGGCGAGGTCCCGCTTGGCCTCGGAGCGTCCGGTGACCCAGACCCGCATGCCCGCGGCGCGGCCGAGCTGGATCAGCGCGGTCGACACACCGCCGGACGCGCCCTGGACCAGCATCGTCTGGCCTGGCCGCAGGCCCGACTTGACGAACAGCATCCGGTAGGCGGTCAGCCAGGCCGTGCCCATGATCGCGCCCTCGGCGAACGACATCTCGGCGGGCTTGGGGATCGCATTGCGTTTCGGCACGATCACCTTGTCGGCGAAGGTGCCCTGGTGCTTCTCGGTGAGCAGCGTGCGCTTCGGGTCGAGGGTCTCCTCGCCGCGCCACTCGGGGTCGCCGATGACCGAGTGCAGCACCACCTCGGTGCCGTCGTCGAGCACCCCGGCGCCGTCGCAGCCGAGGATCATCGGGAACTGGTCGGGCTTGATGCCGACGCCGCGCAGCGTCCAGATGTCGTGCATGTTGAGGCTGGCGGCCTTGACGTTGACCGTCACCCAGCCGTCCGGGGCGTCCGGTTCGGGGCGCTCACCGACGGCGAGCGAGGCGATGGGGTCGTCAGCGTTGGGCTCGGAAGCGTAGACAGCGAACATGACTGCCACCGTAAACGACGCGCGGAGTCGGTGGGACTACGCTTGTGGTCGTGTTCGCGGCACTTGCTGACTGGTGGGGCAGCGTCGAGCTGTGGGTCGTGCAGCTGTGGTTCCCGTTGCAGTTCGTCGTGGTCATGGCCGTCGTCGTGCCGGTGTGTCTGCTCGCGGCGCTGGCGGTTGACCGCGCCGTCGACCGCATCGCGGCGGCCTCGCGTGGTGTGCGTGACTAATGCGACCGCGCTGGGGTGACGGTGATCGGCTGCCGTCTAGGATTCGCTCGTGTTCTCCAGCAGGCGGATCAGCGCGGCTCTCGTCGGGCTGCTCGTCCTCGTCGCCGGCGGCTGGCTCGTCCAGGACGTCATCGCCGACGGCGACTCGGGTCCGGCCGTCGTCGCGCTGTCGGATCTGCCGCCCCAGGTTGCCGAGACCTGGCGGCGGATCGAGGCCGGGGAGGCCGAGGGATCGGTGTTCGGCAACCGGGAGGGGCTGTTGCCGCAGCGGCCGTACGGCTACTACCGGGAGTACCCGGTGCCCACGCCCGGCAGCGATGATCGCGGTGCCAGACGGCTCGTCGTCGGGGAGGATGGCGAGCTGTACTACACCGGTGATCACTACCAGTCGTTCGTACTCGTCGACCCCGATCGGTAGGTACTTGTGAGCACGATGGCAGAGCCACCCAGCGCCACGGCCGTCGCGGCGGAGGCGAAGGCGCGCGGCGCGTTCGTCCACACGCTGGCCGGTGACGAGCTGCGCGACAAGCTCGCCGTGCTGGACGGGATCGCGACGACGATGCGGTTCCCGGAGACGTTCGGGCGCAACCTGGACGCGCTCTACGACTGCCTGACGGACCTGACGTGGCTGCCGGCGGGTGAGCACGTGCTGATCTGGGTGGCGGCCACCGGGCTCGCCGAGGCGGACCCGAAGGCCTACCTGGCGATCCGCAGCGTGCTCTCCGACGCCCAGCGCGCCCTCGGCCCGGCGGGCGAGCGTTCCGACAGCCGCCAGTTCACCGCCGTCGTCGCCGTGCCCTGACGGCTCAGGCCTCGGGGATCCAGTTCGGCTTGCGCTTCTCCGCGAACGCGGTGATGCCCTCCTGACCCTCCGCGCTGGCGAAGAACTGCGCCGACAGACCGAGCATGTCGTTGAACGACTTCTCCAGATCCTCGGTCCGGGTGTCGCCGCGCAGCAGCTCCTTGGTGGCGGCGACCGCCTGCGGACCGCCCGCGACCAGCGCGGTGACGAACCGCTGGACCTCGGCATCCAGCCCGTCCGCCGGGACCGCCGAGTTGATCAGACCGATGTCGGCTGCCCTCGCGGCGTCGAACTTCTCGCCGGTGAGGAACAGCTCGTGCCCGGCGCGGGGCAGCAGCCGCGGCAGCACGGGGATCGATATCACGGCGGGCACGACGCCGATGCGGACCTCGCTGAACGCGAACGTGGCGTCCTCGGCGGCGACGGCAATGTCGGCGGCGGCCACGATGCCCACGCCACCGGCCCGTGCCGGCCCGGCGAGTTTGGCCACGACCGGCTTCGGGCTGGTCATGATCTGGGTCAGCAGTTGCGGGAACTCGTTGACACCCTGATCCGACGCCCCGGAGCCGCGCGCCTCCTTGAGGTCCATCCCGGCGCAGAACACCGGGCCGGTGTGGTCGAGCACGATGACCCGCACCGCGTCGTCATCGATCGCGGTGGTCAGGTGCTGCTTCAGCTCGCCGCGCAGCTGCTTGGACAGCGCGTTCCGGTTGCCGGGGGAGTCGAGGGTGATGGTCGCGACGCCGCGATCCACCGCGTAGTGCACGAGTTCGTCTGCCATGGCTGACAGCCTCGCATACGTCACGGAGTGGCGAGAGGTGATGGCTACCACGGGACTCGCGGTACCGGAACGTGGGACTCGCGGCACCGGATCACGGGACTCGCGGTGCCAGAACGTGGGACTCGCGGCAAATCAGGCAGCGTGGCCGACGGGAATCGCCGTGGTGGTGTAGCGGTCCAGCACGACGGTGGCGACAAGGTCGGCGGCGCCGAGTGGGGCCGCGAGGACGGCGTTCGGGGCGGCGGCGCGGGCGTGGCGGTCGACGCGGTCGAGCAGCAGTCCGGGCGCCAGGAACCACGGCGCGACCGCGATCCGCTCCGCGCCCCGGGCGCGCAGCGCCGCGATGGCGGACTCGACGTCCGGGCCGCAGGTGGCGAAGGCGTGCGTGATGGCCGCGTAGTCCTCGCGCCGGTGCAGCCTGGCCGCCACCCGGGCGACCACGTCGTTGGCGCCCGCGTCGGCGGAGCCGACCCCGGCGAGCACGACCCCGAGCCCGGAATCTGGCGCGGCGCCCGCCTCGGCGAGCCGGGCCCGCACCGCGTCGAGCAACAGCGGATCGGGACCGAGCACCTCGGACACCGAGACCCGCAGGCCCGGCAACCGTCGCTCCGACTCGGCGACCAGCGCGGGCAGGTCCACCCGGGAGTGGAACGCGTCGCCCAGCAGCAGCGGCACCACGACCGCCTCGCCGTAGCCCTCCGCGGCGAGCTCAGCCAGCACATCGGGCAGCGGCGGCTCGGACAGGTCGATGAACGCCGTGCGGACGTCGGATCCCGGCGCCAGGGCCCGCACCCCCTCGGCCAGGTCTCGTACCGTGGCGGCCGAGCGGGGATCGCGGCTGCCGTGCGCGACGACCACCAGCGGCGCACCGTGTCTCACGGCGCGCCGCTGGGCGATCGGGTACAGCTCCGCAGTCCTCACGCGTGCAGGCCGCACTCCGTCTTGCCCTGGCCTGCCCAGCGGCCGCTGCGCGGATCGTCGCCCGGCGCGACGCGCTGGGTGCACGGGGCGCAGCCGATCGACAGATAGCCCTCGTGGACCAGCGGGTTCTCCAGGATGCCGTGGTCATCGATGTAGGCCCGGAACTCCTCGTCGGTCCACGCCGCGATCGGGTTGATCTTGACGAGCCCGTTGCGGTCGTCCCACTGGACCAGCGGCGTGTTCGCCCGCGTCGGCGCGTCCACCCGGCGCACCCCGGTCACCCAGGCGTCGTAGCGGGCGAGGGTGTTCTGCAGTGGGAGCACCTTGCGCAGGAAGCAGCACTTGTCCGGGTCGGTGCGGTTCAGCACGCCGAACTGTGCCTCCTGCTCGGCCACCGACTGCTCCGCCTCGGCGTTGACGATGGTGATCTCCGGGTACTGCGCTGCGACGGCGTCGCGGGTGCCGATGGTCTCGGCGAAGTGATAGCCGGTCTCCAGGAACAGCACGTCCACGTCCGGCTTGATCTTGGCGGCCACGTCGATCAGCACCGCGTCCTGCATGTTGGACGCCACGATGAGATCGTCGCCGAAGGTGGCGGCGGCCCAGCGCAGCACTTCGTCCGCGCCGGCGTCAGCGAACTCGGCCGCCGCTCGCTCCGCCAGCGCCCTGTGATCTGCCTTGTGCTCTGCGGTCTCTGTCGTCGTCATCCTGCATCCTCCGGAAAGTTCAACCCGAGCAACGTCACCGTGAACACCCGCCGGCACGAGGAGCACAACCAGGTGCTGTCCTCGTGCGGTCGAAGGTCCTCGTCGCCGCAATACGGGCAGTAGAACGGCTGCGCGCGCTCACTCATGCCACGTCCCGTTATGTGAGATCATCATCGGCCGCGCGGGCGGCCCACTGGGCGAACCGCTCACCGTCCTCGCGCTGCCGCACGTAGTTGCGCACCACCCGTTCCACGTAGTCGCCCAGCTCGTCGCTGGTGACCTTGTGGCCGCGCAGCTTACGACCGAAGCCCGCGTCGAGGCCGAGTCCCCCGCCGAGGTGCACCTGGAAGCCCTCGACCTGGTTGCCGTCGGCGTCGGTGACGATCTGGCCCTTGAGGCCGATGTCGGCGGTCTGGATCCGCGCGCACGAGTTCGGGCAGCCGTTGAGGTGGATGCTCAGCGGCGGCACCTCGGCGGCCTCGGTGAGGTCGGCCAGCCGGCCTTCCAGGTCGGTGACCAGATCCTTGGCGCGCTGCTTGGTCTCGACGATGGCGAGCTTGCAGAACTCGATGCCGGTGCAGGCCATCACGCCGCGCCGCCACGGCGACGGGTCGCTGGAGAGCCCCAGCGTGTCCAGCTCGCCGCGCAGACCCTCCACTTCGGACTCGGCGACGTCGAGGACCACCAGCTTCTGCTGCGGGGTCAGCCGCACCCGGCTCGATCCGGCCCGCTCGGCGGCCTTGGCCACGCCCATCAGCATGGTGCCGGACACCCGGCCCGCCACCGGCGCGGCGCCGACGTAGAAGTTGCCGTCCTTCTGCCGGTGCACCCCGACGTGGTCGATCGGGTGCTCGGGCACCTCCGGCGCCGGGCCGTCGATGAGCTTACGGTCGAGGTACTTGGTCTCCAGCACCTCGCGGAACTTCTCGGCGCCCCAGTCCTTGACCAGGAACTTGATCCGCGCCCGGTGACGCAGCCTGCGGTAGCCGTAGTCGCGGAAGATGCCGGTCACCCCGGCCCACACGTCGGGCACCTCGTCGATGGGCACCCAGGCGCCGAGTCGCTGGCCGATCATCGGGTTGGTCGACAGCCCGCCACCGACCCAGACGTCGAACCCGGGCCCGTGCTCCGGGTGGTCGACGCCGACGAAGGCGACGTCGTGGATCTCGTGGGCCACGTCGGCCAGCCCGCTGATCGAGGTCTTGAACTTGCGCGGCAGGTTCGAGAACTCCGGCGAGCCGATGTAGCGGCGCTTGACCTCCTCGATCGCCGGCGTCGGGTCGATCACCTCGTCGGCGGCGATCCCGGCCACCGGCGACCCGAGAATCACCCGGGGGCAGTCACCGCAGGCCTCCGTGGTGGTGAGCCCGACGTCTTCGAGCTGCTGCCAGATCGTGGGCATGTCCTCGATCTGGATCCAGTGGTACTGGATGTT
>WHUB01000529.1:220-551 GCA_009377395.1 Actinophytocola sp. | reverse complement strand
TACGTCGCGGTCATCGCATTCATGTTCGTCAAGCTGCTCGGCGCGGACGTCCTCGGGGCGACCAGATCACAGCGGAAGAGGCCACGGGCCGCCAAGGCACCGGGTGCCACGATGTCGGAGAGGGGGCCGGCAGCATGACGACAACGACGGTGGAACGCGCACCCACGACGGAGCCCGCCGCACCGGTTCGGCGGAAGAAGGAACGCAACGTCTGGGCCAACGTCGGTATCGCTGCGATCGTCGTGTACTGCCTGATCCCGTTCTACTGGATGGTGGTCTCGGCGCTGCGCAGGCCAGGAGACCAGTTCAGCAACCTGCCGATCCCGTGGCC
>WHUB01000529.1:0-210 GCA_009377395.1 Actinophytocola sp. | reverse complement strand
GGCGCTGCTCAACAGCATCGTGGTGGCGGGCACCACGACGCTGCTGACGCTGATCATCGGCATCTTCACCGCGTATGCGCTGGCGCGGCTGGACTTCCGGTTCAAGAACGCCGTGCTCGCGGTGATCATCGCGACGTCGATGTTCCCGACGATCTCGCTGATCGTCCCGCTGCTGAAGCTCTTCACGAACACGCTGGGGTGGATCAACAC
>WHUB01000528.1 GCA_009377395.1 Actinophytocola sp. | reverse complement strand
ATGGTGTCGATATTCAGGGGTTGATCGACAAGGCCCGGGCGGATGGGCTGTCGCTGGCGGGCCCGGATGGGTTGCTGTCGCGGATTACGAAAACCGTTCTCGAATCGGCGTTGACTGCGGAATTGGATGAGCATCTGGGATACGAGAAGGGTGATCCAGCGGGCTGCGGCGCCGGGAATCAGCGGAATGGCCGGTCGCAGAAAACGGTGCACACCGATGCGGGATCGGTGCGGGTCGACGTGCCGCGGGACCGGAACGGGGAGTTTGAGCCACGGATCGTGCCGAAACACGCGCGCCGGATCGAGGGATTCGACGAGTCGATCATTTCACTGTACGCAAAGGGGTTAACCACCGGCGAGATTCAGAAACACTTGTCGGAGATCTATGAGGTGGACGTTTCCCGTGAGTTGATCTCGAAGATCACCGATAAGGTGGTGGAGGAGATGAATGAATGGCAGTCCCGGCCGCTGGAGCGCATTTACCCTATTGTGCTGATTGATGCGATACACGTGAAAATCCGCGACGGGCAGGTCGCTAACCGGCCTATCTACG
>WHUB01000527.1 GCA_009377395.1 Actinophytocola sp. | reverse complement strand
CGCCCAGCGCGGCACCGGCCCCGAGCCGAGCACGGCCAGGTACGCGGCGCAGCAGGCCGCCGCGGCGGCGGCACACACCAGGGTGGCCGACACGGTCCAGCGCAGCCGGGACGAGGAGCGGAGGAGCACCCGGGCGGCGACGGCCAGCACCAGGCCGCACAGCGCGGTGCCGGCCGCGACCCCTGCGCTGGTGCCCAGGAGGACGAGTGTGACCAGCCAGCCACCGACGGCGGGACCGGCCAGCCGCAGGTCGGGCGGCTGGCTGGAGAAGGCGCCTCCGCCCACGGTCACCGATCACACCCGCACCCTCGGCGAGAGGTCCGCGTAGCGCACGTCGCCGATGCCGGAGACGTCCTTGAGCTGCTCCACCGACCGGAACCCGCCGTGCTTAGTGCGGTGCTCGAGGATGCGCTGCGCCAGCACGGGACCGATACCGGGCAGCTCCTCCAGCTGCTCGGCGGTGACAGCGTTCAGGTCGATCGGCTCGCTCGGCTCACCGGTCGTGCCCGGCTCGCCGGTCACGCCGCCCGGCGAGGCCCCGGCGGGCCTGCC
>WHUB01000526.1 GCA_009377395.1 Actinophytocola sp. | reverse complement strand
GGGTCGATCGGCGCGAGTACGGTCGGCGGGAACCAGTAGCCCGGGCCGTCGGGACAGCTACCGCGGAAGGCGACGGGGGCGCCGTTGGGAACGTACGACGCCACCATCTCCCGCTGAGCAGCCGAGATCAGCGGCCCCATCTCGGTGGCCTCGTTGCCAGGGTCTCCGACCTTCACCCCGGCGACGGCCGGCTCGAGCAGCTCCATGAACTTGTCGAAGACGCTGCGATGCACCAGGATTCGTGAGCGGGCGCAGCAGTCCTGTCCGGCGCTGTCGAAGGCGCCGTACGGCGCAGTCGCAGCCGCGTGCTCGATGTCGGCGTCGGCGAACACGATGTGATCGACGTCACTGTCCACCGCTTCGGCGAAGCGGCGCAGGAGCCGCGCACGCTCGGCCGGGGACACGTGTCGCCACGACTCGTGGGCCGCCTTGGCCCGGGCGATTGCTGCGTCAGTTTCCGCGGTGCCGGCACGGGATACGGTCTGGACGACGTGTTCGGTTGCGGGGTTGATCACGTCGAATGTCGTCATGTCTTGCTCTCTTGTTGTTGTTG
>WHUB01000525.1 GCA_009377395.1 Actinophytocola sp. | reverse complement strand
CACGACGGTGCACCAGTTGCAGGTCGTCGACGACGAACTGCCCGAGGCCGACCACGACTTCCGCGTCGACCTCATCGTCACCCCCGACGAAGTCATCACCTGCGGACCCCAGCGGCGACCTTCCGGGCTCACCTGGAGCAATCTCACCGACGCGAAGATCGCCGCAATCCCAGTGCTCGCCGCACGAGCCAACAGCCGCTGACCGCGCCCACCTGTCCGGGAACCATCACGACGTCTGGTTTAGAAAGCGGCGGAAGCGCTGTCGAATGCTTAGCGCTGATCCGCCAACTCGTGCTGGACGCCCGAGCCGGGGCACCCAGCCGCCGACATGGACGGGCGCCGTAACGCAGCCCTGTCGCCCATGGACCTAGGTTCTATGACGGGTGCCAGACCAACTGCGCCTGGGTGAGCCTGCCTGGTAGCGTCCATCGAGGCCGAGGAGATCGATTGGGTAGCGCGGCGTGCGTCCGACTGTGCAGCGACACTGCGGAGTCTGTGCTCGACGTCTTCGTCGCGCCGGGCAGGCGAGGCCGAGGTAGTCATGTTCTCCGGC
>WHUB01000524.1 GCA_009377395.1 Actinophytocola sp. | reverse complement strand
ATCGCCGAAGAACTTCCGGTCGGCGAACGTCATCTGCTTGTCGTACGACTTCGCCTGCTTGTCCCAGTGCCGGCGCAGCTTGTCGAGGTCGACCATCGTCGTCAGGACGCTAGCAGGAAGGACGCGTGCAGCTGCTGGTTGATCTGCAGGGCGACCAGGAGCGCGGCCGCCACGACGATCGCGAGCCGCCACGCCGTGACCCGCACGGTGAGCCAGCGGTGGCTCACCGTGCCGACGAGATGGCGGACGGCGGCCAGGACGGCACCGGCGACGAGCGGTACGCCGGCCGGGTTGTACGCCCACGAGAGACCGAGCTCGCCGCGCATCGCGTACACCACGGCTCGGGTGCCGCCGCAGATGGGAGACATGATGCCCAGGTGGTAGAGCGGGCCGTGCGAGTCGAACGGTGGCATCCCGAGGATGGCCATCAGGCCGGCCACGACGAGCCCGCCGACCGCCAGCAGCGTGAGCAGCCGATGCCGGTCCACCGACTCCCACTGCACTGCGATCGGCCAGGCCCGCGGTGCGCCCTGCCACACCTGGTCGGACGTCAC
>WHUB01000523.1 GCA_009377395.1 Actinophytocola sp. | reverse complement strand
AAACGCGACCCGAGTGACACGCAGCCACGCGCCACTTGAGGGACGTCCAGGCCAGTGGCCGGACCAGATCATGGTCCGAGGTTAGATTGGCGTGCCAGCACCCCGTGCAGCCACCGCATCCTAACACACGCCTGAGTATAGCGCTCACACCATCGTCATGTACGGCCGTCCCCGGCCACTGGACGCCACTGCCCTCACCCACGACCACCTCGTCGCCTGGCTGCGCGAACGATGCTAACGCTGGCCGACCCAACCCCGCACCTGCTGATCGCCACGCAGTCAGCGTTGGGCCTGAAACCGGTCTCGACCGGCTACGTCCAAGGACTACTACCCATACCGGTGGCCGAGCTCCGCGCCGACCGGCTCCTCGCTCACGCCCGCGACACCAGTGGCGACGTCCTCGCCCTCATGCACCTGTTCGGGGCTCAGCAGCCGCGGCACCGTCCGCTACTGCACCGAACTCGAACCCGACAGCTCCGAGACCGAACCGCCGATTCCGGCGAATTTCCGGTAACCGCCAGACATCCGGAATCTGCCCGAAGTCCGCAATCACC
>WHUB01000522.1 GCA_009377395.1 Actinophytocola sp. | reverse complement strand
TGCGCATGCGTACGCGCGAGGGCATGGCTGTGGCGAAGGCGAAAGGCAAGCTCCGCGGCAAGCAACCCAAGCTCTCACCCAAACAACAGCGCGAGCTCGTGCGCATGCACGGCACCGGCGAGTACACCATCGCCGACCTCTCCGAGCTGTTCTCCATCGGCAGGGCCACCGTGTACCGCACCCTGCAACGAGACCAGACCTCAGCAAAGTTCGGGTGACCAGCTACTTCGGCTACTTTGCGGCTCAGGACAGCTTCGGGAGTCCAGGGCCGCGTCCGCCGTGAGTTCAGCGAAAGTGAAGGTTCCTCGCCGGGAACCCAAGGGTCCGTGACCACCAGAACCAGGGCTGGATGCTTGGGTTCATGCTCAACCGACAGTGTCGCATTCGAGGTCGGTTTCCAGGAGTTGCCGCGCGGCGGTGGCGTAGCGGATCGCGGTTTTCTCGTCGATGCCGAACACGGTTGCCAGGTGCAGCGGGTCGGGTCCGTGGGTGAGGGCTTCCTCGAGTTGCCGGTCGACGCGGAGCCGTTCGAGGGTGGCAGCGAGGCCGCGGAAT
>WHUB01000521.1 GCA_009377395.1 Actinophytocola sp. | reverse complement strand
TGCCGGGAGCCGCTCCGGACGACCCGGCGTCGTGGGAGGCGCGGATCCGCGGCATCCGCGGCGCCGTGACGCGCTTCGTGCCGGAGGCCGAGCAGGCCGCCGCCGCGGAACGCGCCAGCGCCGAGCAGGCCCGCGGGCGGGCGTACGAGGAGGCGGCGGCCGCCGCCGAGCAGGCCCGCGGCCAGGTAGGCGGGGAAGTCAGCGAGGCGCTCGCCGCGGCGAGCGCGGTGGCCGGCCGCCGGGCGGCGGAGCTCGCGCCCGGCCTCGCCTCGCAGCCGTACGGCACCGCGGCCTGGCACACCCCGGAGCCCATCGACGCCAGCATGCCGCCGTACGTACGCGTCGGCACCCTCGAGGTCGCGGACACTCCGATCATCCTGCCGGTCGTCGGCACCAGGGGCTGGCAGATCTGGGCCGACGAGCCCGCGGCGGCACACCGGCTCGTGCAGAACACGCTGCTACGAGTGGTGGGCACGGCGGCGCCGCTGCGGGTACGCATCGATGCCTACGATCCGCGGCTCGTCGGCGCGCTGGGCCTCTTCGGCCGGCTGCAGC
>WHUB01000520.1 GCA_009377395.1 Actinophytocola sp. | reverse complement strand
GGGCACTGGCTCCGCGGGTGGTCGCCTACCATGCGGGCGCCGAGGGCTCCGAGTACACGCTCGACGGGTGGCTCGGTACGTACGAGCGAATGGGGCACTCCACCGTGATCTTCGTGCGGGAGCGAGTACACCTCGACCGGATCGCCCCCACGAGCCTGCCCATCGTCGTGCTGCCCCGCGCCGTCGACCTCGAATACTTCCTGCTGCCGTCGATCAAGGTAGCGCTGTACGCCGCCGGCAACCTGAAGAACAGCCACCTCATCCGGCTGCGCGGGATCAAGGACGTGTTCGTCGGGCACGGGGACAGCGACAAGGGCACGAACGTCAACCCGCTGGCTCGGCTGTACGACGAGATCTGGGTCGCCGGGCCGGCCGCCAGGGAGCGCTACGCCCGGACCAGGGTAGGGGTGCGGGACGAGGCCATCGTCGAGGTGGGGCGGCCCCAGCTCGATGTGATCGAACGGCCAGGCGTACGCCCCCGTGCCGGCGGTGAGCCCCTGACGGTGCTGTACGCGCCGACCTGGGAAGGGTGGAACGACGACGAGTTCCAGACCT
>WHUB01000051.1:13333-33422 GCA_009377395.1 Actinophytocola sp. | reverse complement strand
CTTGTCCGTCACCATGTCTTCGCGGACCAGGCACGGCACCATGCAGGTCCAGCAGCGGTGCGGGTACACGTAGTCGACGTCCTCGGCGACGATCGGGTGGTGTCCATTCGGGACGGACAAGCGGTTGTAGTTCTCCCACCACTTGCCGTACCTGTCGTACCAGCCCGGGTACTTGTACTCGAACCACTCGAAGTCCTCGTCGGTCATCGGGTCGATGCGCCAGTAGTTGGCGAGCCACCCGGTGGCGAAGAACTGCGCGACCTCGTGCACGTAGCCCTTGTGCCAGATCTGGTTCCAGGACTCCTCGATGAGGTCGTGCGGGATCTCCAGGCCGTACTTCTCGAGCGGGACGAGATAGCTGCGGTAGTAGTCGTCGTAGATCCACCGCCGCCACATCTCGGCGTAGCTCTCGCGGTCCTTACGGCGGTCCTTGGTGCCGTACTCGATGAACGTGCCGATCGCGGCGTCGACCACCCGGTGGTTGTTCCACCACGCGTACCGCAGGTCACGGGCCAGCAGCTGGTGGTTGCTCTCGTCGGAGAGCGCCATCAGCAGGGTGGCGTAGCCGTTGCTGATGTGGCGCGACTCGTCGGACTGCACCGAGTGGAACACCGTCGGCAGCAGGTAGTCACCGTTGGCGGCCGCCTCGGCGGGCATCGCGACGAACAGCGTGTTGGTGAACGCCGTCTCGGCCACGATCGTCAGGTAGATGCTCGCCGCGGTGATGGCGTCACCGGTGATGAAGCCCTCCGCGAACTGCCTGCCGATGGTGCCGCAGTAGTCGTTCTGGAAGTTGCGCAGGCTCGAGTTGAACCCGGCCGGGTCGATGTAGTTGTTCATGTAGAGGCGCTTGAGGTTCTGCTGGATCGTCGAGTGCCTCACCTCGTCGATCATCTGGATGGCCTGGCCGTTGTGCAGCTCAGGGTTCGGCACCGTGCGGAACAGCAACGGCATCGCCCGGGCGGCCGAGATCTCCGGCAGCGGAATGATGGACAGGAACAGCTTCTGCCATTCCAGCCAGCGCTCCTGCACCTGCCGGAACATGTTGCCCCGGATCGCGCCGTCCTCGGCGCCGTAGACCCGGTGGTCCTTCTCCTCCTGCATCGGGAAGTACGAGCGCAGGACCTGCTTGAGCGGGTCCTTCTTCTTCGCCTTGCGGAACGTGTAGTCGGTTCCGTATTGCGATACCGGCTCGTGATAGGCCGGTTCCCAGGACAGTTCCTGGATCTTCTGGTGGGCCTTTGCCACGCTCTGGCGGCTCATGATCACTCCTTACCCGTCGCGTCTGCCGACGGCGACTGCGTCGCCTCCACCGCGTCCCGCAGTGATCCCCGGACGCGATGAGGACGAGCGCCGGTTGGATGGCACATGTCCAATGACGTCGATTAGATAGGCCAGCGGCTGTGATGCGGGTCTCAATATGAGACGGGCGCTAGTTGAGCGCTAGTTGTCCTCCATCAGCACCGCTCTGAGCTGGGCGAGTTCCTGATGGACGTCGCGCTGGATCCGGGCGTCGCCCTCAGCCGTCGGTGTGACGCCCAGCGCCTGCAACAACCCGGCGGCGTGCTCGCCGGGATCGCCGTTGCCGCCGAGCGTGGGATGCAGCCCCTCCTCGACGAGATGCTGGAAGACGACGTTGACGATCGTCCACTGGCTGTAGGTTTCCCCGGCCGGTGCCTGGGGTGTGTCGTCGCGCATCGGGCTCCCTCCGCTGAGGCGGCCTCCCGCTCACCGGAATGCCCTCGCGCACGCCGATGCGGCGGCCGCGCAGTTCGCTGGATCGTCCATCACACCTCGCCGGCGGCGGTGGGGGCGTCTCAATCTGAGACACCGGCCGAAGCGATGCGGGCCTAGCGTGCGGAGCACCGATGCCGACCACGCGGAAGGGCTGATCGTGACATGACGAGCGCGACGGACGACCCCATCGCCGTCCGGAGACTGAGAATCCCGGCCGCGCAGGCGCTGGCCGACCTCGCCTCGATCTTCAACGAGCTGCAGACGGTGTTGCGCTGTTGCGAGCGGTTGGTCACCGAGCTGGACCCGCGAACCGGTGCCGGTGACGACCTCGTGCTCGAAGGGGTGTGGACCACCGCGTTGCTGTCCTACTCGCGCTGCTTCACCAGCGGGGACAGCGGCATGTGCCTGAGCGAGTCCGATGTGGAGTCGACCGGGCTCGAGGGCGAGGTGGTCGAGTGGCACAAGGCGCTGCGGCGGATGCGCAAGCACTTCGCCGACCCGGTGCACAACCCCCGCGAGCGGTTGGAGATCGGCGCCGCGCAGGACGACGACGGCAGGCCCACCGGGATCGCGATCACGTCGACGCCGCAGCCAGCGCTCGACGACACCACGGTGCGTCAGACCGGCGCGCTCGCCTACTCGCTGAGCGAGCTGGTCGACAAGCGCATCAGCGAGCAGCAGGAGAAGGTGTTCGCGGCGGTGGAGAAGCTGTCCACATCGGAGCTGAACCAGCTCGCGCGCATCGAGGTGTCGGTGCCGGAGCAGGGCGCGCCGCCGCCCGAGGAGTGATCGGGCTCAGTCGTCGTGGCCCTTGCCCTTCTCGTCACCCTTGCCGTGGGATTTCTCGCTCTTTCCCGGCTTCTCGTCGTGCTTCTTTTCGTCGTCCTCGGGCGGCTCGGGGGCGGGGATGCGCTCGCGATCCAGCAGGGTCATGGAGCTGATCAACGGCGTCGGCGTGTCCGTGGTGAACCCGAGCTGGCGGGATTCCCGGATTCGGGTGCCGTCGGGTAGCCGCAGGGTGACTCCGATGTGGACGGTGCTGTCGCCGGTGGCGCGTGGGCTGTCGAACACCATGACCGACTCGACGGCTCGCCAGCGGGCGAGGTAGCTGGTGCGGTCGGTGCGTATCGCGGGAGCGAGCCGTTGCCAGGCTTGTGCGGGCTGTTCGGGCAGCAGCCGGTAGTAGCGCAGTGCCGCGCGTTCGAGGTCGACGGGCTGCACGGCCGGCGTCGTCGTCGTGGTCTGGCTGTCGGGAGCGGGGCTCGCGACCGGCGTCGGCTCGGCGGAGTTGAGCAGCGACACCAGCAGCACGATCGCCGCGACCACCGCGACGGCGGCACCCACCGCGATGTATGGGCCCCGATTGCCCCGGCTGGGGGTAGTGGCGGGTGGCGCCGGGTGCTGGAGCGGCTGCGCATCCAGCAGGGTGCCCGCGGGGCCGTTGGCGGGGGCCGTGAGGACCGTTGCCCCCTCGCCCCACTGGGCCGCGGCGGCCTCGACGAACGGCGGCAGCGGTGCGCCGGTCGCGGTGGCGTACAGCGCCTCGCTGGCCTGTCCCGCGTCGACCCGCCGCGCCGGGTCGGCGCCCAGCATGGCCGCCAGCACCGGGGTCAGTGGACCGGCCTGCTGTGGGGCGCGGATCTGGCCCGCCGCGATGACGTGCAGCAGCGCGAGCGGGTTCTCGGCGTCGTCGCCGAACGGCGGGCTGTCCTCCACAGCGGCGTACAGCGTCGCGCCGAGCGAGAAGACGTCGGAGGCCGGGGTGGGCCGGTGGCCGAGCGCGATCTCGGGCGCGAGAAACGCGGGAGTGCCCGCGAACAGCCCGGTCTGGGTCAGCGCGACGTCCCCGGCGGCATGTGAGATGCCGAAGTCGGTCAGCTTCGCGGTGCCGTCCTCGGTGATCAGGATATTCGCGGGTTTGACGTCGCGGTGCACGATCCCGGCCGCGTGCGCCGCCGACAGCGCCGCCGCGACCTGCGCCCCGACGTGGGCGACCAGCTCCGGCGCCAACCGGCCGTGCTCGGCGATCAGGTCGGCGAGGCTGCGCGACGGCAGGTATTCCATGACCAGCACCGGCAGGCCGTTGTCGATCACGACATCGTGGACGGCGACCGCGTTCGGGTGATGCAGCCGGGCGGCGATCCGGCCCTCGCGCATGGCGCGCTGCTGCGCCTGCTCGGCAAGCTGCGGGTCGAGGTTCGGCTGTAGTAGCTGCTTGAGGGCGACCGTGCGCTGCAGGGTGGTGTCCGTTGCCTGCCACACCACGCCCATCGCGCCACGGCCGACCATCCCGCGCAGTCGATAGCGACCGGCGATCAGGTCATCAATCTCACTCACCGTGCCGCCCTCCGTGAGCTGTTCACCCAGCCAGGTTATCTGTCCGCCGCCGACGACTACCGCCCGGCACGCATCGTCCGCCGCCCCGCGTCGTGTCCTGCGCTCGTGCTGTCGTGTCCCACATTCAGGACGTTGTGTTCGACGTTCCAGGAGGGTGACGAGCCCATGACCTCCGGTGGAATTCGTCGTGATGACCTCTCGCGATGACGTCGAGCGGCCGGAATGCGTCTCATGCGGCTTGTCAGTTTGGGTGACACCTGCGGGATGTCTGAGTTGTTTTCCCACTGTTGGACCACCACAATGCGGCCATATGAGCTACGACCCCTACCAAGGCCAGTCTCCCTACCCAGGCCAGCCGCCTCACCCAGGTCAGCCGCCGTATCAGGGCGGCTCGCCCTACCAAGGCGGCTCGCCTTACCCGCCGCAGGACCCGTACCAGCAGCAGCCGCCCTATCCGCAGGACCCGCACCAGCCGCAGTATGGGCAGCACCAGCCGCCGCCGTTCCAGCAACAGCCCCCGCAGCAGCCGCCCCCACCACCGCAGGAGCCTCCGGGGTGGCGCAAGCAGGAGAACGCGAACACGATCATCAAGATCGTTCGTGGCGTGACGGGCTTCGCCGCGGCGGTGTTCGTGCTCCACATCCTGTTCGTCGTCTTCGACGCGAACCAGGGGAACGGCTTCGTCGCCTTCATCTACGGACTCGCCAAGACGCTGGTGCTCGGACTCGGCGACGTGTTCACGCCGGAAGACGCCACGATCGGTGTGGTTCTGAACTACGGCTTCGCCGCCATCGTCTACCTCATCATCGGCAAGGTGGTCGCCCGCGCGTTGCGTCATCCCTGACGCCCGGGCGCCCTACCCGCCGACCGCAGCGCGGAACGCCCGGCTGCGGCGCCATGCCGCATGCCGGGCGTCCGAGCGCTGTCCCTACCGCAGCAGGTACTCCATCGCCCTGCCCATCACGGCTTCCCTCGTCGCCGCGTCCGAGATCCCTTCGAACCCGAATCCCATGTAGACGGTGTCGTCGGTGGCGACGACCGCGCCCTCCGGGAACCCACCCGCGGTGGTGCGTTCGAAGTTGTTCGGGTTCGGCGCGCTGCCCTCGGCAGGCCCGGTGACCTCCCAGCCGCCGAGACCGTCCTCGAAGCCGGTCGTGCCATCGCCGGTGGACACCTCGATGTCGTCGACGAACACGCCGAGACCCTGCACCGACCAGTCGCTGACGTAGGCGATCGAGATTTCGACGTCCTTGCCCGCGAAGGCCGACAGGTCGACCTGCCACTGCTGCCAGCCGCCCGAGTTGCCGGACGCGGCATGCCATGCGCCGGTGGTGCCGGTCGGGCTACAGGTCCCGTCGGCGTTGAGCGTCTGGTAATGGTCGAGATGCGGGTGCAGCTCGCGCCAGCCCTCCGGACAGCTGTCGCCAGTGTCGGTCGACGTGTGCCCGTTGACATCCGGCAACGCCGTCCAGTCGTCACCGCCCGCGGTCCTGGCCTCCACGAACATGTGATCCCAATGGGACTCGGTGTTGTAGGAGGTCCAGAACGACAGCTGCGCACCGCCTGCCGGCACGCTGATCGTGTTGGTCAGCCGCTTGTACGACACGTCGCCGATCTGCGAGTACACGTAGTGCTCACCGGTGTGCGGGTCGAACGGCCCGCCCGGCCGGTCGTACTTCGCCGCCGCCCAGCTCTCGAACTGCGGGTACTCGTTTACCGGAAGCAGCCCGCTCGTGGTGATGAACGACGACGCGGTGTCCTGGTTGTCCGCGCTGTCACCACCGTTGAGCTGCAACGAGACGCCGTCGAGCGGGGTGTCGACGCCGTTGACGGCGTACGGATCGCCGGTGTCCGGGTTGATCCCGGCATCGAGATTGGCGATGCCCGCGCCGAACCAGTACTGCAGCACGTCGCCCATGTTGTCGCCGGATCCGTGCAGCGCGAGGCACCGCGCCTGCACCGCCGGGTCCGCCCGGCACTCGGCGTTCTCGAACGGGTCGTAGAGCTGCGAGCCCAGGTTGGTCGTGTACTGCTGCCCGGCGTACTTGCCGGTGTAGAGCACGCGACCGCCCTCGTTGAGGTAGTCGCGCACCGCCAGCAGTTCGGTCTGCGCCAGGCTGTCCGCGTTGCCGCCGGCCCATCCCGCCTTCCGCGTGACGACGTCGTTGCCGGTGTACCAGACAACGGCGTCGAAGTGGCCCAGCACGCCGAGCGGGTCCGGCGCGGTGCGGCCGTGCGCGTCCACGTCATAGACCTCATAGGACAGACCGTTGGCCGCTAGCGCGTCGGTGTAGTAGCCGACGTAGTGCGGGCCCGCCGGCTGGCCCGGCGATGCCCCGGTGTAGTCCTCGGCCGCCATCACCAGGACGTCAGAGTCGCTTTCGGACACCGCGTCGTAGCTGAACGAGTCGCTGGACTCGCCGCCGCCCTCGAACCACACCTCCACGGTGTCGCCCGGGTCGGTGTCGGTGACCTCGCCGCTCATCACCCGGTAGTACTCGGCGTTGCCGACGCCGTAGGTCTCGCCGGACGTCCATTCACTGGTGGACTTGCTGACCACGTCGCCGCCGTTGATCCGGTACTTCAGTGTGATGTCGCCGAGACTGCGCTTGGCGAGCACCCGCACCTCCTGCGGGTCCCCATAGGACTCGCTGAACCGGAAGTCGAACATCGACAGCGGCCCGTTCTGCGGGTCGATGTCGGCCTGGCTGAGATAGAACGGCGCCACGCCGATGCCGGCCGGTGACTCCGGGTCGTCCGGGTCGGTCGCCGACTTCGCCAGCCCGAGCGAGTACGGCAACGTCTTCTCGAACTCGGCCTGGATCAGATTCTCGTTGTCGGGGAAGACGAAGCCGTTGCCCGGCGTCCCCTCACCGAGCTCCGGGGTGAAGGCGATAGTGCCGTTGTTGGCGTCGGCGTAGTCGGTCGTCTCGCCGTTGGTCACGTACAGCGTGTCGGCACTCTGCCCCGGGTTGAACCCCTCGATCGCCGGCTTGGCGTCGGTGCCCGCCATCGCGACGTAGAGCGGGTTGTCCGCGTCCGGCGTGCCGATCTGCCAGCCCTGCGGGTACAGCAGCCACTCGCCGTAGGAGTGCAGATTGGACTGGAACTTCGGCTGGATCCGGTCGAGCAGTCCCTGCATCGCCTGGGTCTCCGGCTCCGATGCCGCCGAAGGACCCCGGTAGGTCTGGCTCGCGAACAGCGACGACGAACCCTCCTCGTCGTACTTGAAGTGCTCGTCGAAGTTGCGGTTCGGGTCGACGCCGTCGACGGTGCTGATCGCGCCGTCGAGGTTGTTGTCGCGGAGGTTTTTCCGCCACAGCCGCTCGTGGTCGAAGGTGTACTGGTAGCCGTCCGGGTTCGCGACCAGCATGAACCACAGTTCGGTGGTCTTGAGCAGCGACTTGATCTCCTTGTCGTTCGCGCGCCACCGGTCGATGAACCAGTGCAGCGTGCGCCGGTTGACCTCGGTGCTGATCCACTCGCGCGCGTGCTGCGTGCTGGAGTACAGCACCGCGGGCCGCGCGCCGTCCGGGACCTCGCGGGCGCCCTGCGTAACCTTGAGCGCGATGATCTCGCGTCCCTGGTGGGTGTGGCCGAGCACCTCCAGCTTGGTCAGCTGCGGGTTCTTCCGCGCGATGTCGTACAGCTCGTCGCGGATGCCGCCCTGCTCGTCCCACGACCGCCACACGGTGTAGCCGTTCTCGGCCTGTTCGGCGGTGAGCTGGGAGGACGTCTTGCCGTGCTTGTTGCGCTTGACCTTCAGGTCGATGCCGCGCGCTGCGAGCCGCTCGCGCTGCGCGTCGTCGAGCACCATGTCGAGCTCGAGCTTCGACCCGGCTTCGCGGGTCGCCACGATGTCCTGCCCCTGCCGTGCCAGCTCGTCCGCCCGCTTGGCGGACACGGTGGCGGTGTAGACCTCCAGCTCGCCGTCCGGGGCCTCCGCCTGCGCCATCGGCGCGACGACGACCGCCGCTATGAGCATGGATGAGGCGATCGTCACGAATAGTTTTCTCACTGCCCACCCCTCAGCCTTATGGGTAATTAAGACCGGAGGGAGCTTACGGCGGTTTTGCCCGAAGTCATGGATTCGAAATTCGTTCGTTATTCACCGCGCGAGTGCAGAATACGAAGGCAGGAACGCAGGACACGATGCGAGCGGCTACCGCCGGGTAACCTGGCGGGGTAACGGGATGGCGGCGGAGGTGCGGGGATGGCTGGCGAGAGGGTGCACGCGTTCATCGACGACGCGCTCGGCGAGGACGACGCCGTCGCGATCGCGGGCCGTATCGAGCGCGGCGAGGTCAGTCCGGCAGAGATCATCGAGGCGGCCATCGCCCGCACGGAGCGGGTCGACGCCACGCTCAACGCCGTCACTTTCCCCGCCTACGACCGGGCGCGCGCAACCGACCCCGCGCCCGGGCCGCTGTCCGGCGTGCCCGCCTTCGTCAAGGACAACACCGACGTCGCCGGCATGCCGACCGGGTTCGGAACCGCCGCGTTCCGGCCCCGTCCTGCCACCAAGGACGGCCCGTTCACCAGGCAGTTCCTCCGCACCGGACTCACCGTGCTCGGCAAGAGCAGGCTGCCCGAGTTCGGTTTCAACGCCTCCACCGAGTTCGCCGAGGGCGAGCCCACCCGCAACCCCTGGCACACCGAGTTCTCCTCGGGCGCGTCGTCCGGCGGCTCGGCGGCGCTGGTCGCCTCCGGCGTGGTGCCGATCGCCCACGCCAACGACGGCGGCGGCTCGATCCGCATTCCCGCCGCCTGCTGCGGGCTGGTCGGGCTCAAGCCGTCACGCGGCCGGTTCGCCGACAGCGACCAGGCCCGCACGCTGCCGATCAACCTGATCGGCGAGGGCGTCGTCACCAGGTCGGTGCGGGACACCGCCGCGTTCGTCGCCGCGGCCGAGCGCTACCGGCCCGCGCCGAAGCTGCCGCCGGTCGGCCACGTCGACGGCCCCTCGAACCGCACGCTGCGTATCGGGCTGCTGCTCGACTCGGTCTCCGGCGCGCGGACCTGCCCGCAGACCCGCGCGGGCGTCGAGGACACCGCGACGGTGCTCGAGAAGCTCGGCCACCACGTCGAGCCGGTGCCGCTGCCGGTCGACGCCGGGTTCGTGCGCGACTTCACCCGCTACTGGGGCATGCTGTCGTTCCTGGTCAGCCGGTTCGGCCGGTTCACCATCGACCGCGACTTCGACGCCGGCCGGATGGACAACCTCAGCCGCGGCCTGCGCGAGCTGTACCGGCGCGACCTCCACCGCACCCCGGCCACGCTGTACCGGCTCGGCCGCGTCAAGCGCGCCTACGCCGCCGCGTTCGCACAGCACGACCTGATCCTCTCGCCGGTGCTCGCGCACGTGACGCCGAAGCTCGGCCACCTCAGCCCGACGCTGCCGTTCGAGGAGCTGCTCGACCGGCTGCAGCAGTACGTGGCCTTCACGCCGCTGAACAACGTCTCCGGCGGCCCCGCCATCTCGCTGCCGATGGGCGCCTCCGACGAGGGACTGCCGATCGGGGTGCAGTTCTCCGCCGCCGTCGGCGACGAACGCACCCTGCTCGACGTCGGCTACGCGCTGGAGAGCGAGCGACCGTGGCGACGCATCCAGGACTGAGGCGTCACGAGCCCGGTCGCGACGGACCGGCGTGCTCGGCGGGCACCGTGCCCATCCTGCCCGCCTGGAAGTCCTGGATGGCCTGCATGATCTCGCGCTCGTCGTTCATCACGAACGGCCCGTACTGCACCGTGCGCTCACCGATCGGCTGTCCGCCGAGCAGCAGCACCTCCCACGCGCCGGTGCGGTTGTCCTGCCGGTCGTCGGCGAGCAGGGTGATCGCGTCGCCCTGGCCGAGCACGGCGAGCTGGCCCTCGGCCAGCGGCCTGCCCTCGCCGCCGACGCGACCCGAGCCGGACAGCACGTAGACCATCGCGGTGAAGTCGCGCGGCCACGGTGTGCTCAGCCGCGCGCCCGGGTTGAGCGAGGCGTGCGCGTAGCTGATCGGGGTGTAGGTCCAGCCGGGGCCGGTGTGCCCATCGAGCTCGCCCGCGATCAGCCGCACCAGCGAGCCGCCGTCGTCCGAGGCCAGCAGGGTCAGCTCGGACCCGCGCAGGTCCTGGTAGCGCGGGTCGACCCACTTCTTGCTGCGGGGCAGGTTGACCCACAGCTGCACACCGTGGAACCAGCCGCCCTTGACGACCAGCTCCTCGGATGGCAGCTCGTCATGCAGCACGCCGGACCCGGCGGTCATCCACTGCGTGTCGCCCTCGGCGATGGTGCCGCCACCGCCGTGCGAGTCGTGGTGCACGAAGACGCCGTCGAGCAGGTACGTGACGGTCTCGAAGCCCCGGTGCGGGTGCCACGGCGCGCCCTTGGCCTCGTGCGGCTCGTAGGCGACCTCGCCGAGGTGGTCGAGCAGAATGAACGGGTCGGCCGAGTTCAGGTCCGCGCTGGGGAACGGCCTGCGCACCTCGAACCCGGCGCCCTCCATCTGCTTGTGCGCGGTCACGACCGTGCGCGGCGCCCGGTCGGTCGCGTCCAGTCCTGGCCGGGTGATGCGCGGCAGCACCACCGGGTTGGCCACGGTCACCGCTGGCATCACGTCCTCCTCTGAACGGCTTTCGCTGTCCATGGGAACGCATGGCTCGGCCAGGTATTCCTCAGCAACCCTCGCCGATGACGCGCTGCGGGCAGTCGGCGTACGACAGCACCCGCAGCACGGCTTCCCGGTTGCGGCTGGTCTCGCGGTCGATGACCTCGTCGCCGGGGTAGAAGCCGCTCAGCCCGCCCGCGCCGGGGAACATCTCGAAGGTGAACGCGTACACACCCTGGTCGCCCCAGAGCCAGTCGTCGATGGTGCCGTCGGTGACGTAGAGATCGGACGCCTGCATCGGCGTGTAGCCGTTGGTCCTCGCGAGCTGCTTGCCCAACGTCTGGAACACGGCGGCGTTCTCGGCGGTCATGCCCGGACCGGTGTCCTTGCTGGTGTGCCCGAACGGCCAGAGCACCAGCTCGCTGTAGGTGTGGAAGTCGATGGCCATGGTGATCTGCTGCTGCCCGTCGACGACCCGGCTGCGGACGAAGTCGGCGACCCGCGCGACCTCGGGCGCGGACTCGGGAGCGGAGCCGCGGTAGGCGTCACTGCCCGGAGCGCCGGACGAGCCGTGGCAGCAGCCCCAGCGGTAGGCCCAGTTGCGGTTCAGGTCGGTGCCGACGGCGCGGGAGCCCGCGTTCGGCTGCCGGTTCTTGCGCCACGCCCGGTACGAGCCGGTCGCGATGTCGTACTGGCTGCCGTCCGGGTTCAGCGTCGGCACGATCCAGATCTCGCGGTCGTCGACCAGGTTCGTGACCCGCTGGTCGTCGCCGTACGACCCGGTGAGCATGCGCAGCGTGTACAGCGCCATCTCGACGGTCAGGTGCTCACGGGCGTGCTGCTGATGGGTGAACAGCACCTCGGGCTCGTCCTCGTCGGCGCCGGGGTGGTCCGACACCTTGAGCGCCACGATGTCGCGGCCCTCATACGACTGCCCGATGACGCGCTGGCTCACCAGCGACGGGTGCTCGGCCATGATCCGGTCGATGGCGGCGGTCATCTCGGGGTAGTTGTGGTAACCCGAGTCCTGCGGCGGGAAGTCGCCGGGCCGGCCCGCTGGCTCCGGCGCCACCCGGGCGGCGGCGGTGACCCGGCGCTCGACGCGGTAACCGAGCGCCCGCAGCCGGTCTACCTCTCGCGGCGTCGCGGTGACGTCGAGGACGCCGTGCTCGGCTGCGTTGATCACCGCGCCCTGCGCGGCGACGGCGTTGCGCGCCGCCAGCGTGTCAGCACCGGAGACGACGTACTCGGCCGTCGTGGGCGCGTCCGGCGTCGTGGTGCCGGACGCGGTGCCCGCGAGCGCGAGTAGCGCGATGAGCACGAAGCCGATGACGGCTGTCCGGCCGGCCCGCTGGGACAGGCGGTGTGGCACGGTTGTCCCCCAACCCGTGTCGGTAGGTGTCAGCTGCTCGCGTTCTCGCGCTGCCGGCTGACCTGACCGTTGGCTTCCTGGCCGTCGGCGCTGCCGGTGTCGGCGTCGGCGTCCTCGGCGCGCGGCACCGGCCGCTGCTCCGCCTCGGTCGGCTCCAGCGTGCCCTCCGCGTCGGCGAGCACCTCGTCGGCCTCGCGCAGCCTGCCGTGGGCGTCCTCGGACAGCGCGCTGAGCCGCTCGACGACGGCGTTGGCCTCCTTCAGCCTGCGATCGGCCTCCTGCTTCGCCTCCGCGACGCGCTGCTTGGCCTCGGCCGTCGCCTCGGCCAGCCGCTTCTCCGCCTGCTGCTTGCTCGCGGTGCGCTGGTCGGCGATGTACTTGTCCAGCGAGCTGCGCTGCTGGGCCATGTCGGCCTCGAAGTCCTGCTCGATGGCCCGGCGCTTGCGCTCGGCCTCCTCGTCGAGCTTCTCCCGCCGCTTGACCGCGTCGACCGTCAGCTCCTGCGTCTCGGCGCGGGTCTTCTCCAGCGCGCTCCGATGCTCGGCGTGCAGCGCCTCCGCCTGCGCGTCCAGCTCCTTGAGCAGCGAACGGTACCGCTCGCGCAGCGCGATCGAGGCCTTCGCGGTCTCCTTCCAGTTCTCCTCGGCGGCGGTCTGCGCCCGCGTGGTGATCTCGTCGGCCTGCAGGTAGGCGAGGTGCCCGACGCGCTTCATCCGCTGGTCGAGGTCCTCGAGGTTCTCCGGCGGCGCCATCAGCTCGTCGACGCGCTTGCGCAGCGTGCCGGTCTGCTCGCGCTCGGACTCGAGCTCCTTGGTCAGCGAGTTGACCTGCTCGAGCGCCTGGTCGCGCTCGGCGCGCAGCTGCCGCACGGCCGCGTCGACCTGCTCCAGGTACTCCTTGACCTGTTGCCGGTCGTAGCCGTTCCAGTGGTGGGCGAACTCGCGCTGGGACGGGGCCGGGGCTTCGTTGCGCTTCGAGCTGGGCGAAGTCATGCCCCGACGCTACCTGCGTACGGTCCGTTGCTGGGGGAGGCCCGCGCTACACCCGGTCTTGTGCAGGTCTCGCGCATGCCCCGTCACCGTGTGTCACCTACCAGTGGAAGCCCCTGGTCAGCTTGACCAGCGCGTTGGCGGCCCGGCCTAGGTGTTTCTCGCCCCGGCCGATCTTGAGCCGGGCGTCGCCGCCCGCCGCGATCGAGTCGGGGAACACCCGGTACGCCTGGTACGCGACGGCGTCGGACAGGCCGGGCGAGAACTTGTACGCGGTGTTGATCAACTGGCCCGCCGGGGTGCCGATGTGCTTGGGCCGGTTCTTCAGCGCGTGCAGCACCATCGACGCCGCCTGCTCCGGCGACTTGGTGGGGAACGCGTCGTAGATCTTGGTCGGCCGGATCATCGGGGTGCGCACCAGCGGCATGTGGATCGTGGTGAACGTGATGCCGTCGCCGTGCATCTCGACCGCGGCGATCTTGGTGAAGTAGTCCAGCGCGGCCTTCGACGCGACGTACGCCGAGAAGCGGGGCGCGATGCCCTGCACGCCGATGGACGAGACGTTGACGATGTGGCCGAACTTGCGCTCGGTCATGTACGGCAGCAGCGCGAGGATCATCCGGACCGCGCCGAAGTAATTGATCGCCATCGCGCGCTCGTAGTCGTGGAACCGGTCGTAGGACAGCTTGATCGAGCGGCGGATCGACCGGCCCGCGTTGTTGACCAGCATGTCGATGTGGCCGTGGTCGGCGGCCATCCGCGCGACGGCCTTGCGCACCGACTCGTCGTCGGTCAGGTCGCACGGGTACACCGACGCCTTGCCGCCCGCGGCGAGGATGTCGGCGCGCACCTCCTCCAGCTCGTGCTCCCGGCGGGCGACCAGCAGCGGGATGCCGCCCTCGGCGGCCACCTTCAGCGCGGTCGCGCGGCCGATGCCCGATGACGCGCCGGTGATGACGATGTTCCTGCCGTCGAGCTGGCCGCGCGGGCCGTGCTTGCGGGCGCGGAACGGGTCGAGGTTCTCCGCCCAGTACGCCCACAGCGTGTTCGCGTAGTCCTGCAGCCGGGGCACCTCGACCTGCCCCGCCAGCTCCTTGCGGGTGGCGGCCGACGAGAACACCGACGGGAAGTTCAGGTGTTCCAGGATCACCGGCGGCATCCCGACGCGTTCCATCACGGCGTCGCGGGCGATCGTCACGCCGGGGATGTGCTCGGTCAGCTTGACCAGTTGCAGCAGTCCCTTGCCGACGCCGCCGTTGATCTCGGTGGTGATGGTGGGCGCGCCCGCGGCGCGGGCGAAGGCGTTGAACACCCCGATCGTCGGCTGTGGCTCCGGGTTGACCAGGTGGAAGGCGCGGTAGTCGAGCCCCGGCTTGGTGATCAGCAGGTGCATCGCGGCGGCCACGTAGTCGACCGGGACGATGTTGGTGTCGCCCAGGCCGGGCGCCATCGTCGGCAGGTTCGGCAGTGACGACAGCCGGGCGATGGCAGGGAACAGGTAGTAGGGGCCGTCGATCTTGTCCATCTCGCCGGTCTGCGAGTTGCCGACCACGACCGCGGGCCGGTACACCCGCCACGGCACCTCGGTCTGCTCGCGCACCAGCCGCTCCGACTCGAACTTGGTGCGGTGATAGGCGGTCGGCAGCCGCTGGCCCTCGTCGAACATGTCCTCGGTGAAGGTGCCGCCGAAGTCCCCGGCGACGGCCACCGACGACACGTGGTGCAGGCAGCCCGCCTGGATGGCGCGGCTCAGCGCGATGACGTTGGCGGTGCCGTCGACGTTGGCCTTGACGCTGGCCTCGTCGTCGGCGGTGATGTCGTAGAGCGCGGCGAGATGCACCACGTTGTCGACCTTGCCGCGCAGCGCCTCGATGTCCTCGAGCCCGACCCCGGCGAGGTCTTGGGCGATGTCGCCGACCACCGGGGTGAGCTTCTCGGGGTTCGGCCAGGCCTTGGCGATCTCGGTGAGCTTGTGCTGCGAGCTCTCCCGCACGGTGACCCACACGCGTTCGGTCTCCTCGTCGGCGAGGATCAGCTCGACGAGGTGCCGGCCGATGAGGCCGGTGGCTCCTGTCACGAGATAGGTGGTCATCGCGGTGCTCCTTCGCCGAGGTGGATCCGTGGTTTACTGGTTACGCCGTGTGAGGTAATTCTGGGGCACGACCGCCGCCGTCGCCACGGTTTGCTGTGTGAGTATCAACGCGAGTGATCTGCGCAGGTGATGCGGAACTTGGCGCCGTCGCGGTCGTTGGACGCCCGAGTAGGGTGGCGGTAGCGACGGGAACCGACCGGGACGCGTGGTCGTTGTCCTGTCGCAGGCACTAGCGACATGCATGCTTGAGAAGTCCAGGAGGGCTCAGTGCGAACCAGTAGCAACCCCGCGTTCCGCAACCTGCCTGTCGGCAGGGCCGCTGGCGGGCCGTACGCGGGCTTTGACCAGCGCGGTTATGGCGCCCCGCAGACTGCCACGGGCGCCGACGACCGGCCGATGACCGTCGATGACGTCGTGATGAAGACCGGTGCCGCCATCGGCACGGCGCTGCTGACCGGCATCGTCACCGCGGTCTGGGCACGCGGGGAGATGGTCGCGGGGACGTCGGGCTCGGTGTTCGGCGCGATGATCGTCGCCCTGCTCATCGGCTTCGGCCTCGCGATGTACATCTCGTTCAAGCAGAAGGCGAGCGCCGGGCTGACGCTGGCGTACTCCGCCGTCGAGGGCGTGTTCCTCGGCACGATCACCGGGCTGTTCGAACTGCTGGTGCCCGGGGTGGCGTTGCAGGCGATCCTCGGCACGGCGCTGGTGTTCATCGCCATGCTGGTGGTCTACAAGACCGGCGCGGTGAAGGTGACGCCGAAGCTGCGCAAGTGGGTCATGGGCGCCGCGATGGCCGCGCTCGGCCTGATGGTCGTCAACCTGCTGCTCGCGCTGCTCGGTGTCGAGACCGGGCTGCGCGGTGGCGGGCCGCTCGGCATCATCGTCGGGCTGGTGTTCATCGGCATCGCCGCGTTCATGCTGCTGCTCGACTTCGACATGGCCGACAACATGATCCGCGCCGGGATGTCGCAGAAGTGGGCGTGGTTCGCCGCGTTCGGCCTGATGACCACGCTGGTCTGGCTGTACTTCGAGATGATCCGGCTGCTCGCCCTGCTGCAGAGCGACTAGCGGCACCAACGACGAACGGGGGCGCCGGGCCGATCTGGCCCGGCGCCCCCGTTTTGTGTCTCAGGTTTTTGCGTCGTGTCCTGCGTTCACGCCGCCGTGTTCGACATTCGGGACGTCGTGAATGTCGAACACGCAGGCACGAGCGCAGGACACGACGCACAGGTGCGCGCGTCAGCTCAGGCGTTCGAGGACCATGGCCATGCCCTGCCCGCCGCCGACGCACATCGTCTCGAGGCCGAACTGCTTGTCGTGGTGGCGCAGCGAGTTGATCAGCGTCGACGTGATCCGGGCGCCGGTCATGCCGAACGGGTGGCCGACGGCGATTGCGCCGCCGTTGACGTTGAGCCGGTCGATGTCGATGCCGAGGTCCTGATAGGACGGGATGACCTGCGCGGCGAACGCCTCGTTGATCTCGACCAGGTCGATGTCGCCGATGGTCATCCCGGCCCGCTTCAGGGCCTGTTTGGACGCCTCGACCGGGCCGAGGCCCATGATCTCCGGCGACAGCCCCGTCACGCCGGTCGAGACGATGCGTGCCAGCGGCGTGAGTCCCAGCTCGGCCGCCTTGGTGTCGGACATGACGACCACTGCGGCCGCGCCGTCGTTGAGCGGGCAGGCGTTGGCCGCCGTGATGCGGCCGTCCGGCCGGAACACCGGCTTCAACCCGGCCACACCCTCCACGGTGACGCCGGATCGCGGGCTGTCGTCGGCCTCGACGACGGTGCCGTCCGGCAGCGTCGCCGGGGTGATGTCCTTGGCCCAGAAGCCGTCCGCTGCGGCCTTCTCGGCGAGATTCTGCGAGCGCACGCCGAACTCGTCCATCTGCTCGCGGCTGATGCCCTTGAGCCGCGCCAGGTTCTCGGCGGTCTGCCCCATCGGGATGTAGACGTCGGGCAGCAGTCCCTGCTCACGCGGATCGCTCCAGTCGTCGGCGCCTTCCGCCGCGACCTTCTCTGTGCGCGCCTCGGCGTCGGCGAAGATCGGGTTGTGCGTGTCCGGCAGCGAGTCCGAACTGCCCTTGGCGAACCGCGACACCATCTCCACGCCCGCCGAGATGAAGACGTCTCCCTCGCCCGCCTTGATCGCGTGCATCGCCATCCGCGTCGTCTGCAGGCTGGACGAGCAGTAGCGGGTGATCGTCGTGCCGGGCAGGTGGTCGTAGCCGAGCTGCACGGCGACGGAGCGCCCCATGTTGAAGCCCTGCTCGCCGCCGGGCAGGCCGCAGCCGAGCATCAGGTCGTCGATCTGGGACGGGTCGAGCTGCGGCACCTTGTCCAGCGCGGCTCGCACCATCTGCACGGCGAGATCGTCGGGGCGCATGTCCACCAGTGATCCCTTGCCCGCGCGCCCGATGGGGGAACGGGCGGTCGACACGATCACAGCTTCTGGCATGGCTGAGTCTCTCCTTCTACTGAGAATGCGTTGCACCCATCGTGCACCCCTCGGTGGCGGGTCGCTATGGGCGCTGTGCCCAATGGCCGAGACGGTTAGGCTGCCTGGTGAACACCCCGTGTGAGAGAGGGACCTGGTGGACTACGTCGAGCATGTGATCGACCTCGTGGGCAACACGCCGCTCGTGAAGCTGAACGCGCTCACCGCGCACATCGCCAAGGACGCCGACGGCAACGCCCCGGCGGTGCTGGCGAAGGTCGAGTACTTCAACCCGGGCGGCAGCGTCAAGGACCGCATCGCCGTGCGCATGATCGAGGCGGCGGAGCGCTCCGGCGAGCTCAGGCCCGGCGGCACCATCGTCGAGCCGACCTCCGGCAACACCGGCGTTGGGCTGGCGATGGTGGCTCAGCGCAAGGGATATCGGTGCGTGTTCGTCTGCCCCGACAAGGTCAGCGAGGACAAGCGCAACGTGCTCAAGGCGTACGGCGCCGAGGTCGTGGTGTGCCCGACGGCGGTGCCGCCGGATCACCCCGACTCGTACTACTGCGTGTCCGACCGGCTGGTCAGCGAGATCGAGGGCGCGTGGAAGCCGGACCAGTACTCCAACCCGAACAACCCGCGCAGCCACTACGAGACGACCGGGCCCGAGGTGTGGCAGCAGACCGACGGCCGGGTGACGCACTTCGTCGCCGGTGTCGGCACCGGCGGCACCATCAGCGGCGCAGGCAAGCACCTCAAGGAGGTCTCGGACGGCGCGGTCCAGATCGTCGGCGCCGACCCGGAGGGCTCGGTCTACTCCGGCGGCACCGGGCGGCCGTACCTGGTGGAGGGCGTCGGCGAGGACTTCTGGCCGGTGACCTACGACCGCGACATCGCCGACGAGATCATCGCGATCAGCGACACCGACTCGTTCACCACCACCCGCGAGCTGGCCGAGCAGGAGGGGCTGCTGGTCGGTGGCTCCTGCGGCATGGCGGTCGCGGCCGCGATCCGGCTGGCTGAGCGGCTCGCCGCCGAGGGCCGCTCCGATGCGGTGATCGTCGTGCTGCTGCCGGACGGCGGCCGGGGCTACCTGACCAAGGTGTTCAACGACGCCTGGATGGCCTCCTACGGGTTCCTGCCGCCCGGCTCCACCGACGCCACGGTCGGCGACGTGCTGCGGCGCAAGGACGGCACGCTGCCGGAGCTGGTGCACACCCACCCGACCGAGACCGTGGCCGAGGCGGTGGCGATCCTGCGCGAGTTCGGCGTCAGCCAGATGCCGGTCGTCAGTGCCGAGCCGCCGGTGATGGCCGCCGAGGTCGTCGGCGCCGTCAACGAGCGGGAGCTGCTGGACGCGCTGTTCTCCGGCAAGGCGGCGCTCGCCGACCGGCTCGACCGGCACATGTCGGCGCCGCTGCCCACGATCGGCGCGGGCGAACCGATCACGGCGGTCAGTGACGCGCTGGTCGACGCGGACGGGGCGTTGGTGCTGATCGACGGCAAACCGGTCGGGGTCGTCACCAGGCAAGACCTGCTGGCATTCCTCGCCGGCGAGTGAAGGGCACCGATGTGGGGGAATCCCGGCGCGGAAAACGGCTATCCGCTAGCGTGTGCGGCGAGTGAGTGTTTCACGTACCAAGAAGATCGAAAGCAAGGCGACTGGCACACTCGCGTCGCCAGCCAGTCAGGCTTGCTTTCGGTCGGATGGGTACCTACCGGCACAGTATTGCTAAGGGGAATTGAGCCCACATCATGAGTGCTCCCGAGCCACCGAACCCACAGCAGCAAGATCAGGTTCCGCAGGACGGCCAGCAGCAACAGCAGCAGGACGTCCCCTTCGACGAGGGATCGGAGCCGACGAAGGTCGTTCAGCGGGAGCAGCCGCAGCAGCAGGAGGAGTCGCAGGAGCAGGAGGCGAACAAGACGCAGGTCGTGGCACCGGCCCAACCGCAGGCGAGCGCCCAGGGGCCGGGCGCCGAGTCGACACAGCTCGTGCCGCCGGACCAGCAGCCGTCGTCGATTCCGTACACGCCGCCGCCGAGCGCCGCCGACAACCCGGGCGCGATGACCTCGCCCGCCTCGCCGCCCGCGGGCCAGCAGCCGCCACCCGGCTTCGACCCGTACCAGGGCCAGCAGCAGAGCGCTGCCATGACTCCGCCGCCCGCTCCGCCGCAGGGCCAGTTCGGCATGCCGCAGATGGGCCCGCCCACCGGATACGGCGCGCCGCCGCCCGGATTCCCGCCGCAGCCCGCTCCGATGCCGGGACCGCTGGCGAGCTGGGGGCCACGCGCCGTCGCGCTGCTGATCGACCAGGGCATCCCGATGGCGCTGTTCATCCTCGCCGCCCTGGTGTCGATCGCCAGTAAGCCGGTCGGCTTCATCCTGATGGTGATCGTCTGGCTCGGTTGGATCGGGATCAACATCTACAACCGCTGGGTGCTGCAAGGCAGGACTGGCCAGTCGTGGGGCAAGAAGGTGATGAAGCTCCGGCTGATCGGGGAGGCGACCGGCCAGCCGATCGGCG
>WHUB01000051.1:0-13323 GCA_009377395.1 Actinophytocola sp. | reverse complement strand
ACAAGAAGCAGACCTTCGCGGACAAGCTGATGCGGACGGTCGTCGTCACGGTTCCGGTCGCGCCCGGCGGCTTCGGGCAGCAGGCGCCGCCGCAGGCGTACGGCCAGCCCGGCTATCCGGGGATGCAACCGCAAGGGCCACCACCGGGATACGGCCAGCCGGGCATGCCGCCGCAAGGGCCGCCGCCCGGCTACGGCCAGCCGGGTTACCCGGGCATGCCGCCGCAGCCGCCACCGGGATACGGCCAGCCCGGAATGCCGCCGCAAGGACCGCCGTCGGGCGGGTTCGGACAGCCCGGGATGCCGCCGCAGGGGCCGCAGTCCGGCGGCTTCCCGCAACAGCAGTACGGATACGGGCAGCAGCCGTACCAGGGCTGACCATGAACTGGTGTGGCCTGATGGCGGGCGTGCTCGCCGTGCTGTACGGCATGATCGGCGGGTTGTTCGCCGCGGTCGGTGGCATGGAGCTGGCTCGCGACCAGACACCGGACCCGATCGGCGCGGTGGTGTTCGCCGCGCTGGTCGGGATCTCGCTGCTGCTGCTCGTCGGCGGCGTGCTGCTGCTCCTGCGGCGGGCGTCGGGGCGATGGACCGTGGCGTCGGGCGCGGTGCTGACCGTCGGCGGCATCGGCTACGTCCTGCTGCGGACGTCGACCGCGCCGGACGGCGTCACGCCCGAGCTGGCGGTCTCGGCGACAACCGAGCTGCGCACGATCGCGGTGAGCGCGCTGGTGCTCGCCGTCGCGATGTTCGCGCTCGCGCTGGCGCCGACGCGCGAGGGGGCGCGGCCGTCGCGGTGGTGAGCCGGGCATAGGCTCGGTGTCATGGTTGGATTCGAAACCCGCGCCATCCACACCGGGCAGGACCCTGATCCCAGGACCGGCGCGGTGATCACGCCGATCTTCCAGACGTCGACCTACGCGCAGGACGGCGTCGGCGGCACCCGCGAAGGCTACGAGTACTCCCGGACCGCCAACCCGACGCGGACCGTGATGGAAGAGGCGCTCGCCGCGCTGGAGAACGCCGCGCACTGCGTCGCGTTCGCGTCCGGCATGGCGGCCACCGACGCGGTGCTGCGGATCGTGCTGCGTCCCGGCGACCACCTCGTGCTCGGCAACGACGCCTACGGCGGCACGTTCAGGCTCATCGACAAGGTGCTCACCGGCTGGGGCGTCGACTACACCGTCGCGGACATGTCCTCGCCGGACGAGGTGCGCGCCGCGCTGCGGCCGGAGACCAAGCTGGTGTGGTGCGAGACGCCGAGCAACCCGCTGCTCGGCATCGCGCCGATCACCGAGCTCGCCGAGGTCGCCCGCTCGATCGGCGCGCGGCTCGTCGTCGACAACACCTTCGCCACGCCGTACCTGCAGCAGCCGCTCGGGCTCGGCGCCGACATCGTGGTGCACTCGACCACGAAGTACCTCGGCGGGCACTCCGATGTCGTCGGCGGCGCGGTGGTGTGTGACGACCCTGAGCTGCGGGAGGAGCTGTTCTTCCTGCGCAACTCGGCCGGCGCGGTGCCAGGGCCGTTCGACAGCTGGCTGACGCTGCGGGGCATGAAGACGCTCGCGGTGCGGATGGAGCGGCACTGCGACAACGCGGAGCGGATCGCGCGCATGCTGGCCGAGCACGACGGTGTCAGCGAGGTCTACTACCCGGGGCTGGCCGAGCACCCCGGCCACGTGCCGGCGGCCAAGCAGATGAGCCGCTTCGGCGGCATGGTGTCGTTCACCGTGACAGGCGGCGAGCAGCGGGCGCTGGACGTGGCGGCGAAGACGAAGCTGTTCCTGCTCGCGGAGTCGCTGGGCGGTATCGAGTCGCTGATCGAGCATCCCGGCAAGATGACGCACGCCAGCGTCGCCGGGTCGCTGCTCCAGGTGCCGTCCGGGCTACTGCGCCTCTCCGTGGGCATCGAGACGGCCGACGACCTCATCGCCGACCTCACGGCGGCGCTGGGATAGCCGCGATCAGGGCTGGGAGTAGCTGAGGCCGCCGCCGTGGCTGGTGCCGGGGTCGCTGCCGCCGTGGACGGGCAGCTCGCTGCCGTCGACGCAGCCGCCGACGAGCTCGACGTGGGTGGAATGCCGGACGTAGGTCCCCGGGTCGCCGCACGCGGTCTCTTGCACGGTGAGGAACGCCGCTCCGGTCAGGGCCATCGCCGAGGCCAGGCCGACGAGCACCGGCACACCACCCGCGACGCGCGTGGCCCGAGATTCCCGGTTCCCCCGAATCATGTGTGCTCCCACATCGGCATACCGTTTCGGGCGACAAGCCTACCCGGTCGCCACACGCCATCATGAGTCGCGTCTCACACGTGGCATGATCCGCGGGTATGGACCTCGTCAGCATCGACCGGATCGAGGCCGCTCGGGACGCGCTCTCCGATGTGGTGCGCAGGACGCCGATGGAGCACGCGCGCGACCTCGCCCGCCTGCACAACGGCGACGTCTTCCTCAAGTGCGAGAACCTGCAGCGCACCGGGTCGTTCAAGCTCCGGGGCGCCCACACCCGCCTCAATGCGCTCTCGGCGGAGGAGCGCGAACGCGGCGTGGTCGCGGTCAGCGCGGGCAACCACGCGCAGGGTGTCGCGCTGGCCGCCTCGCTCATCGGCATCCGCGCCACGGTGTTCATGCCGGAGCGGGCGCCGCTGCCGAAGGTCGCCGCGACCAGGGGCTACGGCGCCGAGGTGCATCTGGTCGGCGAGGGGCTGGCCGAGACGTTCACCGCCGCGACGGCCTTCGCCGAGCGCGAGGGCTCGGTGTTCATCCATCCGTTCGACCACCCCGACATCATCGCGGGCCAGGGCACCGCCGGACTCGAGATCCTCGACCAGGTACCCGAGGCCGCCACCATCCTGGTGCCGACCGGCGGCGGCGGGCTCGTCGCCGGGGTGGCCGCCGCGATGGCCGCCCGCAAGCCGGACGTCGAGGTCGTCGGCGTCCAGGCATCCGGCGCGGCCGCCTACCCGCCGTCGCTGGCCGCCGGGCACCCGGTCGCGCTCGACTCGACCTACACCATGGCCGACGGGATCGCCGTTAGCCGGCCGGGCGCGCTGACCTTCGGACACGTGTCCTCGATGGTCAGCGACATCGTGACGGTCAGCGAGGAGTCGCTGTCGCGGGCGGTGCTGCTCTGCCTCGAACGGCGCAAGCTGGTGGTGGAACCGGCCGGTGCCGCCGCCGTCGCCGCGCTGCTCGAACATCCGCGCGCGTTCCCGACACCGATCGTGGCGATCCTGTCCGGCGGCAACGTCGACCCGCTGCTGTTGTTGCGCATCATCCGGCACGGCATGACCGCCGGTGGCCGGTACCTGTCACTGCGGCTGCGGGTCCGCGACCGGCCAGGCTCGCTCGGCGCGCTGCTGACCCGGGTGGGCGAGCTGGGCGCCAACGTGCTCGACGTCGAGCACTCCAGGACGGCGGGCGCGCTCGAACTGGACGAGGTCGAAGTCTCGCTCAACCTGGAGACGAGGGGACCGGAGCACCGCGCCGAGGTCGCCGCCGAGCTGCAGAGCTCCGGCTACACCGTCATCAGCTAGACGTAGAGCGCGTCGAACGGCGCGAACGGCAGGTTCCTGATCACGAACCACCCGCCGAACACCACCGCGAAGGCCGGCGGCGACCAGCGCCAGTGCAGCCAGCTCCGCACCCGCCTGCCGCGCAGCCTGCCGACCGTCCACGCCACCGCGCTCCACACCAGCAGGAACCCGATCACGAACGACACCGCGTTGTAGTGCAGTGCGGCGCCGATGTCGCCGTGCAGCGCGCTGTAGAGCATCCGCATGCCGCCGCAGCCCGGGCAGACGATGCCGAACAGCGCCTTCGACGGGCACACCGGCAGCGGGCCGCCCGGCGTGGTGGGATCGCCCGCCAGCACGACGGCGCAGACGGCGACGCCACCGGCGGCGACGGTGAGCGGTGGCCTGAGCGCCCGCAACGCCGCTCGCACGCCTGTCAGTACGACCCGTACTCGCTCAGCGCGGCGCCGATGGCCGCGATCAGCCCGGCGCCAACAGCCACCACCACGGGGATGATCGCGCTCCAGATCGCCCACCTGCGCGCCTGCGCCGACGCTTTCCGCGCCTCGTCGTGCCGTCCCTGGTACCACAGCTTGTTGACCTCGTTGGCCTTGATGATCGACACGATGCCAGCGGCAGGCAGCACATGACCGTGGTGAGGATGCCCCACACCAGGTTGGTGTCCGGTGGCGGTCCGTACAGGTCGTACGGCGGCGGCGGGTACGGGTTGGTCACGGTGTCCCCCTTCTCCCGAGTGTCACCCCGGCAGAACCTACCGCGCCCGCCGTCGATCCGCCGGTTATCTCTAGAGATTGCCCCGGCGTTCCTGCTCCCGCTCGATCGCCTCGAACAACGCCTTGAAGTTGCCCTTGCCGAAGCCCAGCGAACCGTGCCGCTCGATCAGCTCGAAGAACACCGTCGGCCGATCCCCGATCGGCTTGGTGAAGAGCTGCAACAGGTAGCCGTCCTCGTCGCGGTCGACCAGGATGCCGTGCTGCTTGAGCGTCTCGATCGGCACCCGGACCTCGCCGATCCGCTCGCGCAGCGCCGGGTCGTCGTAGTACGAGTCGGGCACCGCGAGGAACTCGACGCCCGCTGCCCGCAGGTGCGACACCGTGGTGATGATGTCGTTGGTGGCCAGCGCGATGTGCTGGCAGCCGGGTCCGCCGTAGAACTCCAGGTACTCGTCGATCTGCGAGCGCTTCTTCGCGACGGCGGGCTCGTTGAGCGGGAACTTTACCCGGTGGTTGCCGTTGCTGACGACCTTGCTCATCAGTGCCGAGTACTCGGTCGCGATGTCGTCGCCGACGAACTCGGCCATGTTCACGAAGCCCATCACGCGGTGGTAGAAGTCCACCCAGTGGTCCATCCGGCCCAGCTCGACGTTGCCGACGCAGTGGTCGATGGCCTGGAACAGCCGCTTTTCCGGGCCTGCCGGCCCTGGAGGCACCGACACTGCGCCCTCGGGACGCTGGATCGTGCCCTCCCTGGCGACGTAGCCGGGCAGGTACGGGCCCGTGTAGCGGGACCGGTCGACGAGCGTGTGGCGGGTCTCGCCGTAGGTCGCGATCGCGGCCATCCGCACCGTGCCGTGCTCGTCGCTGACGTCGTGCGGCTCGTCGAGCACCGTGGCGCCCATCGCGCGGGCGTGCGCGATGCAGCGGTCGACGTCGGTCACCTCGAGGGCGAGGTCGATGACGCCGTCGCCGTGGGCGCGGTGGTGGTCGAGCAGCGGGGAGTCCGGCCGCACGCCGCCCTTGACCACGAACCGAGCGGAGCCGGAGGTGAGCACGAACGCCTTGTGGTCGGCGGTGCCGTGCTCGGGGCCGGTGTAGGCGACGAGGCGCATGCCGAACGCGGACTGGTAGAACAGCGCGGTCTGCGTCGCGTTGCCCGCGACGAACACGACCGCGTCCATGGCCCTGACGGGGAACGGGTCCTTGCTGGCGTCGTGGTCGACGAGGCCGACGAGCTGGCGCAACTGGTCATAGCTGACGTCGTCGAGCGTGTGTGTCATCGCTGGCTCCTCGTGGGTGCGGGGTGTGCTTCCCGGTGAGGCCAGCATGCGCCCGGGGTACAGCGTGTGCAATCGACGCCGTTTCGGCTAGGCAATCTGTGCGATGATCTCGGGAAGATGATCGGCAGACTGAACAGTCTGCGTATCGAACGGAGGTGGCCGATGGACGCCCTCGACGCGGAGCTGTTGCTGGTGCTGGCCGACGAGCCCCGGCTCAGCGTGCTCGAATGCGCTCGCAGGCTCGGCGTGGCGCGCGGCACGGTGCAGGCGCGGCTCGACCGGCTCACGTCGTCCGGCGTGCTGCGCGGCTTCCAGCCGGACGTCGATCTGGCGGCCATCGGTTACGGGCTGACGGCCTTCGCGGTGCTGGAGATCGCCCAGGGCAGGCGGCAGGAGGTGGCGGGCGCGCTCGCCGCCATCGACGAGGTGTGCGAGGTGCACGCCACCACCGGGCAGGGCGACCTGTTCGTGCGGATGGTGGCGCGCTCGAACGACGACCTGCAGCGGGTGATCGACACGGTGGTCGACGTGCCCGGCGTGCGCAGGACGTCGACGTCGATCGCGCTGTCGACGCCGGTGCGGCCCAGGATCAGGCCACTACTAGAACGGATCGCGCGCCCCTGACCAGGGCGCGCGATCCGCTTCAGACGTCGGTTTCGACCTCAGCCGCCGCCGTAGGGCACGGCCTTGATCAGTGTGACCTTCTGCTTGCTGCCGTTGGGCAGCTCGTACTCGCGCGACTCGCCTTCGGTTGCGCCGAGCAGCGCCTTACCTAGTGGGGACTCGGGCGAGTACACCTCGATCTCGCCGCCGCCGCCTTCCTCGCGGGTGGCGAGCAGGAAGGTCTCCTCGTCGTCGTCCCCGTCGTAGCGGATGGTGAGAACCATGCCCGGGGCCGCGCGACCGTCATTCTCGGGTGCCTCGCCGACCTTGGCGGTGCGCAGCAGTTCCTGCAGGTGCCGGATGCGGGCCTCCTGCTGCCCCTGTTCCTCACGGGCGGCGTGGTAACCACCGTTCTCCTTGAGGTCACCCTCTTCGCGACTGTCGTTGATTTTCGCGGCGATGACCGGGCGATTCTCGATCAGCTCATCGAGCTCGTGCTTGAGCCTGTCGTAGGCATCCTGGGTCAGCCAGGTCACCTTGGTGTCGCTCACGGTCACCATCTCCTCGTCGTGCGTACCGGTACGCGTTTCGTGCCGGCCGTGTCGCCTCCTCGACGACACATATAAGGAAAGACACGGCCCTATGGGGCCGTGCCGACTCTTGAGGATAGCACGCTGAGCGGGTCAAACGCCGCTCGTACTATTCAGCCTACGGCATTCGCCGCTGGATTCACCCCGTTGGCCGCAGTTGCCTTGACAAGTACTCAGGGACGGAATAGGTGCAACCGAACACATCGGCCGTGACCGGGGGATCGCCACTCTGGATGACCGTCCGTAGTCGGACGTCGTCGTCCGCGGGCGGGACGTAGACCTCTCTCCGCCCGGTCTCCTCGCCGCTGATGTCCAGCACCGTGACGACGCACACCGCGGGCCGCTGCGGCTGGTCACGCCGCACGTCGATGGTCACCGACATCCTGTTGTGCGGCTGCGGTGCGAAGGCGACTCGTTCCGCCGTGATCGGCTCCGAGCCGATGAGGCTGAACGCGAAGTAGGCGATGACGGTGCTGACGACCACCGCGACCACGCCGAAGATGATCGTGCCTCGCCGCGTCGCGCCGGTCGCGCTGCGCGGTCCGTAACGGCCTGGCGGTGGCGTGTTCATGGAATGGACTTACCCTCCCGGCCGTTGCTGTCGTGGGGACGAGGACAATGGACAGTATCGGGTGCTGGGTCGAGCACAGCGAGAGAAGGGGTACCGAGGGTGACCGACGACAAGCGGCTGCGCCTGCTGAGCGTGCACGCCCATCCTGACGACGAGTCGAGCAAGGGTGCGGCGACCATGGCCCGCTACGTGTCGGAGGGCTACGACGTGCGCGTCGTGACCTGCACCGGGGGCGAGGCCGGCAGCGTGCTCAACCCGGCGATGGACCGGCCGGAGGTCCACGCCAACATGACCGCGGTCCGCCGGGAGGAGATGGCACGGGCCGCCAAGATCCTCGGCGTGAGCCACCGCTGGCTCGGCTTCATCGACTCCGGCCTGCCCGAGGGCGAGCCGATGCCGCCGCTGCCGGAGGGCTGCTTCGCGGCGATCCCGCTCGACGAGCCCACCGAGGCGCTTGTCCGCGAGATCAGGGAGTTCCGCCCGCACGTCGTCGTCACCTACGACGAGAACGGCGGCTACCCGCACCCGGACCACATCCGCTGCCACGAGATCTCGGTCGCCGCCTTCGACGCCGCCTCCGACGCTGAGCAGTACCCAGACGCGGGCGAGCCCTGGCAGCCGCTGAAGCTGTACTACTCGCACGGCTTCTCCCGGGCCAAGATCACAACCTTCCACGAGGGACTGCTCGCGCGGGGGCTCGAGTCGCCCTACGGCGAGTGGATCGGCAGGTGGGACCCGGACAAGGCCGACGTGATGGAACGGGTCACCACCCAGATCGAGTGCGCCGAGTACTTCGAGATCCGTGACGAGGCGCTCAAGGCCCACGCCACCCAGATCGACCCGAACAGCCGCTGGTTCGCCGTGCCGCTCGACATGCAGCGCGAGGTGTGGCCGACGGAGGAGTACGAGCTGGTGAGGTCGTTCGTCGACAGCACACTGCCCGAGGATGACCTGTTCGCAGGTATCGACCGGAAGGCGCAACCATGACGATGCAGCTGCCCGGCCTCGCCGGGCCGGTTCCGCACACCGAGACGACGACGGTCGTCGTCGCCCAGGCGCCACAGGCCGCCGCGCGGGACGAGGACGAGGGCAAGGCCTCGCCGATCGGGCTGGTCGTGCTGATCCTGTTCTTCATCGCCGTCGTGTTCTTGGTCCGGTCGATGACCAAGCACCTCAAGCGCGTCCCCGCCAGCTTCGACAAGGAACCGGAGCGGGATGAGAAGAGCGCCGACACCGAGGACACGCGGGAGTCCTGACTCTGCCACCCTGGAAGGTATGAACCGGCTCGGCAGCGCATCCAGTCCGTACCTGCTCCAACACGCCGACAACCCGGTCGACTGGTGGCCCTGGTCGGCCGAGGCGCTCGCCGAGGCCCAGCGCAGGGACGTGCCGATCCTGCTGTCCATCGGCTACGCGGCCTGCCACTGGTGCCACGTCATGGCGCACGAGTCGTTCGAGGACGCCGACACCGCCGCCGTGATGAACGAGAACTTCGTCAACATCAAGGTCGACCGCGAGGAGCGGCCCGACATCGACGCCGTCTACATGACCGCCACGCAGGCGATGACCGGCCAGGGCGGCTGGCCGATGACGTGCTTCCTCACCCCGGACGGCGAGCCGTTCCACTGCGGCACGTACTACCCGCCGCAGCCGCGCATGGGCATGCCGTCGTTCGGTCAGCTGCTCGACGCCGTGGTGACGGCATGGCGCGACCGGCGTGAGGAGATCCGCGAGGCGGGCGGCAAGATCGTGGCGCACCTGGCCGAGCAGACCGGCCCGCTGTCCGGATCGGAGGTCACCGGCGAGACCCTCGACGAAGCGGTGAGCGTGCTGCGCTCGCAGTTCGACGACGCCACCGGGGGTTTCGGCAGCGCGCCGAAGTTCCCGCCGTCGATGGTGCTCGAGTTCCTGCTGCGGCACCACGAGCGCACCGGGGCGGCCGACGCGCTCGCCATGGTCGACTCGTGCGCCGACGCGATGGCGCGCGGCGGGATGTACGACCAGCTCGCGGGCGGGTTCGCGCGCTACTCGGTCGACGCGAACTGGGTGGTGCCGCACTTCGAGAAGATGCTCTACGACAACGCGCTGCTGCTGCGGGCCTACGCGCACCTGGCCCGCCGCACCGGGTCCGCGCTGGCCAAACGGGTCGCCGAGGAGACGGCCGAGTTCCTGCTGCGCGACATGACCACCGCGCAGGGCGCGTTCACGGCCTCGCTCGACGCCGACACCGAGGGCGTCGAAGGCTTGACGTACGTGTGGGCACCGGCGCAGCTCAGCGAGGTGCTGGGGGAGGAGGACGGCGCCTGGGCGGCCGAGCTGTTCGGGGCGACCGAGGAGGGCACCTTCGAGCACGGGACGTCGACGTTGCAGCTGCGCGCCGACCCAGACGACCCGCAGCGGCTGCGCCGGATCAGGCGGCAGCTACTCGCCGTGCGCACCGAGCGGCCGCAGCCGGGGCGCGACGACAAGGTGCTCGCGGAGTGGAACGGGCTGGCGATCACCGCGCTCGCCGAGGCCGGTGTCGCGCTGGGCCACGGCGGCTGGATCGAGGCCGCCGGGGAGGCCGCGCGGTACCTGCTCGACGTCCACCTGATCGACGGCAGGCTGCGGCGGGCTTCCCGGGCCGGCGCCGTCGGCGACGCCGCCGGGGTGCTCGGCGACTATGCGTGTCTCGCCGAGGGACTGCTGGCGCTGCACCAGGCGACAGGCGAGCCGTCCTGGCTGTCCGAGGCCACCGCGCTGCTCGACGTCGCGCTGGCGCGCTTCGCCGACCCGGCGACGCTCGGGGCGTACTTCGACACCGCCGACGACGCCGAGGCGCTGGTGCACCGGCCCGCAGATCCCGGCGACAACGCGAGCCCGTCCGGGGCGTCCGCGTTGGCGTCGGCCCTGCTGACGGCGTCCGCGCTGGCCGGCGTGGACAGTGCCGGGCGGTATCGGGAGGAGTGCGAGCGGATGATGGACCGCAACGGCACGCTGCTGTCGCGTGCGCCCCGGTTCGCGGGCAACTGGCTCGCCGTGGCCGAGGCCGCGCATTCGGGGCCGGTGCAGGTCGCCGTGGTCGGCGGCGACGACGCGCAGCGGGCGTTGCTGCGCGATGTGGCCGCGGGCGCGGCGCACGGCGGCGCGGTCGTGCTCGCGGGGCAGCCGGACGCCGAGGGCGTGCCGCTGCTGGCGGACCGTCCGCTCGTCGGCGGCGACGCGGCGGCCTATGTCTGCCGGGGCTACGTCTGCGACCGCCCCGCCACCTCCGCCGACGAGCTGGCCACCGCCCTCCGGTAGCCGCGGCCCCCCGCGCGTCGTGTCCTGCTCGGGACGTCGTGTCCTGCGTTCGTGCCTGCGTGTTCGGCATTCCGCTGTGGGAGAACTCCGCCTTTGCTCGCTGGCTCCGGGCGTAATGTCGGAAGTGATGTAATGCTGTAATCACCTGGAGCTGACATGCACACACGGTTCGGAGCGAGGGGACACATGGGACGCGGTTGGAAGGGCAGGGGTGGTTGGGCGCAGACCGAGGCGCCGCCTGCCGACGACGCGGCAGCGTGGTTCGCGGGAAGGCTGCCCGGCGACTGGTTCACCGGCGCCCCGAAGGTCGTCGTCGACCGCGAGGAGATTCTGGTCGTCGGCGAGCTTCCGGCGCTGACGGAGACCTTCGCCGACGACGCCGAACGTGCGGCCGCCGAGTCCGGTCGCATCGCACGTTTCCGCGAGGAGACACGGGAAACCAGGATCGAGATCGCCCGCCAGGCCGAGCACCGCTATCGGCGCAAGGTCGCCTGGGGCGCCAAGATCAGAGACACCGAGGAGCTGTTCACCACCCACTCGGCGCCGGTCATGACGCGGTTGCGGCAGCCGGAACGTCTCGTGCTGGACACGCTGGTCGACGCTGGGGTCGCCCGGTCGCGTTCGGAGGCGCTCGCCTGGTGCGTGCGGCTGGTCGGGGAGCACACCGAGTCCTGGCTCGCCGAGCTCCGTGAGGCCATGAGCACGGTCAACGACCTGCGCGCCAAGGGTCCAGACCTGGACTGAGTCAGCTCACCGCACGTTCGAGGTCACGCAGGTCCTTGCGCAGGTTCGCTCGCACCATCGGGCCGAGCAGCGGGCCCGCGATGCGGTAGAGCCCGCCCGCGTCACCGCGCACCCTGATCTGCGCCAGCGTGCTGTCGGGGTGATCGTCGAAGCGATACGTCACGTGCATCGGAAACGGGCCACGCACCGATCTCATGTCGAGCAGGTGCGGCGGCTCGTGCTCCTCGACGCGCAGCACGTAGTCGATCCGCTTGCCGAGGAAGTACGCGGTGCGCGTGACCTCCGCGCCGACGCCGAACCCGCCGCCCGCCGCCTCGGTGGTCAGCTCGGCCCGGGTGATTCCTTGCGTCCACTCGTGGTCGTGCCGCCAGTCCATGGCGTAGGCAGCGACCTGGCCCGGCTTGACCGGGATGACCCGCTGCGCACTGACGTCCATACGGGACAGTTTCCGCGTACAGCGCGAAACCGGCTGGTATGTCGGCTTCCGCGCACACCCTTGGGCAAAGAGCGGATTCTGCTGCGTGGGGGTGCTCGTGACGGTATGGTTGGCCACTGACGTCCGGGGGAAGCCGGAACGAGACTGGCGGAAATGCCCTGGTGCGAAGGTTGCGACATCGCCGAGTTGCGATGAGGGCAGTGGCCGATCGGGGTGGGGAGTGACTCAATTGAGTGCCATGACAGGGGCAGTCGGATCTGCGGAGGCAGCTCGGCCGGTCGTGCCGCCCATCCTCTACATACCTGTGGCCGACAGCGACGTAGCCGAGTCGATGGCGGTCGACTTCCGTCGCCTGGACGACGGGCGGATAGCGCTGTTCGCCTACACCGCACTGGACCGACTTGTGCGTGGGTGCGGCCGCCACCAGCCATGGGTGCTGTTGCCTACGGCGGAATTAGACGAAATCGCCAAGTATCAACCCTACGACGTTATCTACCTTGACGTGCAGATCGCTGAGGATCAGCAGCGGAGCGGGTGAGGATAGGTGACCATGTCAGGTGGTTTCACCGCCGACCAAGGCGTGATCGAGGAAACGGCCAGTATTCTACGGTCCGGCGCCGATTCTTTGGAAAGTTCGGGGAGGACTCCTCCGGCGCCTGATGCGGGAGAGTTGACTGGCGTTATGGGGTCGGTCATGTCGAAGTTGGTCAATGCCGCAGGAGAACTATCGACTGGAACGTCCGCTGCCGCCGATGCGGTCGCAGAGGGTGGTCGTACCTACGCCGAAGCTGACGATGCGGCGAAACAGTCGCTGCCTCAGGTCGAGTGATTGTCACGGAACTGAAGTTGGCTTGAGGCCGGGGGAAGTGTGAGCATAGATACCAGAATTGACGGCGACCCGGAGAGCATCCGCAGGTCTGCGACGTGGTTGCAGTCAACGTTGCAGGCTAACCTCGCGCTTTCGCGGTGTTGCGGGGGTTGGGTCGTGTTGATGAAGAAGAAAGGTGCTCCGAGCTGCGATAATTCGGATTGCTGAGGCCCGAGTTTTCGCGAGTTCGAGGAGCACCTTTCTGGTGGGTAAGTCTACTGGTCCCTACCCGTCGTTGTCGGTTGACACGGCCGGAATTGGGATCGTGTCGCAGGCCGGTGCGGTCGCGCTGCTGCGTACCGCCGAGAAGACCGGACTAACCAGGGCGCTCTCGGCAGCAGTGGCGCCGTGGCGTAAACCGTCAGCTACCCATGATCCGGGCAAGATCCTGCTCGATCTCGCGGTGGCGGTCGCCCTCGGTGGGGACTGTCTGGCTGATATCGCCCTGCTGCGTGAGCAGCCAGCGGTGTTCGGACGGGTGGCCTCGGATCCGACGGTGTCGCGGCTGATCACCACGCTGGCCGCTGATGCCGGCACGGTGCTGTCGGCGATCGACCGGGCCCGCGCCGCAGCGCGGAAGCATGCCTGGGGTCATGCCGGGAAACTGGCCCCGGACCATGGCATCGACGCCACACGCCCGTTGATCATCGACCTGGACGCCACGCTGGTGACCGCGCACTCGGAAAAGGAGCATGC
>WHUB01000519.1 GCA_009377395.1 Actinophytocola sp. | reverse complement strand
GGCGAGGGCACCAGCGAGATCCAGAAGACGATCATCTCCCGGGGTCTACTCAGGGAGTACCGCTCCCGCAGCTGAGTCTGCACCCATCACACCCCAGTCACGGGAGGCAACGATGCCGACAAACCAGCAAGACCAGAACGTCGCTCCCATCGGTAACCAGGACCGATGGTTCAGTGCGGGTGAGCTCGATGAGATGTCTCGCCCCACCATGGACCGCGCCATCGAGGCAATCGAACGGGGCGACCTCGATCAAGCCGTGAGCCTGTGTGACCAGATGCGGCACGAATGGCGCGGCCTACACGACACCATGGCCGGGATGATCGGCGGACTCATCAGCTTCGTCCACCAGCGACTCGGCGAGGAAGGAATCGCCGACGCCTGGTCCGACGCACTCAGCCGCGGATGGCGCAACGAAACCGAGCGAGTCATCGCCGCTGACCGCCGGCAGATTGTGCTCGGCCTTGCAGCCACCTGGCGGGCTCACTCCGGCAGCGGACGGGGGTCGAATCCCGGCGCCTTCACCATCGACGAAGATGACGAGAAATTCACCTTCACC
>WHUB01000518.1 GCA_009377395.1 Actinophytocola sp. | reverse complement strand
CGCCGCTGCGGGCCTGGGACGATGAACTCCTCACAGTGTCGGCGTTCGGCGGCCCAGGCGGTGAAGTCGCGCACCTGGCAGGCCCCGGGCCCGGTGGTGAGCCACTCATCGATGTCGGCCTGGCGGCAGTCGACCAGTGCGGTGTCGCGTGCAGCGAGCCAGGCCAGGAAATCGACCGCTGCCTTGACCTTGTTTCTGGCGTGGGCGGTGTAGGTGCGCGGCGTTGACCGGGCCTCGGCGCTGCGGCGCAACCGGCGCATCACCCGCCAGGTTGCGAAGGCGCGCACGAGCCGCCGATGCTCCGGATCTTCGATGGCGGCAAGCAGGTCGGCCAGCCACCGTTCGACTCGTGCCAGTTCCTCGTCGCGGGGAGCGAGAACGCCACCGGTGATGAGCATCTGCCGCAGGTAGTCGGCGGGCCGCTGTCGCTGGTGGTGATCGAGGGCGTCGTGGGTGGCGGCGAGCCGACCGGCGGCAAGGTCGGCGAGGATGCTGGCTCCGGCGCCCTTGCGCAGCCAGTTCAACGCCGAGCGTGGCGCGCGGGCCTGGGCGATTGC
>WHUB01000517.1 GCA_009377395.1 Actinophytocola sp. | reverse complement strand
CACCCCCTGCCGGATCGGAGCGGTCCGGGGTGTCGAGGTGATCGACCGGATCCTGGCCGGCGGAGACACCAGCTCCGACCTCAACCTGCTCGACGACCTCTGCGAGGTCATGGCCGACGCCTCGCTGTGCGCCCTGGGCGGCCTCGCACCGCTGCCCGTCCGCAGCGCGCTGCGCCACTTCCGAGACGACTTCACCGCGCCCCGGCGCGGCCCCGCACCCGGTGCGACGGAGGACCGACGATGCCCCTGACCCGCGAACCCGACCTCGGCACGCCCGCCCGCTCCGGGGACCCGTCCGTCACCGTCGAGGTGGACGGCCGGGTCGTGACCGTGCCGGAAGGGACGTCGGTGCTGCGGGCGGCCGCCCTGGCCGGGATCCCCGTCCCCCGGCTCTGCGCCACCGACCGGCTCGACGCGTTCGGTTCCTGCCGGCTGTGCCTGGTGGAGATCGACGGGCGGCGGGGCACGCCGGCGGCCTGCACCACGCCCGTGGTGCCGGGGATGCGGGTGGCGACCGAGACCCCGCGCCTGCAGCGACTGCGGCGGGGGGTCATGGAG
>WHUB01000516.1 GCA_009377395.1 Actinophytocola sp. | reverse complement strand
CGGATCACCAGCGGCCCGGCACCCGAGCTGATTGAGGCGGGCTACGCCCTCGAACTCGCCGATGCCCCGCTGCTGCATCATGGTCTGACGCTCGCCGACCTCGCCCACGTCATCGCGCTGACCGAAGCGGGCGTGCTTCCCACAGCCGAGGCAGCCGAGCTGCTCGCCACCCTGCTCGACGTGCTGGCGACCCCGGCCGAGAAGTTCCCCTACGACCCGGTCTACGGCGATGCCTACAACAGCAGGGAACGCGAGCTGGAACGACAGCTGGGCCGGGTGGCGGGATGGTTGCACACCGGCCGTACCCGCCGGGAGGCAGGGCGCATCGCGTTCCGGCTCGCCATGCGGGAGCGGGTGCTCGCCCTGCACGCCGCGACCGAACGGTTCGTCGCCGCGCTCGCCGGCGAGGCGGTGCTCGAGCTCGTCCGGCGCGAGCGGCTGACGTTCCTGTTCGGGTCACCGACGCTCTTCCACATCCTGCTGAAGGAGCCACCCTCCGCAGCACGGGTCTGCGACTCGGTGACCGACATCGCCTTCGGCAGCGCACCCATGGCCGCC
>WHUB01000515.1 GCA_009377395.1 Actinophytocola sp. | reverse complement strand
CCGCGATCGAGCACGCCGTCGCGCACGGCTGGACGAAGACGAGGCGCAACAGCGCACGGGAAGGCATCCGGATCCTGCTCGCCTGCCAAGACACCCCCGGCGCGGCCATCAGGGCCAGTGAGGTGGCTGTGCTCGCCCAGGTCGGCATCCACGTGCAACCCGTCCTGGAGATCCTGGCCAGCGCCGGAATGCTCGACGACGACCGTCCCCGGCCGCTGGACGCCTGGTTCGCCGGCCAGGTCGAGGGCCTGCCCGAACCGATGGCCAGCGAAGTGCGGACCTGGTTCGAGGTCCTCCGCGACGGCAGCACCAGCGCGCCGCGCTCCCGCCCACGGTCCCGCACCACCATCCGCTGGCGTGTCCGCTCCGCACTCCCGGTGCTGCGCGACTGGGCAGCCGCCGGACACCGGTCGCTGCGCGAGATCACCCGCGACGACATCAAGACCGCGCTGCCCGCTTCGGGCAGCCCGCGCGCACTGGTCGGGCAGGCTCTGAAGTCGCTGTTCACCGTGCTGAAGGCGCGCCGGGTCGTCTTCGTCAACCCGACCACTCGCATCC
>WHUB01000514.1 GCA_009377395.1 Actinophytocola sp. | reverse complement strand
ATCGCCGGCGTTGGGCCCGTGGAAGCCCGTGATCCGCGGCTGGCTCGAGGCCGACGTGGCGGACAAGGTGCCGCGCAAGCAGCGTCACACCGCCCGGCGGGTGTGGCAGCGCCTGGTGGACGAGCACGACGCGCAGGTCAGCGAGTCGGCCGTGCGCGGGTTCGTCGCCGAGGTCAAGGCGGAGCTGGCGAACGTCGCGATGGACGTCACCGTCGGCCAGGAGCACGCCCCGGGCGCGGACGCCGAGGTCGACTTCGGGGAGTTCCGCGCTCGCATCGACGGGCAGCTGCTGGTGTTGCAGCTGTTCATCATGCGGCTGTCCGCCTCCGGGCGGGGGTTCGCGATCGCGTTCGTGCATCAGGCGCAGGAGGCGTTCTTCGAAGGCCACGCGCTCGCGTTCGCCCACTTCGGCGGCGTCCCCGCCGGGCTGATCCGCTACGACAACCTCAAAGCGGCGGTGCTGCGCATCCTGCTGGGCCGCGACCGGCTCGAGAACGAGCGCTTCATCGCCCTGCGCTCGCACTACGGCTACGACTCGTTTTTTTGCGAGCCCGGAAT
>WHUB01000513.1 GCA_009377395.1 Actinophytocola sp. | reverse complement strand
TGGTTATCGCGTCGAGGAGCTCCTCCATCTCCCGGTCCACCACGACTGCGTAGAGGCCCTCCTTGCTGTGGAAGTGCTCGTAAACCACGGGCTTGGAGACGCCGGCCCGGTTGGCGATCTCCTCGATCGACGTGCCGTCGAAGCCCCGTTCGGCAAAGAGTGCCCGTCCGATATCGAGGAGCTGTTCCCGGCGTTGCTTGCCAGTCATTCGGACCCGGCTTGGCGTCGCACGAGGTCGGGTGGTCGCTGTGTTGCTCACAGGGCAATCATGCCTTCCGCGCGGGATATTCCCCGCGATCCCCGCCGCTTGGCTAGCGCGGGGTGACCCCGAGCTCCCGGGGTCACCGAAGTCCGGCAATCCTGGGGGCGCGACGTAGTTCTCACGGGGGAACGGGAACTACGTCGCGCCAGTTCAGGGAAACTTCTCAGCTGGCGATCAGGGTCTTCTCGCCGCCGTAGTCGTCCGCCCGCTTGGCCTCGACCCGCTCCGGGCTCGGCCAGCGAACGTCCCACGCCCACCCGAACTTCTCCAGTGCCCAGATGATCCTGGCGCTGGAGT
>WHUB01000512.1 GCA_009377395.1 Actinophytocola sp. | reverse complement strand
CCTACCGCTCGGTCCTCGAGATCAGTTTCGAGGTGCGGACAGGGTTGGTGATGCGTCAAGCCCACCACTGGGCGGCATTGATATTCGTCGCCGCCATCGTGGTCCATCTCGGCAGGGTGTTCTTCACTGGTGCCTTCCGCAAGCCACGCGACATCAACTGGATCGTCGGGGTGACCTTGCTGCTCCTCGCCATCTTCAACGGGTTCACCGGGTACTCGCTTCCCGACGACATCCTCTCTGGAACCGGACTCCGGGTGGCCTACTCCATTGCCCTGTCGGTACCGTTGGTCGGAGTGTGGGTCGCCTTTCTCGTATTCGGGGGAGAGTTCCCCGCCGAGGGGATCATCCCCCGTCTCTACTCCCTCCACATCATGCTGGTCCCCGTCGCCATCGGTGTCCTCCTTGCGGTGCATCTCGCCCTCGTCTGGTATCAGAAGCACACCCAGTTCCCCGGGTACCGAAAGACCGAGAAGAACGTGATCGGGTCACGTCTCTGGCCAACGTATGCCGTCAAGTCGGTGGGTCTCTTATTCCTGGTCGCGGCCGTGATCATGGCCTTG
>WHUB01000511.1 GCA_009377395.1 Actinophytocola sp. | reverse complement strand
ACCGATCGGTTCGTCGAGCTGGCGCACACCGTCTCGGCGCATGAGTCGGCGGACCGGGAGAAGCTGCTCGCCGCCAACCGGGCGATCGTGGAACGGCTGGAGTTTGCCGACGGCATCACCCACACCGAGCTGCGGCTGACCAGCGACGGGCGGGTGATATTGATGGAGATAGCCGCGCGCCCGGCCGGAGACGGCATCGTGCAGCTGTACCAGCTGGCGACCGGGCGGCACGTGGTGCCCGAACTCGTCAATATCGGCCTCGGCGAGCCCGCGCATTATCCCCGCCTGCGGCGCTGTGCCCGCCAGGTGTACCTGGAGACTGGGGAAGGCGTACTGCAGGACATCAAGGTCAGTCATCCGCCGTGCGCCGAGGTCGAGTGGCTCGTGGGCAACCGGCCATGGCCGGCGGTGCGGCCGGGCAACGCCGAGGACCCGCCGGCGCTGCGCTCAGTGGTGGGGCTGAAGCAGCCGGGGACGGTCATCGGCCCGCCTGACGGAGTCGGGTGACCGCGTCGTGACCTTCTTCATCGACGCCCCTACCATCGCCCAGCTCGACACCCT
>WHUB01000510.1 GCA_009377395.1 Actinophytocola sp. | reverse complement strand
GAGGCGCCTGGATCTGCTTCCAAGACGAAAGCGGATTCTCCTTACTCCCCGCGGTAAGAGCCGCCTGGGCGCCCCGAGGCCACACCCCGGTGCTGCGCCACCAGTTCTCCTGGAAACGCATGTCGATGTCCGGCGCGTTCGCCTACCAACCCGACCGCAGCGAGGCCGCTTGGGTGTTCCAGATCAAGGAAGGCAGCTACAACACCGAATCGCTGATCGCGTTCCTCACCGAACTGCACGACCATTTCCACAGCCAGCCCGTGACGCTGATCTGGGACGGCCTACTCGCCCACCGGGCCATTACCCCCGGACGCAGCGGGCCAATTCCTCCGGACACGCTGGGCCATTACGCCGGAATCCGCACCTGAGGAGAACGCCCTGTGACAGCACCTCGCCAGCGACGACATCACAAGCTGACGTAAGCCGTAGGTCGAACCACAGGAACACTGTGTTCCATACCCGAACCCATGCGGACCCGATCATCGGCATCGATCGCGATCACACTGCTGTCGAGGTCGGACGTGGTCGCGGCAGTCCAGTGTCGGGAGCCCTGAGCTGCTA
>WHUB01000050.1:2387-33473 GCA_009377395.1 Actinophytocola sp. | reverse complement strand
TCCCCCATGGCGTCGATCAGGCTTTTCGGACGCAGGTCCTGCCAGTTCTGCTCGACGTAGTCAAGGCAGGCGTCCTTGTCTGCCTCGCCGAAGACCGTCTTCCATCCCGACGGGATCTCGGCGAAGGAGGGCCACAGCGAGTGCTGGCCCTCGTCGTTGACGAGCACGAAGAAGCTGCCCTGGGGGTCGTCGAACGGGTTGCTGCTCATGGGTTTTCCTCCTTGGTGTCGGTGAGACCGGACAACCGCCGGTCCGGATGCAGGGCGGCGTCGCGCAGAACATCACGCAGGTCGGTGGCCAGGCGCTCGACGGTCGCGCGGTCCATACGCGCGGCGTTGTAGCCGAGGTACGCGGGTATCGGGCCGTCGGCACCGGGCTGGTAGAAGCTCAGCGTCAGATCCGCGAGCACCGTCCCGGTGGGAACGGCGTCGAGCTCTCCGATGGCGCCTTCGAGCTGGTCGATGTCGGCCTCTTCATGCTGCACCAGCATGACCTGCGGGGCCTCGTCCGGAAGTCCGAGCGCCATGGCGACGTCGGCGAACGGCACATCCTGGTTGTCGAGCGCGTCCAACGCCGTGCCCCGCACCCGGGCCAGCAGGTCGGTGAACGTGGGATCGCCCGCGGTGCCGGTGCGCAACAACAGCGTGTTGGCGAAGCAGCCGACCAGATCGGCCAGCGTGTCATCCGTGCGCCCGGCGACCATCGCCGCGATGGGCAGGTCTGTGCCCGCGCCGCGCGCCGTCAGCACGGTGGCGAGCGCGGCGTGCAGCACCATGAACGTGCTGGTTCGGCTCTGCGCGGCGAGCCGGTCGATGCCGGCCCGTAGCTCCTCGTCGAGCGGGCACTCGATGATCTCGCCGCAGGGCTCGCCACCGGGAGCCGTGCCGGGCAGCGGCAGCACTGCGGGCACGCCGTCGAGGGTGCGGCGCCAGTAGTCGAGCTGCTGGTTCCGCCGATCGCCGGTGTCGAGCACCTCGTGCGCCCACCGGACGTAGTCGGTGTAGCGGCGCGGCAGCTCCGGCAGCCGTGGCGCGTCACCGCCGACTCGGGTCCCGTAGGCCGTCGCGAGGTCCCGCAGCAGCGGCACGACCGACCACTCGTCGACACCGAGGTAGGTCATGCGCAACAGCAGCGCCTGGTCCCCGTCCGCGGTGGTCACCAGGGTCGCCCGCAATGGCGGCCGAGCGGAGTTGGGGGCCTCCGCCGCCAGCTCGGCGAGCCGGGCGTCCAGGTCGGTGCAGCGGTCGCGTTCCAGCTCGGGCGCCGCCGCGACCTTGCCGAGCAGGGTCCCGCCGTCGTCGACGAGCGTCGTCCGCAGCGGTTCGTGCCGCTCCGCCACGTCGGCCAGCGCCGCGGCGAGCGCGGCCGCGTCGATCCCGTCCGTGGCGCGCAGCACGAGGGCGTGGTCGTAGCGGGGCTGCCGTTGCTGTCGCTGCCACTGCCAACGCTGCACCGGCGCGGCGACACCGGGCTCCTCGTCCGCCTCGCTCCGAAGCAGCCGTGGCCGCGCGTCCGTTCCGTCGGTCAGCGTCTCGGCGAGCTGCGCGACGGTGGGCGCGTCGAAGACGTCGCGGACGGTGATCTCGGCGTCGAGCCGGGAGCGGATTCGCCCGACGAGGCGCATGGCGGCCATGGAGTGCCCCCCGAGGTGGAAGAAGTTGTCGTGGATGCCGACGTCGTCGAGTTCGAGCAGCTCGGCGAACAGCTCGGCCAGCGCCCGCTGCCGTGCGGTGCGCGGGCGGTCCTGGCCGGTCGCCTGCGACCAGTCCGGGGTGGGCAGCGCCTTGCGGTCGAGCTTGCCGTTGGGTGTCAGCGGCAGCGGACCGTCGAGGGCGATGACCAGCGCGGGCACCATGTACTCCGGCAGCAGCGCGGCGGCGTGACCGCGCACCGCCGAGGGGTCGACGTCATCCGCGACGACGTAGCCGACCAGCCGGACGATGTCGCCGGCCCGATCCGCGACCACGGCCGCCTGCGAGACGGCGGGATGGGTCCGCAACGCTGCCTCGATCTCGCCCAGCTCGATGCGGTAGCCACGGATCTTGACCTGGTTGTCGACCCTGCCGAGGAAGTCCAACGTGCCATCGGAACGCCACCGGGCGCGGTCGCCGGTGCGGTACATCCGCGAGCCGGGCGCACCGTACGGATCCGCGACGAACCGATCGGCGGTCAGCCCCTGCTTGCCGAGGTAGCCGCGGGCCAGGCCACGGCCCGCGACGTACAGCTCGCCCACCACGCCCTGCGGCACGGGCCGCAGGGCGTCGTCGAGCACGTAGCAGCGGGTGTTGGGGTCGGGCACGCCGATGGGGATCGGGCCGCGCCAGCCGGGTTCCGGCTGCCACAGCGTCGAGTTCACCGTCGCCTCGGTGAGCCCATAGGCGGCGATGAGGTTGGTGCGCGGGAAGCGGTCGAACAGCTCCGGCGGCACGGTCTCGGTGCCGACCAGGATCGTCGCGCCATCGGGCAGTTCGCACTCTGACGGCAGCGCGGCCACCAGGGACGGCGGCAAGATGCCGTGCGTGATGGCGTGCTCGGCGAGAAACTCCGTCAGCTCTGGTCCCGCGACCCGTGCCTCGTCGGTGATGAGCACCACCCTGCCGCCGTGGCACAGCGCCATGCACAGCTCGAACACCGCGACGTCGAACCCGATGGACGCGAACTGCAGCACCGACGCGTCCGGGTGCAGCCCCATCCGGTCGACGGCGGTGGCGACGAGGCTGGCGATGCCCTCGTGTGGCACCACGACGCCCTTGGGCCTGCCGGTCGAGCCGGAGGTGTAGATGACGTAGGCAGCGCTGTCCAATCCGGACGGTCCGGTCCCCGGGTCGGCGGGATCGAGCGCGGCCAACTCCTCGCCGACACCGGGTGCGTCGAGCAACAGCGTGGCCACGCCGTCGACGGCGGGAATCTTGCCCTCGACGCTCTCGGTCGCGACGACGAGCCGCGCTCCCGCGTCGCCGAGCATGTAGGCGAGCCGGTCGCTGGGATGCGCCAGGTCGAGCGGCAGGAACGCGGCGCCCAGCTTGAGGGTCGCGAGGATGGTGGCAACCATGTCGGCAGAGCGGGGCACGGCGATCCCGACCACGTCCTCCGCTGCCACTCCCCTGGCGGCCAGCAGCCGGGCGATGCGGTTGGCGCGCGCGTCGAGCGCGGCATAGCTGAGCTCGGTGCCGTTGTCGACGACGGCCATCCCGTCCGGGCGATCGGCCACCTGCCGCGCGAACAGCTCCGGCAGGGTCTCCTCGGCCACCTGCCGGTCGGTGTCGTTGAAGGCGTCGAGCACCCGATGCTGTTCGTCGTCGACGAAGACGTCGATGTCGCCGATCTTCTGGTTTGAGTCGGTGGCGATGGCGGTGAGCACGGCGGCGAGCCGGTCGAGCAGGTTCCGCGCGGTGGCGGCGTCGAACAGCTCGTCGGCGTACTCGCAGACGCAGCTCAGCCGATCCTGTTCGGAGAAGCTGAACACCAGGTCGAACTTCGCGGTGTCCGTCTCGTACGGCAGGAACTCGGTCGCCAGCCCGGGCAGCTCGAACTCGTCGCGGCCGCGCTGGTGATAGCCGACCATGACCTGGAACAGCGGGTTGCGCCCGATCGAGCGCACCGGGTTGAGCCGGTCCACGACGGCCTCGAACGGCACGTCGGCGTTGGAGAACGCGGCCAGGTCGTGCTCGCGGACACGCGCCAGCAGCTCGGCGAAGGTGGGCTCGCCGCCGAGGTCGGTGCGCAGCACGACGGTGTTGACGAAGAACCCGACCAGCTCGTCCAGTGCGGCGTCGGTGCGGCCCGCGACCGGACTGCCGATCGGGATGTCGTCCCCGGCGCCCATGCGGTGCAGCAGCACGGCGACGGCGGCGTGCAGCACCATGACCATGCTGCTGCCGCTGTCCCGGCTGAGCGTGGTCAGTGCCTTGTGGACGTCCGGGTCGATGTCGAGCTCGGCGGTGCCACCGGTGAACGCCGGGCGGGCGGGCCGGGGCCAGTCGGCCGGTAGCGCGATCTCCTCCGGCAGACCGTCCAATGTGTTCGCCCAGTAGTCGAGCTGCCGGGCCGCGAGGCTCGCTTCGTCGGCCGGATCGCCGAGCAGCTCGCGCTGCCAGATGGTGTAGTCGGCGTACTGCACCGGCAGCGGCGCCCACCCGGGTCCCCCGCCCTCGGCACGGGCGGCGTAGGCGGCGGCGAGGTCGCGCAGGAACGGCTGGTCGGACCACTCGTCGGTGGTGATGTGGTGCAGCATCAGCACGAGCACGTGCTCGTCGTCGCCGAGTTCGAGCAGCGTCGCCCGCAGCGGGACCTCGCGGGTGAGGTCGAACGGACGCGTGACCTCGTCGTGCACCAGGCCCGCCACCGCGTCCGGCGTCGTCTGCTCGACCCGGAACGAGGGCTCCACCGTGCCGGCGGGCAGGACGCGCTGGAACGGGGTGCCGTCGTGGTCGTCGACGACGGTACGCAGTGGCTCATGCCGCTGCATCACGTCGGCGAGCGCCTGCCGCAGCGCGGTGGTGTCGAGCCTGCCTCGCAGCCGCAGCACGAGCGGGAAGTTGTAGGCGGCCGAGGTGGCGTCCATGTTCTGGATGACCCACAGCCGCTGCTGGGCGTGCGACAACGGCAGCTCGGCGGGACGCTCGACCGGCACCAGAGCCGGGCGCGCGGGCTCGGTCGCGGTGCCGAGCCGGGCGAGCAGCTCCGCCGGGGTGGGCGCCTCGAACAGGTCCCGGATGGCCAGCTCGACGCCGAGGTCGGCGCGGGCGCGGCTGATCAGCCGGGTGGCGAGCAGGGAGTGCCCGCCGAGGTCGAAGAAGTCGTCGTCGAGTCCCACGGCGCCCGGGCCGAGATCGAGGATGGTCTCGTACAGGCCGCACACCGCGCGCTCGCGGTCGGTGGCCGGTTCGCGACGCGGCCCGCTGTGGGCGACGTCGGGTTCGGGCAGCGCGCGGACGTCGAGCTTGCCATTAACGGTCAGCGGCAACGTGTCCACGGCGACGTAGGCGGCGGGCACCATGTAGTCGGGCAGCCGCTGCTTGAGGAAGTCCCGCAGCTCGGGCACGGTCTGCTCGGCGCAGACGACGTAGGCCGCGAGCCGCTTGGCGTGGCCCTGGCCGGTCGCGATGACGGCCGCGTGCGCGACGTCCGGGTGCTCGCCGAGCGCGCTGGCGATCTCGCCGAGTTCGACGCGATAGCCACGGATCTTGACCTGGTCGTCGGTGCGGCCGAGGAAGTCGATGATCTCGCTACCCGGCCGCTGGACGACGAGGTCGCCGGTGCGGTACATCCGCGAGCCGACCGGTCCGTACGGGTCGGCGACGAACCGGTCGGCGGTCAGCCCGGGCCGCTCGTGGTAGCCACGGGCGAGGCCGATCCCGGCGATGTACAGCTCGCCGGGGCAGCCGGGCGGCACCGGCCGCAGCGCCGCGTCGAGCACGTAGCCGCGGGTGTTGAAGATCGGCCTGCCGACGGTGGGCGTCGCGCTGTCCGATGTGGACGCACCGAGGGTGTTGATGGTGTACTCGGTCGGCCCGTACAGGTTGTAGCCGTACGTGCCGTCGGTGTCCCGAAGTGGCTGCCACACCGACTCCGGCACGGCCTCCCCGCCGAGCAGCACCAGCGGCGGCCGGTGTCGCTCATCGAGCAGGCCTTCCTCGATGAGCAGCTGCGCGTAGGTCGGGGTCACGTTGACCACGTCGACGGCGTTGCGCTGGCAGTAGGCCACCAGCGACTCGGCGTCGCGCCGCAGCCGCTCGTCGCACACGTGCACCTCGTGGCCCTCGACGAGCCAGAGCAGCTCCTCCCAGGACATGTCGAACGAGAACGACACGGTGTGCGCGATGCGGAGCCGCGGTGCCTTCTCGATCGCCGGACGTATCGGCGCATCCGACTCGCCACTTCCTGTGACCTCACCGATTCGGCCACTCGGGCGGACCTCCGGCCCACCCTCGCTCGGCCGAGCCGATCCGCCGGCGAGGGCCGCCGCGCTGGCGATGGCGGGCGCGAAGATCTCGGCGCGGTGGTTGAGCTGCATGTTCGTCAGCCCCCGGTAGGGAGTGACGACGCCCTTCGGCTTGCCGGTCGACCCGGAGGTGTAGATGACGTAGGCCGGGTGCTCCAGCCGATGCGGCAGGTCGCGGGCGAACGCGGGCCGCTCGGCATCGTCGATCGGCCCATCCGGCAGCGCGGACAGGCGTGCCCGCACGTCCGCCGTGTCGAGGCAGATCGCGTCGTCGGCCAGGCTGACGGAGCTGTCCGAGAGCACGCACAGCGGGCCGGTGTCGTCGATCATCGCGCGCAGCCGGTCCGCCGGATGGTCCAGGTCGAGCGGCAGGTACGCGGCCCCGGTGCGCAGCACCGCGAACAGCGCCACCACCATCTCCACCGAGCGCGGCAACGCCAGCGCGACCACCCGCTCCGGCGCGGCGCCCTCGGCAAGCAGCAGCCGGGCCAGCCGGTTGATGTCGGCGTCCAGCTCGGCGTAGGTCAGCGTCCGGTCGCCGAACACCAGCGCGGTGACGTCCGGCGTGCGCTCGGCCTGGTCGGCGAGCATGTCGGCCACGGTCTCGTTCGGCACCGGCCGCGCGGTGGCGTCCCACCCGGCGGCGAGCGCGGCGCGCTCGGCGGGTAGCAGCAGGTCGAGCGTGCCGACCGGCGTGGCGAGATCGCCGACGAGCCGCTCGAGTACGAGGGCGAACCGGGCCAGCAACGACTCGGCGAGGTCCCGGTCGATCAGATCCGGCCGGTAGTCCAGCACGACCCGCAACCGCCGCCCCGGCGTGATGACCAGGGTCACCGGGAAGTGCGTGGCGTCGACGCTGTCGATGCCACTCAGGCCGTGGCGGTCCTTCAGCTCGTCGAGTGCGTCCTCGTCGGCGAAATTCTGCAGCACGTACAGGGTGTCGAACAGGCGGCTGTGCCCGCTCTCGCGCTGGATCTCACCGAGCCCGAGGTACTCGTAGCCCATCAGCTCGGTGCGCCCGGCCTGGATGCGCCGCATCAGATCCAGCACCGACTCGCCCGGCTCGAGGGTGATCCGGACCGGAACGGTGTTGAGGAACAGGCCGATGGCCGAATCGACGCCGGGTACCTCGGCGGGCCTGCCCGCCACCGTGGAGCCGAACAGGATGTCGTCACGGCCCACCGCGGCCGACAGCACCAGCCCCCACGCCGCGTTGCATACCGTGTTCAGGGTCAGTCCCGTGCTCCTGGCGGCGGCGCGCACCCGCTCGGTGAGCTTCTCCGCGAGCTCGGTATCGCAGCGGTCGGGGATGACCGGCTCGCCCTGGTCGGCGGGCGCCACCAGGGTCGGCTCGTCCACACCGGCGAGCGCCTGGCGCCACGCCGCCCGTGCCGCATCGAAGTCCTGGGCCTGCAGCCACGCGAGATAGTCCCGATAACTGCCTGCCGCGGGCAGCGTCGCATCATCCCCGCCCGAGGAGTAGAGATGCAGCAGCTCCTCGAGGAACAGCCGCTGCGACCAACCGTCCCAAAGCAGCAGGTGTTGGCTGACGATCAGCCTGTCGTGGTCATCGGCGATGCGGATCAGCATCATCCGGCACAGCGGCGGGCTGGCGAGCTCGAACCGCCGCCTGCGGTCGGCGTCCTTCAGCTCGGCGACCCGCTGCTCCCGCGCCTCGGTGGGCAGGCCGCGCAGGTCGACCTCGTCGATGACCGGGGTGGGCTCGGTCGCGATGAACTGCACCGGCTGGCTGAGCCCGTCACTGGTGAATCCAGCTCGCAAGCTGGGGTGCCTGGCCAGCAGCGTGGCGCATGCGGCGCGGAGCCGGTCGAGGTCGATCGAGTGATCGAAGTCGAAGCTGCTCTGCGCGGTATAGACGTCGACGGCGGCCTGGTCGTAGCTGGCGTGGAAGAAGAGCCCCTCCTGCAACGGCGACAGCGGCCAAATGTCGGCCACCGGCCCTGGGCTGACCCGCTCGACGCGGTCGATCTCCTGCTGCGTCAACGCGACCGTGGTGAGGACGGAGGGAATGAGACCCGCGCTCGTTCCGGCCAGTTCCCCTAGCGCGTCGATCCATTCGTTGGCAAGCGACTGAACATCCTTTTCGGACAGCGCACCGTCCGGCCAGGCCCAGGTGGCCCGCAGCCGAGGCCCATCCGGGGTGTCCGCACAGACCACGTCGACGGCGAGCAGATGCGGCATGCCGAGGTCGTCGTCGGGGGGTAAGGACACCGCATCCGGCACGGGTGTCCAGTCGACCTGCTGCGCCATCGGTATGCGGCCGTAGTAGTTGAACAGCACCTGAGCCGATGAGCGCCCGAGGATCGGCGCTGTCTGTGGGTTGAGGTGCCGCAGGATGCCGTATCCCAGCCCGGAGTCCGGGGCCGCCGCCAACGTCTGCTTGACCGTCTTCAACGTCGCCACCGCGGCCTCGTCCGCCGCGCAGGCCGGCAGCCGCACCGGATGGACGCTGGTGAACCAACCGACCGTGCGGGACAGGTCCAGCTCCGAGTCGCGCCCCATCCTGCCGTGCCGTTCCACGTCGACCAGCAGGTCGGCGGGCTCGTGCTGCCACCGCGCCACCGCTATCCGCAACGCGGTGAGGAGCACCTCGGTGACGTCCGCGCCGAGCAGGGGCGCGGTCTCCGCCGGGGAGACGTCGACGACGTGCTCGTTGACCGACCCCATGGTGTGCGCGCCGGTGTCGCCTGGCACCAGTTCGGCCCCCGGACTGAGCGTCTCGGACCAGTGGTCCAGCTCGGCCAGCCGCTGCGGATCCTGCGCCTCGGCGCCGATCGCACGGGCGAACGTCCGCAGCGATGTGGTGACGGGGTCGAGTGCTGGCTCGCGTCCCGCTCGCACCGCCGCCCACGCGGCGGCCAGGTCGTCGAAGAGAATCCGCCAGGACACACCGTCCACCGCGAGGTGGTGCACGACCAGCAGGAGCCGCCGCCGCTCGGGGAACCAGACGGCCTGCACCATGATTCCGGCCTCGGGGTCGAGCCGGTCCAGCGCCGCCTCGGCCTCGGTGTCCAGGTCGCTGCCTTCGTAGAGCACATCCTCGGCTCGCACGGCGCCGATCGGTCGCGTTTCCTGCGACCACAGCACGTCGGCGACGCGCGTCAGCTTCAGCCGCAACGCATCGTGGTGGTCGACGACGGCTTGCAGCACGGCCGTCAACGACGCCCTGTCGGCATCGGCCGGCACCCGCAGCAGGTTCGACAGGTTGAACCGGGTGATCCCGCCACCGCGCTCGTGCAGCGCATGGACGACGGGCAACAGGGGAACGTCGCCGATGCCGTCCGGATCGGCGCCGGGCCGGGTCTCGGTGGGCGTCTGCGACGTGGGTGCCAGCGATGCGAGCCTCGCAGGAGTCCGGTGCTCGAACACGTCGCGAGGGCTGATCGCCAGACCCGCCTTGCGCGCTCGGCCGGACACGGCGATCGACTGGATGCTGTCGCCGCCCAGCGCGAAGAAGTCGTCGCCCACGCCGACCTCGGCACGGTCGAGCACCCCGGCGAAGATCTCGCACAGCACGCGCTCGGCCTCATCCCGGGGTTTGCGCACGCCGATCGTGGCGAAGTCGGGCTCGGGCAGCGCCGCCGTGTCGACCTTCCCGCCGACCGTGGTGGGGAACGCGTCGAGCACGACGATCGCATTGGGCACCATCGGATCCGGCAGCGAGGCGGCGAGCGCGGCGCGCAGGTCCTCGGCCACGAGGCCGCTGCCTGCCGCATAGCCGATGAGCTTGCCGCGGCGGGCGATGACCAGCGCACGGGTAACCCCTTGCTCCCTGGCGAGCCGGGCTTCGATCTCGCCGAGCTCGACGCGGTTGCCCCTGACCTTCACCTGGTGATCGGTGCGGCCGAGGTAAGTGATGACGTCGTCGTCATAGCGCACGAGGTCGCCGGTGCGGTACATGCGTGCACCTGGCGCGCCGTACGGGTCGGCGACGAACCGCTCGGCGGTCAGGCCGGGCCGGTCGTGGTAGCCGCGCGCCAGCTTGGGTCCGCTGAGATAGAGCTCTCCCGGCACACCCGCTGGCACCGGCCGCAGGCAGCCGTCCAGGACCCGGACGCCGACCGTGCCGCCGGGCGTGCCGATGGGCACCTGTCCGTCCGAGACGCCGTCGTACTCGCCCCCGGTGGCGCTGATCGCCGCCTCGGTAGGCCCGTACAGGTTGTACAGCGTCGCCCCGGTCAGCGCGCGCCAGCGGCGAGCAAGCTCGCCGGTCAGCGCCTCTCCCGCGCTGAAGGTGCGCCGCAGCCCTGCCGCCCAGCCGGGCTCCGCCACGACTCCGTCGTGATCGAGGAAGGCGCCGATCAGGGATGGCACGAATGCCAGCGTGGTGACCTTGTCGCGCCGGATGACCTCGGTGAGATAGACCGGATCGTGGTGGCTGTCCTGCCGCAGCATCACCACCGCGGCCCCGGCGGACAACGCGCGGAAGATCTCCCAGACGGCGCCGTCGAAACCCACCGACGCCTTCTGCATCACGCGGTCGTCGGGCGCGAAGGGGTAGCGCTCCTGCATCCAGTCGAGCTCGCTGAGAATGGCGCGGTTGGTGACGACGACACCCTTGGGCTGCCCGGTGGAACCGGAGGTGTAGATCAGGTACGCGGCGCTGTCGGGACCGGCGGCACGCTCCACGCCGCTTGGCTCGCGCGCGCCGGGGCACTCTCGCACGGACAGCGACTCGGACACCGCCCCTTCCTGCTCGATCACCAGCCGTGCGCCGGAGTCGACCAGCATGAACGCCACCCGCTCCTCTGGCTGCTCCACGTCGATCGGCAGGAACGCGGCACCGGTCTTGAGCACTCCGATGATCGCGACGATCAGCTCGGCCGAGCGTGGCACGACGACCGCGATGACGTCTTCGGGTCCCGCTCCCTGCGCCCGCAGTTGCCGCGCGATGTCCTCGGCACGGCTGTCGAGATCCCCATACGACAGCGCGGCTCCCTCGAACACCATCGCGACGTTGTCCGGCGACTCCGTCACCCGCGCTGCGAAGGCGGCTGCCAGCGTCGCGGCGGGCAGGTCCCGCACCGCTGGCGTGACCAGCGCGTTGCCTCGCTCGCGCACCAGGTCGAGCCGACCGACAGGCTGCTCGAGCGAGGACTCGAGCAACGTCGTGAACTGCTCGGCGAGCTGCTGGACGAACTCGCCCTGCAGCCGCGACGTGTCATGGTCGAACCTGACCACCAGCCGCTTGCCCGGTTGGACCAGCACGGACAGCGCGTAGTGCCCGGTCTCCACCGTCCGGTGCGCCACGATCCCGGGGACGGGGGCCGACGGCTGGTTCTCGACGACCATGATCGTGTCGAACAGCTCGGCATGGCCCGCGATGCGGTGCAGCTCGCCGAGCCCGATGTGCTGGTGATCCAGCACCCTCGACTGCTGGTCCTGCAGCCGGGTGAGCACGGCGGCCCACGGCTCATCGGGCCGCCAACGCATCCTAACCGGGATCGTGTTGATGAACAGTCCGATCATCGACTCGATGCCGGGCACGTCGGCCTCCCTGCCGGAGACCGTGCTGCCGAACACGACGTCGTATCGCCCGAGGAGACGCCCGAGCAGCATCCCCCAGGCTCCCTGGACCAGGGTCCCCACCGTGAGACCGTGTTCACGCGCTCGGGCGACGATGGCCGATGTCGCCTCCGTTGACAGCTCGATCCGCACCTGGTCCCGGGCACCGGAACCGGTGGTTTCCGCCGTCAATCGGGTGGGCTCCTCGATGCCGGCGAGCGTTTCCCGCCATGCCTCGTGCGCCGCTTCCCGCTCCCTGCTCGCCAGCCACTCCAAGTAGTCGCGGTACGGAGCCGGCTCCGGCAACACGGGTTCATCGCGGTAGCAGGCCATGAGCTCCCGCAACAGCACGTGCTCCGACCAGCCGTCGGCGACCAGGTGGTGGATGGTCAGCACCAGCCAAGGACGATCCCCGTGCACCAGTGCCGCCCGCAGCAGCGGCGGCAGGCTGAGATCGAACCGCGTGCCGCGTTCGTCCGCCACGATGGACTCGATGTCGCGACCGTCCGCAGCAACCTCGCGCCACGGCACGGTGACGTCTTCGGCGATGAACTGCACCAGCTCGTCGTCCGCCTGATGAAATCCCGCTCGCAGCGGTGCGTGCCGGTCGACGACACGCTGCACCGCGCCACGCAAGGCGCCGGCATCGACCGGCTCGCCCAGCTCGATCACCTGCGCGACGAGGTACCGGTCCGGTGCGGACTCGTCGTACACCGAGTGGAAGAACATGCCTTCCTGCAGCGGCGTCAGCGGCAGCAGGTCGGAGACCGGCGGCAAGGTGTCCACTGCGGACTGATCGACGCGCACCAGCGGGAAGTCCGACGGCGTGTGCCCACCGGGTCCGTCGTAGCACGCCAGCGCACGTAACGCCGCCAGCCACATGTCACCGAGCTGGGCGACGTCGGACTCGGCCAGCAGCGCGGACGGCCAGCTGAACACCGCGGACAGCTCCGGCCCCTCCTGCTCGTCGCGCACCACGGCGTCGATCTCGAGGGCGTGCCCGAACGGCATCCTCGGATCACGGTCCTCGTCGACCGGCGGCGCCTCGGGGGCGGGCGTCCACGCATCGCCTTCGGTGGCGGTGAATCGCCCGAGGTAGTTGAACAACAACTGCGGTATCAGCGCGTCGGCGAACTCGCCGAGCGCGTCGAGGTAACGCAGGATGCCGTAGCCGATGCCGTGGCCGGGAACCTCTCGCAACTGTTCCTTGACCCGCTTGAGTGCCGCGCCGAGATCGCCCCCATCTCCCGCATCGAGCCGCACCGGGAACATGCTGGTGAACCAGCCGATCGTGCGGGACAGGTCAACAGCTGGGGCGCCGACCGTCTCTTCCTGCCTGCCGTGGCCTTCTAGGTCGAGCAGCAGTGTCCCTGCACCGCGCCAGCGGCGAAACGCCAGCGCGAGTGCGGTCAGGAGCACGTCGTTCACCGAACCGTGGAACCTGGCGGGGAGCGTGGTCAGCAACGGCGTCGTCGCCTCGGCGGGAAGGGTCACCGTGAGCTTTCTCGCTGTCGCGACGGTGTCGACCGCGGCGTCGAGCGGACGGCGGGTGAACGGCGCGTCGCCACCGGCAAGAGTGCGTCGCCAGAACTCACGTTCACCGCGCGTGGACACCTCGGCCAGCCGTAGCGCCCAGCTGCGGAAAGAGGTGGCGACGGGGGCGAGCGGCTCGCCGCGGTGCGCCTGGGCGAGGTCTTCGGCGAGGATTCGCCAGGACACGCCGTCGACCACGATGTGATGTACCACGATCACCAGCCGCCGCCGCTCCTCGAACCAGACGACGCGGATCATCGCGCCGTCGGCGGGCGCGAGCGCGTTCACCGCGTCGCTGCTCGACTCGGTGAAGAGGTCCCCGGCGCGCACCGTCCCCGGAGGCGGGACGTCCAGTGTCCAGTCCGGCGTGAGCCGCGCCCGGAGCAGATCATGATGGTCGATGACTGCCTGCAGGATCCGGATCAGGTCGTCCCGCTCAAGATCGGCCGGGAGCTGGAACCGCATGGCCTGGTAGAACGCGTCCACCGGCCCGCCGAGCTCGTGCAGCCACTCGATGATCGGTGTCGCTGGCACCGTGCCTGCGCCGGAGTCGTGTCGTTGCGCGATGCCGGTTCCTCGGTCTGCCGCGCGAGCGGCCAGTGCCGCGACGGTCCGGTGGCGGAACACCTCCCTCGGTGTGATCACTAGGCCCGCTCGGCGGGCCTTGCTCGCCAGTCCGATCGCCACGATGCTGTCGCCGCCCAGTTCGAAGAAGCTGTCGTGGATGCCGACCGCCGGCAGGTCGAGCACCTCCGCGAACATCCCGGCGAGCAGTTGTTCAGCCGCCGTTGTGGGTGGCGCGTACCCGGCCACCGCCAGCCAGTCAGGTTCCGGCAACGCCGCGACGTCCAGCTTGCCGTTGGGCGTCAGCGGCAATGGAGCATCGTGCGCGACGAAGGCCGAAGGGACCATGTAGTCGGGCAGGGACCCTGCGGCGTGCGTGCGCGCCTCCCGCCAGCTGCCGCCGACGATGTGGGCCACGAGGCGTCGGACCGTGCGGTGGTCGTCACGAACGACCACCGCTGCCTGCGCGATGTCAGGATGCGTCATCAGGACGCTTTCGATCTCGCCCGGCTCGATGCGGTGGCCTCGGATCTTGACCTGGTTGTCCGCTCGGCCGAGGAACTCGAGGTTGCCGTCCTCGCGCCAGCGCACCCGGTCGCCCGTCCGGTACATGCGGCTGCCCGGCTTGCCGAAGGGATCGGCGACGAACCGTTCCGCGGTCAGCGCGAACCGGCCGAGATAGCCGCGGGCGAGGCCACGCCCGCCGATGTAGAGCTCGCCCTCACCACCCGCCCCGACGGGGCGCAATGCGTCATCGAGCACGTAAGCCCTGGTGTTGGGATCGGGAATCCCGATCGGCGCCGGTCCGCTCCAGTTGGCTTCGGCGGCCCACAGCGTTGAGTTCACGGTCGCCTCGGTCAGTCCATAGGCGACGACGACATGCAGCTGCTGCGACCACCGGTTGACGAGCTCGGCGGGCACGGCCTCGGTGCCGACGACGAGGACGGCACCGTCCGGCAGCGTGCATTCGGGTGGCAGTGCGGTCACCAGCGATGGTGGCAGGATCATGTGGGTGGCGCCGTGCTCGGCGATGTAGTCGGTCAGTTCGGGGCCCGCGACCCGGCGGTCGGCGGGGACGATGACGACGCTGCCACCCACGCACAGCGACATGCACAGGTCCCACACGGCGACGTCGAACCCGACGGAGGCGAACTGCAGCACGCGGCTGTCCTGCGTGATCCCGATTCGGTCGGTCGCGGTCGCCACGAGGCTGCCGATGCCCTCATGGGTGACCACGACACCTTTGGGCCTGCCGGTCGAGCCGGAGGTGTAGATCACGTACGCCGCATGCCGGATGTCAGTCGGTGTGTCCACAGCGGAGTCGTCGACGTCGCCGATGACCGCGAACAGATCCTCGTCGACGACCATGCGTGCGCCAGAGTCGGCGATCATGTAGGCGATGCGGTCGTCGGGCAGGTCGGTGTCGATGGGAAGGTAGGCCGCGCCGGTTTTCATCACCCCGAGCAGTGCGACGACGAGATCGACAGACCGTGGCATCGCCACCCCGACAACGTCCTCGCTGCCGATGCCACGCGACGAGAGCAGCCGGGCAAGCCGGTTCGCGGCCGAGTTCAGCTCCGCGTAGGTGAGCTGCTCGGACGCGCACACCACGGCGACCGCATCCGGTGTCGTGGCCACCTGGCGTTCGAAGGTGGCTGTCCATGACAGGTCGTCGACTTTCCGCTCATCCTCGTTGAACATCATCGCCGACTGCTCCGGCATTGGCTTGCCCTCCGTGTGGGTTCGACGGGTCGGGCCGGGCGCCCCTGAGCGCCCGGCCCTGACGACGTGGCTACTTGGCGGCTTCCAGCAGCGGCACCGTCTCGTCGATGGCGTATGGGATGCTCAACACGGTGTTGAACGACAACGCGGCTCCCACATCCGGGTTCTCGTACGGCAGGAAGACGTCGCGGTTCTCCTTGCTGACCTCCAGCTTCCGGTACAGCGGATCGGAGTTGAGCTGCTTCTCGGTGCCGGGATAGGACATCCAGACGGCATAGTCCTCGTCCATGACGTCGAGCCGCTCGAAGCTGAGATCGGCGGCGACCTGGTTATTCATGACGTCCTCGTATGCATTCGACGTGGTGAAGCCCATGTTGGTCAGGAAGTCCACCTTGGGGTCCTTCGGGGAGAACGCGGCGAACTTGCCTGGCTGGTAGGGCTCGCCAATGGCGACGGTCTTGCCCTTCCACTCCGGATGAGCCTTGCGCACATCGGCGAACTTCTCGTCCACATCGGAGATCAGCTTCTCCATCTCGGCCTCCTTGCCGAGGGACTTGCCGATCTGCATGCTCATGACCTGCCACGGAGCCTGGTAGTCGGCGTATCCCTTCGGCTGCGCGACAACCGGGGCGATCTCGGAGAGAGTCTCGTACTGCTCCTTCTTCATGCCGGAGTACTGCGCGATGATCACGTCCGGCTGCAGCGCCGCGATCTTTTCCATGTTGTACTCGTCGCGCTCGCCGACGATCTGCGGCCGGTCCTTGCCCCACAGCTTGTCGGTCCACGGCCACTTGCCGTACGGCCGCTCCTTGAACCAGTCCACGGCGCCGACCGGCTTGATGCCGAGCGCCAGCACAGCGTCCTGATCGGACAGACCGAGAGTGACAACACGCTTAGGCTCCGAGGGAATCTTCGTGGTGCCGTACTTGTGCTCCACGGTGACTGGGAAGGCGCCGGACGAGTCCGAATTGCCCTCGTGGCCGGCGTGGCTCTCCGAGCCTGCCGAGTCGCCACACGCGGAGAGTGCCACGGTGAGCACCAGGGCCAGCAGCAACCCCGGCAGTCGCCACCGGGACGTTCGAGTCATGAGTCGAGACATCGCATTACCTTTCTGAGTTCGACACGGTGGAAAACATCACTCGCGCGCTCACGACCCCACCGCCGGCCGGGTGAGCGCGCACCGGTCTCAGGACTGCTGGATACCGCTGACCTCGAGCGGGCGGTCGGCGTGTGTCTCCTGCTGCCGGTGGTCGAGGACGGATCGCAGGATCTCGCCGGCGCGGATCGCGTTGTTCGACAACAGCGACGACGTGATGCCGTGTGTGTGCTCGGTTCCACCGCCCTGCATGTAGATGCCCGCGCGAATGTGCTCGTCGGTCTCGACGCGGTAGTCACGGGTGATCACCGGTCTGCCGAGCTCGTCCCGGTGGCACCGCTCGGCGAGCTGGCCGAGCTGAGGCAGCGACTCGTCCGGCCGGTAGCCCGTCGCGTAGACGATCGCGTCGGCGGCCAGCACGGTTCGTGCGCCGGTGGCGGTCGACTCGACCACGGCCCGCACGCCGTCCTCGGCAGCGTCCACTTCGGTCACCCGGGAGGCGTTGAACCACCGCAGTCGCTGCGCTCCCAGCACCTTCTCCCGGTAGGTGCGGCGGTACAGGTCCTCGATCAGCTCCAGGTCGACCGCCGAGTAGTTGGTGTTGGCGTGGTAGTCCATGAGTCGCTGCTTCAACGGCTCGGGGGCGTCGAAGTACGCGTCGACCGCAGCCGGATCGAAGATCCGGTTGGCGAACGGGCTGTCGTCGGACGGGCTGTAGCCGTACCGGGAGAACACCGAGCAGACCTCGGCGCGGGGGAAGCGCTCGTGCAGGAACGCCGTGGTCTCGGCGGCACTCTGCCCAGCGCCGACCACCACGAACCGCTGCGCGGCATCGGTGTCGAGTGACGCAACCCGGCGCAACAGCTCGCTGTTGTGCCAGACCCGCTCCCCGGCGGTGACACCGTCCGGCAGGTTCGCCGACAGCCCGGTGGCCATGATCACATTGCGGGCACGAAGCCGGAGCGGTTCGTCCGAGGACGCGCCGGAATGCGCCACGATGTCGAAGTAGCGCACCTCGCCGTCGACCTCGACGGGGTCGATGTTGAGCACGTCGTGGCCGTAGGTCACCTGGTCGTCGACCCGCGCGGCGCACCATTCGAGGTAGTCGTGGAACTCCACCCGCAGCGGGAACAACGTCTTGTGGTTGATGAAGTCGATCAGCCTGCCCCTGTCGTGCAGATAGGACAGGAAGCTGTACTCGCTCGACGGGTTGCGCAGCGTGACCAGGTCCTTCAGGAACGACACCTGCATGGTGGCGTCCTCGATCAGCATCCCGCGATGCCAGCCGAACTGCGGCTGTCGCTCCACGAAGTGCGCGGTGATGACATCGGCACGGTCGGCGCCGACGGCCTTGGCGTTGTGCTCGGCAAGCGCGACCGCCAACGACAGGTTCGACGGCCCGAAGCCGACCCCGACGAGGTCGTAGACCGGCTGCTCGTCCTCAAGAGACGCTGCCATTCCCAATCCCATCCCGGCGACATCGCCGATCTCGGTTGTTGCGTTGCCTCCCGCATCGGTACCGATGCGAACCCACAGCCATGGTCCGACCAAGGGTGTAGGAAACCCTAACCTAAGTAAGGCAACCCTTGGCTACTCCAACTAGGGGTGATCCGTGTCTCTTTATAGTTAGGGTTGCCTATATTAAGCAAGGCTTGCTTTACTCGGCGCGCCTACTGTCCGGCGAAAAACGGAAGGGATTTCGCATGCGCATCGTCATGTTCGGGTACCAGACCTGGGGACATCGAACACTGCAAGCTCTCCTCGACTCCGAGCATGACGTGGTCTTGGTCGTCACTCATCCCCAGTCCGAGCACGCGTACGAGACGATCTGGTCCGACTCCGTCGCCGACCTCGCCGCCGAGCACGGGGTGGACGTCGTTCTGCGCAACCGGCCGGACGACGAGGAGCTGCTGTCACGCCTGAAGGAGGCGGACCCCGACCTCATCGTGGCGAACAACTGGCGGACCTGGATCCCGCCACAGGTCTTCCAGCTCCCCCGGCGCGGCACGCTCAACGTCCACGACTCGCTGCTGCCGGCCTACGCCGGCTTCTCCCCTGTGATCTGGGCGCTGCTGAACGGTGAGGAAGAGGTCGGCGTCACCGCGCACATGATGAACGACAAGCTCGACGCGGGCGACATCGTCATGCAGCGCGCCGTCACGGTGGGACCACGCGACACCGCGACCGACCTCATCCACCGCACGGTCGACCTCATCGGCCCCGTCGTCAGCGAGGCCCTCGCGCTGATCGACGCCGGCCACACCGACTGGACACTCCAGGATCCCGCCAAGGCCAGCTTCTTCCACAAGCGCGCCATCGAGGACAGCCGCATCGACTGGACCTGGCCCGCCGAGGACATCGACCGGCTCATCCGGGCCCAGTCGGACCCCTTCCCGAACGCCTACACCTTCCACAATGGACAACGCCTCCAGGTCATCAAGGCGTCGATCTCCGAAGGCCACTACGGCGGTACACCCGGACGAATCTTCATCAAGGAAGGCGACGGCGTCGTCATCGTCGCCGGAGCCGACGCCCGCTTCGGCCGCAACCACGGCGTCGCCATCGAACGCGTCCGCACCGAGGACGGCACCGAGTACACCGCCGACCAATACTTCCGCACCATGGGCGGCTACCTCACCAGCCATCCCCAGGCTTGACGACTTACTTAGGTTAGGCTAACTTCATGTCGTCGCTTCGTGGTGGGAGCGGCAGTCAGGTTCGGGAATCAGCGGCCCGTCGCGACCCCGTGTCGCGACGGGCCCGCTCTGTTCGTGGAGGCGAAGGATGGCGACGCAGGCTCCTGCGGAACGAGTCCGGTCCATCCTCGCCGTCGCGACCTCGATGCTGGTCCGCACGGCGGACTACCGGGGCACGACGTTCGCACGACCGCTCGCGGACGGCGCCGGCGACATCCTGCTGAACCTGCCGGACGACGACCCGCTGACCCTCGCCGTCCGCACCGCGAGCTCGCCCGCAGGCGCACGCGCGGCTCTCGAGTGCGCGGACGTCGCGCCGCTGGCGTCCCGCGACCGGGTGCGTGCCAGGGTGACCGTCCACGGCTCGGTGGCCGAGGCCCCGTTCGACATCGTCGATCCGCCCGGCACCACGCTCCTACGGTTCGCGACCGAACGGATCATCCTGACCGAGGACGGCGCCGAGCAGCCCGTCCTGGTCACCGACTTCGCGACCGCCTCGCCGGACCCGCTCGCCAGGATCGAGGCCGACTTTCTGGCTCACCTCGCCAACACGCATCCCGCCGTGGTTCACCAATTGGCAGCACGGCTGGGCAACCACACGCTCCACAGCGCCCAGCGGATACAACCCCTGCGCGTCGACCGGTACGGGCTCGTGCTCCGCATCGAACACCGGGACGACCACACCGATGTCGCGTTGCCGTTCGCCCAGCCGGTCACCTGCCCTGCGCAGCTCACCGACGCGTTCCGGCGACTGCTCGACACCACGCGCCGCTGCCACTTTCCGAACCACAAACGGTAATTTAGGCTAACCTTAACGAACCACCCAGGGTTCGCTCACTGAGAGGGACGGACGTCCTATGCGCTCGGTTTTCGCGTTGCTTGCGGTGGTGTCGCTGTTCGCCTCCGGATGTGGCTTGTTCGACGACGGCAACGCGGTGCGGGTGTACACCGGCCGGCACTACGACCTGGAGCAGGCGTTCGAGCAGTTCACCGCTGAGACGGGCATCGACGTGGAGTTCCTCAGCGGCGATGACGCCGAGCTGCGGGAACGGATCGCGGCCGAGGGCGAGGACACCACGGCCGACATCTACATGACCGTCGACGCGGGCAACCTGTGGAAGGCCGCCGAGGACGGACTGCTCGCCCGGCTGAACTCGCCGACGCTGAACGAGGCGGTGCCCGCGGGGCTGCGTGACTCGGAGGGACGCTGGTACGGGCTGGCGATGCGGGCGCGAACGGTGATGTACAACCCGCAGCGGGTGCAAGAGTCGGCGTTCGACGCTGAGGACACCTATGCGCAGCTGGCCGAGCCCGAGTGGCGGGGCCGGCTGTGCATGCGCAACTCGACCAGCCCGTACACCCAGTCGCTGGTGGCCGGCCTGATCGCCGCTCACGGCGAGCGGCGCGCGACGGAGATCGTTCGGGGCTGGGTGGACAACGACGTCGCGATCTTCGAGAACGACATCCAGATCCTGGAGAACATCGACGCGGGCCGCTGTGATGTCGGCCTCACCAACCACTACTACCTGGCTCGGCTGCTCGTGGATCAGCCGGACCTGTCGGTGACGCCGTTCTGGGCCAGCCAGGACGGGCGCGGCGTGCACGTCAACATCTCCGGCGCCGGGGTGCTCGCCGACGCGGACAACCCGGCCAAGGCGCAACGGCTCATCGAGTGGCTGGCCACCACGGGGCAGCGCAGCTTCGTCGAGGGCAACCACGAGTTCCCCACCAATCCGAAGGTCACGCCGGAACCGGTCATCGCCGGGTTCGGGGAGTTCGACTACGAGCCGATCAACGCCGAGGCCTACGGGCAGCTCAACGCCCGCGCGGTGACGCTCATGAACGAGGTCGGCTACCGGTGACCACGGCCCCGGCCCGGGTCCGTCGGTCGCGGTGGCGTGCCGGCGCCCGGCCGGTGTGGACGGCGGTGGTGGTCGCGACCGCAGCCTTGGCGGTGATCCCGGTGGCCGAGGTCGTCGCGGGAGTGCTGAGCCCGACGCCGCAGCTGTGGGCTCGGCTGTGGTCCACCGTGCTGCCGGGCATGATCGGTACCACGCTGGTTCTCATGCTCGCGGTCATCGCGGGCACGCTGCTGCTGGGGGCGGGCCTGGCCTGGCTGGTGACCGCGTACCGGTTCCCCGGCAGCGGGGTTTTCGGCTGGCTGCTGGTGCTGCCGCTGGCCATGCCCACCTATGTGCTGGGATTCCTGTTCCTGTCCCTGCTGGACGTGCCGGGCCCGGTGCAGTCCGGCCTGCGGGCGCTGTTCGGGCCGGAGGTCTGGTTTCCCGAGATCCGCTCGGTCGGCGGCGTGGCGATCGTGTTCTCGCTGGCGCTCTATCCCTACGTATACCTGCTGGCGCGGGCGGCGCTGCGGGAACAGGCACCGGCGGCGTTCGAGGCGGCCCGCACCCTCGGCGCCGGGCGGTCGCGGGCCGCGCTGCGGGTGGTGCTGCCGATGGCCCGGCCATCGCTGGCGGCCGGGGTCGCGCTGGCCCTGATGGAGACGCTCACCGACTTCGGCACCGTGTCGTACTTCAACGTGCACACCGTGTCCGTCGGGGTGCTGCAGGTGTGGAAGGGCCAGTTCGACCGGGCCGCCGCGACCGAACTGGCCGGGGTCGTGCTGGTGTTCGCGCTGCTGGTGATCGCCGGTGAGCGGCTGCTGCGCGGCCGGGCGCGCTACCACCAGCGGGCCGCGGCCGGTTCCGGCTGGCGACCGGCTCGGCTGACCGGCGCGAAGGCGTGGGCGGCCACCGCCACCTGCGGGGCGGTGCTCATCGCGGCGTTCGGCCTGCCCGTCGCACGGCTGCTGTGGTGGGCGATCCCGGATTTGTTGTTCGACGTCGGCGCGCTCGATCTCCGCTACGCGGGCTACTTCGGCAACAGCCTCGTCGTCGCCACGGTCGCCGCGGCGAGCTGCGCGGCGCTCGGGTTCGCCGTCGCCAACGGCATCCGGCTGTCGGGCGGACGGCTCACCCGGACCGCGGCGCAGCTGACCACCGTGGGCTACGCCATCCCGGGCATCGTCGTGGCCATCGGGGTGCTCATCGCGTTCGCGCACCTCGACGCCGGACTCGAGGCGCTCGGCGTGCCCGGCGGGACCGGGCTGCTCGTCACCGGCTCGGTGGCGGGCGTCCTCTACGCCTACGTGGTGCGGTTCCTCGCCCTCGGCTTCCACAGCGTCGACGCCAGCTTCAGCAAGGTGAACCCCACCATGACCGCGGCGGCGCTGAGCCTGGGCGCCGCCCCGGCGGCGGTGACCGGGCGGGTGCACCTGCCGCTGGTGCGGGCCGGGATCGTCACCGCGATGGTGCTGGTCGCCATCGACGCGATCAAGGAGCTGCCGATCGTGCTGCTGCTGCGCCCGTTCGGCTTCGACACGCTGTCGGTGTGGACTTACCAGCTCGCCTCGGAGAGCCGGTGGCAGAGCGCGGCCCTGCCCGCGCTGACGATCGTGGCGGCGGCACTCATCCCGGTGCTGGTGCTGCTCGGCCGGGAACGCGGCGCGGAGGCGATGCGATGACCGAGACAGACTACGCGCTCAGGCTGGCGGGTGTGCGCAAGAACTACCGCGACGTCGCCGCCGTGGCCGGGCTGGACCTGACCGTGCCCGCCGGGGAGCTGCTCGCCCTCGTCGGGCCGTCCGGGTGCGGCAAGTCGACGCTGTTACGGCTCGTCGCCGGGCTCGAGGCGCCCGACGCGGGAACCATCCAGATCACCGGCACCACGGTGGCCGGCGACGGTGTCTGGTTCCCGCCGGAGCGGCGCCAGGTCGGCCTGGTGTTCCAGGACTACGCCCTGTTCCCGCACCTCACGGTCGCGCGCAACGTCGCGTTCGGACTGGCCGGTGTGCCTGCCGAACGCCGGAGCGGCCGGGTGACGGAGGTGCTGGAGCTGGTCGCCATGGCGAGCATGGCCGGCCGGTACCCGCACGAGCTGTCCGGCGGCGAGCAGCAGCGGGTCGCGCTCGCTCGGGCGCTCGCCCCGGAACCGGCGCTGATCCTGCTGGACGAGCCGTTCTCCAACCTGGACCGGCACCTGCGCGCGCAGGTCCGCGCGGACACCGTCGCCATCCTGCGCAAGACCGGCACCACGGCGCTGCTGGTCACCCACGACCAGGCCGAAGCGCTCGCCGTGGGTGACCGGGTCGCCGTGATGCGGGCCGGGCGGATCGAGCAGACCGGCGAACCCGCGCACGTCTTCCACGCGCCGACGAGCCGCTTCGTCGCGACTTTCCTCGGCGAGGCCGACTTCCTGCCCGCCCGGCCGCGCGACGGTGAGCTGGTCACCGAGGCCGGTCCGGTGCCTGCCCCCGGCCGGCCGCCGCCCGCGACGGAGGGGCTGGAGGTCATGGTGCGCCCGCACGAGGTCACCCTCCACCCTCCGAGCACGGCACCGCCAGGGTCGTCGAGACCGAGTTCCAGGGCGGCTTCGTGCTGCACACCGTCGCGCTCGCCTCCGGCCGGAAACTGCGGTCGCTGCAGCCGCACACCACACATTTCGCCGTCGGGACCCGGGTGCACGCCGTGCTGACCCCCGGCCACCCGCCCGCCGTACTCCGAGGAGGGAGCGATCGATGATCGAGCACTCAGGCGCCACCCGCTTCGACTACCGGTTGCACGACGGATCGGCACCGGCACGCATCCAGTGGCACTTCTTCGAACGCTCCCAGCTACCCGTTGCCGTGCAGACGTGGGAGCTCCCTCCTGGCGGCAGCGAGGGCGCCCACGCACATCCACCGGAGGACCCGCTCGAAGAGCTCTACCTCGTCATCGAGGGCACAGCGGTGATGCACCTCGACGGCGAGCGCTTCGAGCTCGGCCCCGGCGACGCCCTGCTCGCACCCGTCGGCGCCGAGCACGACCTCCACAACCCCGGCCACACCCCGCTGAAGGTCGTCGTCATCTGGGGCAAGCCGGCCACAATGGACTGGTCCGGCTACGGCACAGCGAAGGCCGCCCGAGCCGCAAAGGCTCGTGGCGGCCTCCGCTAGCGGATCCCTCAGATGCCCAGTAGCTCGGTGACGAGGGTGGTCACCGCGAAGAAGCCGTAGAAGACGATCGCGAGCACCATCATGGCGAGCCGTCCACCGCGCAGCCGGATGGCCTTCGGCAGCTCCCGGCGGTTCAGCCGAACCAGCAGCACCGAGTAGAGCAGCGTGACCACCGACGCGGCGCAGGTGGAGATCAGCAGCAGCACCAGTGGTTCGTCCACACCGGACAGCATGATGCCCGACCCGAGCAGGATCTCGCCCCACACCACCGCGAGGTAGAGCTTGCTCTCGCTCCAGAAAGTGGAGCTCTGCAGGTAGTTGCGCTTGACGAAGTCCCCGGCGACCCGGCCGATGACGTCCAGCAGCCCCAGCGCGGCGGCGAACAACGAGACGGTGGCGACGGCGAAGAACAGGATCTGCATCCAGTGCCCGACCTCGGCGCCGAGGGTCTGCCCCTGGATGCGCAGGAACGTCTCGTCGTCGGACAGGTCGTCGCGCCCGAAGAGCGTCTGGAAGCCGAGCATGCTCATCACCGTGATCGTGATCAGGCAGACCACGAAGAACGACATGACGTGCTCGGTGTTGGCGCGTTTCCACCACACCCGCCAGCGGGCGAGGTTCGTCTCGTCCTGCGGGAAGGTGAACCGGTCGGTGCCGGACGCCTCGTCGTGTCCGGTGATCGGCGACACCAGCCGTGGCACGTGCGCGCCCATGCCGTAGCCCTTGTCCCGGATCCAGTTGCTCAGCACCAGATTGTGGACGCCGCCCGCCCCGGCCGCGCCGATCGCGCTGAGCAGCATGGCGAACGTGACGCCCTGCGGGATCTGGCCGAAGTCACGCACGACGGCGCCGGCCGACTCCTGCCACGTGCTCGCGGTGATCACCGCGACCAGCACGACCGCCAGGAAGAACAGCGTGATGCCGACCTTGAACAGCTCCGCCTTCTCCACGGTCCGGTAGATCACCGGCGACGCCGTCAGCAGCACGCCGATGGCCACCAGGGCGCCGACGGTGATCCACACGACGTCCCCGCCGCCGACCGCGTAGGTGAACACCGTGGCGGCGCTGCTCGCCCAGCCGGGCCAGACGTACTGGAAGGCTCCGGCCAGGCAGATGACGACACCCCAGCCCTTCCACCAGCGGGAGAGCCCGGCCACGACCGTCTGCCCGGTCGCCAGCGTGTAGCGCTCGATCTCCATGTTGATGAACACCTGGACGACGAGCGTGACCAGCGCCAGCCACAGCAGGCCCAGGCCCGCGACCGAGGTCAGATAGGGCCAGATGATGATCTCGCCGGCGGCCATGCCGATGCCCACGGCGATGACGCCGGGCCCCACCATCTTGCGCAGTTTCGGCGGGTCGGGAAGGTCGTGTTCCACCGGCGCGGCCGTGGTCGTCGCCGGGGTTCGCTCCGTCGTGCTCATAGTCTCTCCTGAAAGGTCTTGCCGGTCGGCTGAGTCAGTGGCCGCCCGCGTGCTGGACGGTCAGCCGGACGGGCGCGTTGTGGGCGCCGTAGCCGGCGTAGTGATCGACGCGCTGGACGATCTCGAAGAACACCTGTCCGACGGTCTTCGTGTACAGGTGCAGGTACTCGCCGCGCTCGTCACGGTCGTAGAGCAACCCGAGCTCGCGGAGGTCGGCAAGCAGCTCGGGGGCGAGCTCGAAGCGGGCCTCGAGGTCCGCGTAGTAGTTGTCGGGGACGGCGAGGATCGGCACCCCGTTGGCGTGCAGCCGTCGTGCGGTGGCGATCAGGTCGTCACAGCCGAGCGCGACGTGCTGGGTGGGCGGCTCGGTGATGTGCTCCTCGTCCCTGACCTCGGCCACGTTCAACGCGATCCGCACGGCGTCGCCCGGCCCCGAGATGGCGCGGCTGCGCAGCAGCCCGTAGGGGTCGGGCAGCTCGACGATGTCGTGCGGTTGCAGGCCGAGAACGCTGCGGTAGAACAGGGTCGCCTCGTCGAACTGGTTCCACGGCTGCGACAGCGCCACGTGGTCGATGCGGGTCACCCCGGCCTCACGCTCCGTCGTGCCTGCCACCGGCAGGAAGTCCTGCTGCCAGTCGACGTGGTCGTCGTGCCCGGTGCGGCAGAAGAACAGCGCGGTGCCGTCGGGCGCGGCCACCGCGTCGAGCTTGGCCTCGTCGGGCGCCCACTCCCGGGGCAGCACCGGGGACAGCAGATCCTCCGCCCGGCCGGCCGCGCGCTCGGGGTCCGGGCTTTCCAGGCCGATCGCGCTGAGCTGCGGCGTGGCGCCGCCCGCGTTGACCAGCACCCGCGCGTCGCCCTGCTGCCAGAGCTGCACCGGCTTGGTCCGGTGCCGGCCGGTGTGGCGGAAACCCAGTGACCGCAACAGATCCGCGACGCCGGAGTCGGGCGGCGCGGCCAGCTCCGCGAACGCGAAGCCGGTCGGCGTCGGCGCGTGCTGCGGCGTCGCCAGCGGCTCGCCGGTGGCCATCCGTGCGGTGTCGCCCTCCAGCGCGATCAGCGAGCGCATGGCGTCCCTGGCGGTGCGGCGGTTGTCGGACTTGCGGAACACGTCGTTGAACACTTCCAGCGACAGCGGCCCGTCGTATCCCGTCGCCAGCACGTGCTCGGTCAGCGAAACGACGTCGAAGCCGCCCTGGCCGGGGAAGCATCGGTAGTGCCTGCTCCACTGCAACACGTCCATCGCCAGCAGCGGCGCGTCGGCGAGCTGGACGAAGGCGATCTTGGCGCCCGGGATCTTCCGGATGCCGGCCGGGTCCGAGCCACGCGAGAGGATGTGGAAGCTGTCCAGGCAGGTGCCCAGAGCCGGGTGGTCGACACGCTCGACGATCCGCCAGGCGTGCCGGTAGTCGTCGACGTAGCGGCCCCACGCCAGCGCCTCGTAGGCCAGCACGATGCCGTGGGCCGCGGCGGCCTCGGCCGCGGTGTGCAGCTGTTCCGCAAGCAGGGTGTCGTCGGCGACCGCGTCGTCGGACACGTTCGAGCACACCAGCATCGTGTCGACGCCCAGCTCGTGCATCAGGGCGAACTTGCGTTCCGCCCGGCGCAGGTTCGCCCGGAACCGCTCGCCCGAGGACGAGTCGAGGTCGCGGAACGGCTGGTAGAGGTCGATGGTCAGCCCCAGGTCGGCCGCCTGCCGACGCACCTGTGCGGGGCTCAGCGCGGTCGTGATGAGGTCGTTCTCGAAGAGCTCGACCCCGTCGAACCCGGCCTCGGCCACGGCGACCAGCTTCTCCTGCAGGGTGCCGCTCACCGAGACGGTGGCAATCGACTTGCGCATCGGTTCCTCCGTGAGATCAGCCTGTGGTGGGAGCGCCGACGAGCTCGGCGAAGTGGGCGAGCATGCGTTCGGCGTCCGGGGCGATGCCGGTGAACAGCTCGAACGCGTCGACCGCTTGGAACACAGCCATCGCGCCGCCGTCCAGCGTCCGGCAGCCACGCCGCCGGGCCAGCCGCACGAGCTCGGTCTCCAGCGGCCGGTACACGATGTCGGCGACCCAGTGCCGCTCGGCGACCAGATCGGCGGGCAGCGCCAGCCCCGGGCGCGCGGCCATGCCGGTGGGCGTGGCGTGCACCAGGCCGTCGGCGTCGCGCAGCAGCGCGGGCAGCCGGTCGGTGCCCGCGGCGACCGCCCGGCCGCTGCCCGCCCGCGCGCACAGTGCGGCCGCCAGCTCAGCCGCGCGACCGTGGTCGGCGTCCACGACCGTGAGCCGGTCGCAACCCAGGGTCAGCAGCGCGTGCGCCACCGCGGTCCCCGCTCCCCCGGCGCCGAGCAGCACCACCTGGTTCGTGTCCACATCGGGCAGTCCGCGCGCGAAGGCGTGCGCGAAGCCGGACCAGTCGGTGTTGTGGCCGACCACGTTCGGCCCGTCGAAGACCACGGTGTTGACCGCGCCGAGGGCACGGGCGTCGTCGGACATCTCGTCGAGGTGACGCATGACGAGCTGCTTACAGGGATGGGTGATGTTGAGGCCGGTGAACCCGGTCCGGCGCGCGGCGTCCACAACGGAGCCCACCTCCGCCGGAGCGATGCCGAGGTCACCGATGTCCAGGGACTGGTACCAGCAGCGGATCCCGAGCCGCGCCGCCTCCCGCTCGTGCATGGCCGGAGTGAGGCTGGCGCCGATACCGGCACCCACCAGCCCGGCCAGCACCCGCTCGTGCGGCTCCCTCGATGCCACGACCATCCGCTCCTTCGCGTAATGTACGAACTAGTACGTTACTTATAGCGCACCGATTACGGTGGTGTGAACCCCCGGCGTCAGGTTTTCTAAGCTGGGCTCGCAGTCCGCACCCCGAGCGAAGGAGTCCGATGCCCGCGTCGAGAGCCACCGCGGCCGATCCCGAGCGGCGGCGCGACGCCGACCGGACCCGCTCGGAGATTCTCGAGGTGGCCACCCGCGAGTTCGCCGACCGGGGCTATGCCGGCGCCCGCGTGGACGAGATCGCGGCCCGCACCCGCACGACCAAGCGGATGATCTACTACTACTTCGGCGGCAAGGAGCAGCTCTACGTCGCCGTGCTCGAGCACGCCTACGCACAGGTCAGGGCGGCCGAACAGGAGCTGGACGTCGAGCACCTGGACCCGGTGTCGGCGGTCCGGCGGCTCGCCGGGCTGACGTACGACCACCACACCGCGCACCCGGACTTCATCAAGCTGGTCAGCATCGAGAACATCCACCAAGCCGAGCACCTGGCGAAGTCGGAGGTGCTGACCAACCTGAAGAACCCGGCGATCGACGTCATCGGACGGATCCTCCAGCGCGGCCGCGAGGACGGCGTGTTCCGCGACGGAATCGACGCGGTCGACGTGCACATGGTCATCAGCGCGTACTGCGTGTTCCAGGTCGCCAACCAGCACACGTTCGGCGCGCTCTTCGGCCGCGACCTGCTCGACCCCGGCCTGCGCGAGCACTACCGCACCATGATCGGCGACCTGGTCGTCAGCTACCTCACGTCGACATAACGACGCACGCATTGATCCCGGCCGAACGTGGTATCCGCGACCGGAGAGCGAGTCATCGCAGCCATGCGCAACATCCGGGAGGTGCGGACATGGGAACCGTCGTTCGCGGTCTGGCCGCCGCTGTGTCGTTGACCTTCGTGTTCGGTGTGGTCAGCGTGGTGCTCACGATCGGCGCGATATCGGCGCTCGCCGCCATCACGGCGGCGACGCTCGGATGACAGCGGGTAGACCGTTCGGCCCGCACGGGATTCCTGCAGTCAGCGGGAAATCCCGCGAACCTGCGTGAGATCGGGTTGGCGGCTCGATTCCCGGGAACACCGGACCCGCAAGCGGAACACGGCGATCGGAGCAGCCATGAGCATCTTTCGCAGGGTCAAGCACACCGCCGAGCAGATGGTCGGTGGCCTCAAGGCGAAGGCGGGATTCGAGACCGGCAAGCCGGGCCTCGAAGGTCGCGGACGAACCCGCAAGGCGGCCGGGAAGACCAAGCGCGCGGGCGACACCGCGACGCACAAGGCGAAGCGCGCCGGTCGGCGCAGCAGGCCGTAGTCGTACGCTGCCATCGCGAGGTGGGGCGCTCCTGCAGGGGCGCCCCACCTCGTCATCGGTCCTCCTTACGACCCGGGGTTGTACCGGAAGATGTAGAGCCCGAAGTCGCGGTCGCTGGCCGCGACGTACTCCTGGCCGCCGGACTGGAACACCTCGACGCCCCAGAAGTTGCTGCCACCCGCGTCGATGTAGTGGCCGACCTCCTGCAGCTGCTCGTCGTCGGTGATCCGCGCGACGCGGAAACCGCCGGAGTAGTACGAGAAGTACGCGAGCCTGTCGTCGGTCGGCGAGGTCGCCACCTCGTGCACCGACAGGTCGCCGTATCCGGTGGCGTACGCGGGATCGTGCGCCTCCGGGATCGCGTACGTGTCCAGCTCGATCAGCTTGCCGCCGCCGTTGCGGAACAGGTGGACGTAGCCCCACCCGTCGAAGTACGACGCGAAGGTCAGCGTGTCGCCGACGGTGCCGATCGCGATCGGTGCCTGCTGGCTGCCGTCACCGACGAGGCAGGCCGCCTCGTCGTAGGGCGTGTCGAAGATGGCGAAACCCTCCGAGCGCGGGGCCACGCCGAAGGTCGGGATGTCGCCCTCGACGCTCATTCCCAGCGGAGTCTCGCAGGCGTCAGACCCGGTGCGGTTGAAGATCAGCACCGCGTCCCAGCCACCGGCGTTGATCACGTTCGTCACCTTCTCGGTGAAGAAGCAGACGCCGCGCTCGACCACGGCGATGTCCACCGCGTTCGGATCACCGGCCGGAACCGCCGGGTCGCCCGGGCAGGCCCTGCCCACGAACACGCCCGGGCCGGTGATCGTCTGCCCCGGCTCGAGACGCTTGGTGTTGCTGCCCTGGCTGGCGTGGATGTTGGTGCCGTCGGTGACGTTGCTTGCCAGCAGCGCGTACGGGCTGAAGTCCTCGTCGGCGCCGATGATGTAGGCGTCATCGCGGGTGAACTCCGCCTGGTGTCCGTTGCCCTCCGGCGGCACGATGAAGCCGCTCTCCGCCGCCTCGGGATCGGGGTCGGTGAAGTCGGTGTCGCCGATGTAGGTCGGGTTCAGCGGATTGGTGACGTCGATCGTCACGTAGCCCGCGTCCCAGTAGGACAGCAGCATGACCTGGCGCCCGCCGATCTGCTTGACGACCATGTCGTGCAGGAAGACCTCGACCAGGTTCTCCGGCAGCGCCTGGACGATCTGCGGGAACCTCTGGTCCAGGTCGTACTCCGCGATCAGCTTGGCCTTCTTGGGGTTGGTGATGTCGATGATGTCGACATCCTTCCCCTCCTCGTTGTCGACGATGACGGCGTAGGCCTTGTTGCCGGCGTCCCACGCGAAGACACTGTGGATCTCGTTGGCCGCCTTCTTGCCCTGGCCGTTCACGGTGAAGTCGCCGACGCCCTGGGCCAGCGGCGTCGGGTGCGCCGGGTTGGTGACGTCGTAGATGTTCATGCCGCCGAAGCCGGCCGGGTCCTTGCACTTCTCGTTGTTGGTGACCAGGATGTCGCCGTTGAAGTACG
>WHUB01000050.1:1913-2377 GCA_009377395.1 Actinophytocola sp. | reverse complement strand
GTTCTTGAGCTTGAGTTTCGACACCAGATCGACGTTCTCGTTCGACGCGGGCAGGTGACCAGAACTGGTGCCGTGCTGGTCGGCGTGCCGGTGCTGGCCGCTGACCGGGGTGCCACCGTCCGGTTCGCTCAGCGGGTGCGCGACGGCCAAGCCGGCCAAGGTCAGCACGGCCGCGGCGGCCACGCTCAGCCCGACGATTCCGCGGTGTTTCCAAGTAGACATCGGGGTTCTTCCCTCCCATTCCCGGGCGGCCCTGCTCGCGAACCCGCGATATCGGGTCATTCGCTCCAACCGCCCAACGCTCGCAAACTAGGCTCCTTCGCGCCGCCGGGGAAGAACCGGTAACAGATTGCGGCCATTTCGTAGCCAACGGAAACCGACGGCCTCAGGTTCGCTGAGTGCGGCGCCATCGCTGCGGGGTGATGCCGTAGCGGTCGCGGAAGCGGCGGACGAGATAGGTGGCG
>WHUB01000050.1:0-1903 GCA_009377395.1 Actinophytocola sp. | reverse complement strand
CAGCCACGCCGACCAGCTCGGCCGGTCGGGCTCGGCCACCCGGCCGTGCCCCGCGCCGGAGCCGAACAGGGCCAGCAGCGGATGGCGCGTCCAGGCCAGCGGGGACACCGAGGTCAGGGCGGGGACGGCATCCGGTGTGAACGCGACCGACGACGCCCGGCCACGGGCGAGCGTGGTGACCGTCGCGACGTCGATGACCTGGCCCGGTGACACGGCATGGACATCGCCGGCGCGCAGCGGCCGCTCGGCGCCGTCGACGCGGAACGAGCCCGCGCCCTCCTCGACGTAGACCAGAACGAGGAAGTCATGGGCGTGCCGATGGTCCGGTGGCAGGTTCGCGTGCGCGACGTCGGCGTCGAAGCGGTTCACCGAGACCGGGGGCCGGCCGGGGCGCTGCTGATAGCGGTAGACCGGTGTTCCGTCGGGCCGCACCGTGCGCAGCGTCGGCGGGGCTCCCGGCACCGCATCGACCGAAGAATGTGCCATGGTTTCCAAGTTACATCCTGCACAGCTACCGCAGGATGTCCAAGAATTGACGCATGACCGACATCCGCATTCTCGACCAGCGCACGCCGGAGGAGCGGGACCGCGCGTTCCTGCCCGGCGCGGGCAAGACCTGGCTACTGCCGTGCTACGACGTCATGACCCGAGTGGCCGGGGTCCGCGCGTTGCACGAACGCGCGGTGAAGCTGGCCGGCATCGAGCCCGGGCAGGCGGTGGCCGACGTCGGCTGCGGCACGGGCAACCTGTCGTTCGCGGTGCTGGCCGCCACGCCGACCGCGCGGGTGACCGGCCTCGACCCCGACGGCGACGCGCTGCGCCGGGCCGCGCGCAAGGCGCGCCGTCGCGGCGTCGCGCTCACCCTCGTGCAGGGATACGCCGACCGGATCCCCGCCGAGGACGCCACGCTCGACCACGTGGTCTCGTCGCTGGCCCTGCACCACATCGACGACGACAGCCGCGGCGCGTTCGCGCTCGACGCACTGCGAGCCCTGCGGCCGGGCGGGCGGGTCACCATCGCCGACTTCGGCGGCCAGGCCGAGGGGCACGCCCCGCACAGCCACGGCTGGGCGCACGCCCTGCGGCACCTGCCCAGCCTCCTCCGCTCCCGGGTGGCGCACAGCCCGGTCGTGGCGCGCAACCACGACGACGCCATCGTCACGCTGCTGACCGAGGCCGGGTTCGCCGACGCCCGCGAGGTCGCGCACGCCGACCACGCGTTCGGACGAATCAGCTTCGTGCAGGCGACCCGGCCGGTGCTCAGGCAGGAGTGAGTAGCACGAGTGGGATCTCGCGGGTGGTCTTGCGCTGGTAGCTCGCGTAGCCCCGGTATGCCGCCACCACACGCGGCCAGAGCGCGGCACGTTCCTCCGCAGTGGCGACGCTGGCCTTCATCGGCTGCCTCGGCGCTTGCCGCAGCGACACCTCGACGGCGGGGTTGTCGCGCAGGTTGAGGAACCACGCCGGGTGGGTCGGGTCCCCGCCCCGGGATGCCACCACGACGATGGTGTCGCCGTCGATGATGGGCGCGGTCAGCATGACGGAACGCGGCTCGCCGGACTTCCGGCCGATGGTGGTGAGTTCGAGCGATGGCATGCCCGCGACGTTCTGCCCGAGCCTGCCTCCGGTGAGCTTCAGGGCGAGCCGGTGCACGGCGTTCATCGTCTTCAACTGGAAATCGGTCGGCATGAGCCGAGCCTAGTCGCTCAGCTGGCCCGATCCTGGGTCTGGCGGCGGACCTCGGCCATGTCGACCTCGCGCAGCTTCGTGATCAGGTCCTCCAGCGACCGCTCCGGCAGTGCGCCCGGCTGGGCGTAGAGCACCACGCCGTCACGCACGGCGATCAGCGTCGGAATGGAGCGGATGCCGAACCGCTGCGCCAGTTCCGGCTGCGCCTCGGTGT
>WHUB01000509.1 GCA_009377395.1 Actinophytocola sp. | reverse complement strand
CTGTGGATCTCGGTCAGGCTGCCGTCGACGAACCCGCCATTGCGGCGGCGGACGAGCTGGACGTTGCCGTCGGTCTCGTCGTTGCCGCCGCTGATGAGCGTCACCTCGCCCAAGGTGGCGAGGTGCCGATCGACCACGAAGCGGGTCCAGTGGTTGTCGACCGCCAGCAGGACGACGTCGCCGTCGCGGATGACCGTGGCGACGTTCGCCTCCGTCAGGTAGTCGGCCACTGCCTGCACCGTCAGCCCTCCCCGGTACGCCTCGGCCAAGGCCTCGGCCTTATTGGAGCCGATGGCGCCCGCGGGGAAGACCTGCCGCGTCCGGTTGCCGGGCTCGTAGGCGTCGCCGTCGACGAGCACCAGTGTCGGACGCGGCTCTGGCCGGAAGGCCAGGTAGCGGACCAGGCTCGGCAGCAGCTGTGAGCCGATGCCGCCCAGCCCGATCAGCGCGGCCAGCACCCGGCCGCGCGGGAGACGGTGCCGCCCGGCACGCACCACCGCGAGCATGCACAGCCCGGCGATGGAGAAGCGCATCGCCAGCACGGTCAGCGGATCGGCGCCCG
>WHUB01000508.1 GCA_009377395.1 Actinophytocola sp. | reverse complement strand
CAACTCACCGCAGCCTTCCGAGATGCGGCGCGCCGTACGATCGCCGCTGGGGCAGAAGTTGTCGTGCCATGTGAGTCGGTTCTCAACACTGCGCTGGTGCAGCAGGGGGTGGGCGAGGTCGAGGGAGTTCCGGTGCTCGACGCCTACGCCGCGATGCTCGTGCATGCCGAGATGCTCGTGCAACTGCAGCGCGCCACCGGGTTCCGGCGTGCCGCCCCGATCGCCGCGGCCACGCAAGCCGGATCGACGACACTGCGCGCCGCCGCCGCTGGCGCCCTGGCCGAGCCTGTCGACCAGACTCGGCCGTGAGGTCCCGCCCCGGCCGAGCTTCTCGGTCAGGCCGGCGGCGGCACGTACCCAGGACCCGGTCAGTGTCGGCAGCTCGAACATGCCCGGGTCGGTGCGTTTGTCGGACAGGACGGGACGCAGCGGCTGCTGGCGGGCCAGCTCCAGGGCCGTCGCCACCACCCGTTGCACCGCGGGTGCGGTGATGCCCAGCTCCGACACCGTCGCCTCGACGGTGCCCCGCAGTCGCCGGACCTGCTCACCCACGGCCCTTTCC
>WHUB01000507.1 GCA_009377395.1 Actinophytocola sp. | reverse complement strand
CTACACCCCGAAAGGCTCCACCAAGGCGCAACTGCTCGAGGCCAAAAACAACCTCCAGAAGATGCTCGCCACCATCCCACTCACCGACGACGAACGCGCCGCCGTCGACGACGGGCACAGCGCCGTGGACGCCCTCCTTGCACGCCTGGCCGACGTCCCCACGCCCGCCGGACCCACCCCACACCAAATCGGCCTGCCACCAACCGTCACGCTGCTCCCCATCGTCCAGGTCACGCAGCGCAACACCAGGTGAGGGCTTGACAAACCTGATTCCACATAATCGCGTTCATCCTCGACGTGTTCGCCCAACGGATCGTGGCCTGGCACTCCGCCACCTCCAAACAGACCGAGCTGGTCATGACCCCACTGCCGATGGCGCTGTGGCAGCGCGACCGCGACGGCCAGCCGACCGTGCCGGGCGAGCTGATCTGCCATTCCGATTGTGCCGAGGCCTGTGTTAAGCCGAGGATCGGTGGTTTCGCCTGTGTTGGTGGGGTTTGCTGACTGGTTCCTCGGCTTAACGAGCCGCTGGTCGATGGTTAGCGTCCGCCGTGTCCGTACCC
>WHUB01000506.1 GCA_009377395.1 Actinophytocola sp. | reverse complement strand
TGGCGGCGACTGGTCACCGACCCCGCCACCGGGCACCTGCTGGCCTGCGGCGCCCAGAGCTATCCCCCCGACCAGCTCGGCACCTTGCTGGCGGACCCGGTCGAGGCGCCGCCAATGGCCGAGGCCGGGTACCGGCCTTCGACGCGGCTGGCCCGGTACGTACGGGCGCGGGACCGGTGCTGCTCGTTTCCCGGGTGCCGCCGCCAGGCTCGCCGCAGCGAACTCGACCACACCGTCGCCTGGCCACACGGCGCCACAAGCCCGGACAACCTGCACGTGCTCTGCCCGCGGCATCATCGGCTCAAACACCAGACCGGGTGGACACTGGCCGCCAACCCCGACGGCTCTACCACCTGGACCAGCCCCACCGGACGCCACTACACCACCCACCCCCACGACTACAACGGGCCGTGATTGGCGTGGTGACAGCGCTCAGACGTAGCAGGCGTGCTCGCCGCGCTCGATGGCCTCATCGATGCCAAAGTATGCGACTGGCAAGCTTGCGTGGCGACTCATGTATGCATGCAGCTTCTCGGCAAGTTGCGGGCGATCATGGCTTGGCC
>WHUB01000505.1 GCA_009377395.1 Actinophytocola sp. | reverse complement strand
CGAGTGCACCTGCCGCACCGACGAAGACGTCATGCCACTGCACTCATGCGGCCTGCACTTCGCCTCCGCGCAGTCGTGAACGCCCTCGACCTTGTGCTCCATGAACGGCCGCCCATTGCACCGCGTACGACAGCGACGCAGTTGCGCGTAGAAGGTCTCCAACGCGCGGGTCGTGAGTTTTCGCAGCGGCACGTGGCCGAGCGCTGGTTTGATCGTGCGCCGAATGTAGCCCTCATAGCCATGCCGCGTGCTGACCTCGATGTCGGTGGTGCGGAGCCATTCATCGGTGGCGTACGCGAGCGTGACTGCGGAGTTGGCCGCGTGCTGCTCATCCACGCGCGCCTGCAGCTTCGTCAGAGCTTTCTGCGCCTCACGCTGCGCCGCCCGGTCGGTGCCCTTGACGGTCTCGGTCAGGTAACTGTCCCTGCCCGTGACCGGGTCCGTGCCCGCGTACACCCGCACTTGGAGCGAGCCGCCTCGCATGCGCACGCTGCCGCGTTTGCGTCGTTCTCCGGCGTCTTTGCGCTGGCTCATGCAAGCAGTCTGAACCCGCGGGCTCGGGAA
>WHUB01000504.1 GCA_009377395.1 Actinophytocola sp. | reverse complement strand
ACCGACACGGAGAACCAGCCCGTCGCCCTGCCCGACGTCGCACGCCACCAGCTGCCAGTGCTTCGGCGGCCAGCCCGGCGCGACGGTGTGCAGCGTCGCCGTGACCGCGAGGGCCCCGGCCCCGGCGGCGACGACCAGCCGCCTGACCGCCCGGTGCGGCGCGAGCACGAACGCGCCGACGGTGAGCCCGGCGAGGGCGAGGCCGCCGGTGAGGCTGCTCGGCCACTCGACCGACGCCCACGGGACGGCCGCTGCCGTCGTCGCTACGAGGACCAGCCAGCGGGCGGCCGGCCAGGCGCACCAGGCGAGCAACTCCGCCAACGGTGGCAGGACCGGATGGATCGCCGTGGCGAGCACACCGAGGACGGTCACCGGCGGGACCGCCGGGGCGGCCACCAGGTTGGCGAGCACGGCGACCAGGTTCACCTGGCCCGCGAGCATCGCGATGACGGGGCCGCACATGACCTGCGCGGCCGCCGGCACCGCGATCGCCTCCGCGAGCAGTCGCGGACACCCGCGGGCGGCCAGCTGGTCCCGCCACGGCGGCGCGAGCACCAGCAATCC
>WHUB01000503.1 GCA_009377395.1 Actinophytocola sp. | reverse complement strand
CAGGCACGGCAATACCACGTCGATCTTGGTCACGGCTGCTGAGGTTAGTCAGGCGGGTCCGTGTCCGAAACCCGCACGCTGCTTACCGTTTGCTGACGGCGACCGCGGGTCAGGTGTCCGATCGCCCGCGGGAGAGCTACGGTTCGCTCGATGACGACCTCGCCCACCGATACGCGGGTCAGTGACCGCGCTGCAGAAGCGGGCGCTGCCAGTACGCGCGGTGGCGCCGGATCCGACCTGCTCACGGCGAGCTTCGCGGTCGCGCTGGTGACGGCAGCGGCCTTGGTCGGCGTCTATCTCAACCAGCTGGACTCCGGCGTCGTGCTGTGGGCGCCCGCGGCTCCGCTGTACGGCCATTGGGATCCCCAGATCGGTGCCAGCTCGGCCCTCGCGGTGTTGCTGGCGATCCTGGTCGTCGCGGTCGGGCCCGCGCTCGCCGCCCGACTGCGGTGGCCGTTCGCGCTGGCCGCCGCTTACGCCGGTGCCGTCGCCTGGACGCTGTCGCTCGCGGCGATCGACGGCTGGGACCGCGGCTTCGTCGGCAGGCTGACCACCAAGTTCGAGTA
>WHUB01000502.1 GCA_009377395.1 Actinophytocola sp. | reverse complement strand
GAGTAGCTCGGGGTCGGTCGTGCCGGCGACGAGCGCGTCGAGCATCGCGCGCCCGGACGCGCCGAGGATGTCGCTGGCGACGCAGTCGAGCTTGATGCCGGTGTCCTCGAGCGCCTTGTGCAGCCGGTTGGCCTCGCGCTGACGCTCGGCGATCTGCGTCTTGCGATAGCGCGTCAGCGCCCGCAGCCGGCGCTGCGGCTTGGGCGGCACGAAGCTGCTGCGCAGCAGGCCGGCCTCCATCAGCTGACACAGCCACTGCGCGTCAGAGACGTCGGTCTTGCGGCCCGGCACATGATGCAGATGCTGGGCGTTGAGCAGCTGGGTTTCGAAGTCGTCTTCCAGCACGTAGTAGACGGGCTTCCAGTACACGCCGGTGGACTCCATGCCCACCAGCGTCACGCCCTGGGCCAGCAGCCAGTCGCGCAGCGCGAGCAGCTGCCGTGTCGTCGTGGCGAACGTGCGGATCTCCTGCACCCGGTCGCTGTCAAGGCCGGGCGTGCGCACACACGCGGCCACCGTGTCGCGGTGCACGTCCAGCCCCGCGCAGCGCTCGATCAAACGGTCCAT
>WHUB01000501.1 GCA_009377395.1 Actinophytocola sp. | reverse complement strand
TTCCAGTTGGACAACCGGTGGAGGTCCTTGCCGGCCACCCAGATCCGTCCCGTCGTCGGACGATCCTCCTTGAGCACCAACCGCAGCATGGTCGACTTGCCGGAGCCCGACGGGCCGACGAGGAAGACGAATTCGCCTTTCTCGATCTCCATGGAGACTTCATGCAGAGCAGGGTTGACCTGCTCCGGATAGACCTTGTTCACATTGTCGAAACGGATCATCTTGCCTCGCCGCTGATACTAACTCGATGGCAGGGACTGCTTGGCCCACCCCAGCGCACCGAGTGTACGACGCTCGGCGTCCATCCGACACCCGGGCACCCGTACGCGCTCCGGTGAAACACGTTCGGCAGGCTTACCGTCACCCCACCAGGTCTGTCGGCCCGGTGATGTACGGCTAAGCCTGCCGAACGTGATCGATCGTCAGATCGTCAGCTCCTACTACGAGCGGAACGGCGCCCGAACAGCAGCAAGGCAGCTCCGCCGAGCAGCAGCCCACCGCCGGCGGCCGCCAGCAGTGCGTTGCTGCCGGTGTTCGGCAGCGTCTCGGCCGGCGGCTCGTCCTGCG
>WHUB01000500.1 GCA_009377395.1 Actinophytocola sp. | reverse complement strand
ATGGGGGCGCGGCTGATCGCCGACCTCGACATCACCACCGCGCAGTTCGGGACGATGGTCGGTGCGGTCGCCGCGGGCAACGTGCTGCTGCTGTCGGCGTCGGGCTACGTCGCCGACCGGCTCGACCCGCGCCGGGTGCTGGCCGCAGCCACGGCCGCGTGCGGGCTCGCCACCCTCGCCCTCGCGCTCACCTCGCTGTACGGCGTGCTGCTGGCGCTGCTCGTCGCGGTCGGGATGGCGGTGGCCGCGACGATCTCCGCGGGCGGGGGTGCGGTGTTCGCGGCCGCGCCGCCGCAGTGGCGCGGCCTGTCGGTGTCGATCCGCCAGACCGGACTGCCGGTCGGAGGCATCCTCGCCGCACTCATCGTCCCGCCGTTGCTGCGGGTCGGGGACTGGCGGTCGGTCTTCCTCGTCGAGCGCGACGACATCGGCGAGCCGGTCGAGCAGCACGTGCGCTTCGTCCGCCGTGAGCTCGTTCGCCGAGCTGACCGTGCGACCGATCGCCGTCGATGTGATCGCGAGACGCTTGTCGCGATCGGTGACGCCGAGCTCGCCGAAGAGCGCATG
>WHUB01000004.1:84467-121274 GCA_009377395.1 Actinophytocola sp. | reverse complement strand
GATGCGCATGGACTCATCATCCGGGAAGTCGACCGGCAGACGGTTCGCGATCTGCTCGGGGCTCCACGCCGTCGCCCAGCGCCGGTCCTGACGGCGCGGCTTGTTGCGGCCCTTCCATCCCTGGGTCACCGGGCCGGGAACCGGTGCCCCGTCGGGAGCGTGGATCACCCCGGAAAGTCGACCCTGCACGTACTCGTGGAGTTCGGTGTTGGTGACCAGCTTGGCCGTCTTTGGGCGTCGCGCCATCAACTCGGCCTTCCACTGCGCGATCCCTGCCCGGTAGTTCAGCTGACCGCCGCGCGTGGCCGCGTTACGTCGAAGTTCGCGCGAGATCGTCGACGGCGACCGAGCCAGACGACGAGCGATCTCACGCACACCCACGTCCTGCGCCCGGGCCAGAGCGATCTCTTCCCGCTCGCGAAACGACAAGTACCGGCCCGACAACGGAGCCAACTGGATCGACGGCATGCCGCCACGTTCCCGGAACCACCGCGAGCCGACTGGCCCCGACACGCCGCATGCGACCGCAGCGTCCTCACTGGTCAATCCCTCGGCGATCTTGATCCAGAACGCCCGCTCCACATCACGACGGATCGGTGGCCTGCCTGGCGACCGCATCGCTGGCCTGCCCGTCACCGTCGTCATCCACCCCGATGGCCGCCCCATTCAACACCTCCACGATCAAGGTGTTGCGACCACCAATTGAATCCGCCCTGTACTCCTCAGTGCTTGTTCTCGAACGCGCGACACGATCGTGTCGCCGGAGCTCGGACTTGGTCGTGTAAGGCTCTTTCCGCTGCTGGGACGCCCCGCCGCCGCGGTCGTTGGGGGCTTCGCCCGAGCGCGTCTTGCGGCGGGGCTCCATATCGGCTCGCGTTGGGAACGTGGTCGCACTCATGCCACGTCGTCCCAGCCGGTGAAGCCGGAGGGCTCGTGCGGGCCGAAACAGGCGAACTCGAACAGACCCCAGCCGCGTTGTCCCTCGCAGCGGGCGGTGGCCAGGTTGTCGATGGGGCAGAAGTAGGCGGCGCGCTTGGCGGCGTCGCCGACGTCGTACCGGCGGCCCTGCACCACCAGCGGTCCCAGGTACATGCCGTGCCGCCAGTCGTCGGTGCCGTACCCGCCGCCCGCGCCGATCGCGACCGGCAGCACGGTCTCGACCTCGACCTTGACGCCGCCCGCGAAGTCGAGCACCGCCGAGGCGACCTCCCGGCTGCCCGGCGTGAAGGTCAGCGTGACGCCGGGGCTGCCGAGCGGTTCCGGCTCGCGGCCGGTGGCCTCCGGCCACACGCGCACCGCCTCCTCGAGGGAACGACGGCCGGTGGCGTCCTCCTGCAGGATGGTGACGATGCTGAAGTCGTCGAACCGCAGCGGCGCGTAGAGCCAGTAGAACGAGCCGGGCGGCTGCGCGGCGGCGTAGCCCGGCGGTTCCGGCTCGCCGACCGGCCGGATACCCCAGGACCGGTCGCGGGTGCCCTGCCAGGTGTCCGGGGTGACGGCGTGGTCGGTGCCGTCGACGGTGAGCGTGCCCTCCCATCTGCCGGTCTGGGCGAGCCGGGTGGAGTCGATGATGGCGCGTCCGTGCGGCTGCCGCAGCACGTGCCGGGGTTCGAGCACGGCCGGGACGGCGGCGGTGAAGGTGAGGTCGAAGGCGAGGTCGTGCTCGGTGGGTTCCAGCACCACCCGCAGCCTGCGCAGCCCTTCGAGCACCTCGATCCGGAACGGGCCGACGCGGGTGTCCATCCGGTCGTTGCCGAGTTCACGGGAGGCGCGGACGGCGATCTGCTCGTCGCCGGTGCGCACCACGGCAAACGCGTCCGCGACGCCGAGGTTGGGGTACTGGCCCATGCCGATGACGCAGAACAGCTCCGGCGAGCTGGGATGGCAGTTGAAGTAGTAGCGGTCGTAGAAGTTGCGGTCGGTGGTGGCGACCTGGCGCACCGGCTCGGCGACCTGGTGGACCGGGTAGTCGTCAAGGGGGGACAGCACCGGTGACCTCCTTCCGCTACCGAGTCTTGTCCAGCCGGTCCAGTGCCTGGTCGTAGTCCGCGACCAACTCGCTCATCAGCTCCGCGACCGGGCGGACGGCGTTCATCCGGCCGACGATCTGGCCGACCGGCATGGCGACGACGCTCGGGTCCTTGGCGGCCGCGATGCGCTGGTGCGCCTGGGCGACCAGCAGGTTCTGCAGCGGCATCGGCAGCGGGTCCGGCGCGTCCTGTCGCGCCCACGCCTCGGTCCAGCGGGTCTTGAGCAGTCGCGCCGGCTTGCCGGAGTAGATGCGGGTGCGCACGGTGTCCGACGAGCCCGCGGCGACCAGCGCGTCCTGCACCGTGGCCGAGCCGCGCATGGTCTCCAGGTACTCGCTGGTGGTCAGCCAGTACGAGCCCATCCACACCCCGCTGGCGCCGAGCGCGAGCGCCGCCGCGATCTGCCTGCCGGAGCCGATCCCGCCCGCCGCGAGCACCGGCGTGCGGTCGCCGACGGCGTCCACCACCTCGGGCAGCAGCACCATGGACGCGATCTCGCCGGTGTGCCCGCCCGCCTCGTAGCCCTGCGCGATGACGATGTCGACGCCGTTGTCGGCGTGGCTGACGGCGTGCTCGGCCTTGCCCGCCAGCGCGGCGACCTTGACGTCGTGCTGGTGCGCCTGCTCGATGACGTCGGCGGGCGGCGAGCCGAGCGCGTTGGCGATCAGCGCGATCGGGTGTTTCAGCGCGACGTCCACATGGGACCGTGCGACCGAGTGCAGCCAGCCGAGCACGCCCGCGCCGTCCTCGCTCTCGGTCAGCTCCGGCACGCCCAGCTCGTGCAGCGTCCGCTCGACGAATCCCCGGTGCTCCGCCGGAATGTGCTTCGACAGGTCGCCCGCGCTGCCCTCGGTCGGCACCTTCGACGGCATCACCACGTCGACGCCGTAGGGTTTGCCGCCGGTGTTGGCGTCCATCCAGTCCAATGTGGCGTCGAGTTCGGCGGCATCGTTGAACCGGACGCAGCCGAGCACGCCGAGCCCGCCCGCGCGGGAGACCGCGGCGGCGACGTGCTCGGACGGGGTGAACGCGACGATCGGGTACTCGATCCCGGCGGTGTCACACAGCGATGTGCGCATGGAACTCCTCAGCGAGTCACGGCGAGCGCGCTGTCCGCGTGCTCTTCGGCGTACGACTTGGCCCACGGGTAGTCGGGCTTGCCGCTCGGCTGGCGGCGGACCTCGGGCACGATCCAGTAGCTGCGCGGCACCTTGTACCCGGCGATCTTGGTGCGCACGTGCGCGTCGAGCGCAGTGGTGTCGAGCGAGGTGCCGGGAAGCGGCTGCACCAGCGCGGCGACCCGCTCGCCGTAGCGCTCGTCCGGCACGCCGACCACCAGCGCGTCGTAGACGTCGGGGTGCGACTTGAGCGCGCCCTCGACCTCCTCCGGGAACACCTTCTCGCCACCGGTGTTGACGCACTGCGAGCCACGCCCGAGCAGGGTCACGGTGCCGTCGTCCTCGTAGCGGCCGTAGTCGCCGGGCACGACGTAGCGCTTGCCGTCGATCTCGGCGAAGATCTCCTTCGTCTTGTCCGGGTCCTTGTAGTAGCCGAGGGGGACGTGCCCGCCGCGCGCCATCAGGCCCACCGCGCCTGGCTTCGGCTCGATCGGACTGCCGTCCTCGTCGAGCAACAGCGCCTGCTTGGTGAAGTTGACCCTCGGCCCCTGCGAGTGGTCGACGTCCTTGGTGATCAGGCTGATCCCGGTGAAGCCGCTCTCCGACGAGCCGATGGCGTCGGTCAGCACCGCGTTCGGGAAGCTCTCGAGGTAGGCGTGCTTGACCGACTGCGAGAACAGCGCGGCGTGGCTCGAGAACGCGACGACGGAGGACGCGTCGTAGTCACCGTCCTGATAGGCCGCCAGCATCGGCCGCGCCATGGCGTCGCCGACGAAGGCGAGCACCTGCACGCCGTGTTTCTCGATCGCCCGCCAGACCTCGTGCGGGTCGAACTGCGGCACCAGCACGGCGGTACCGCCGGGGAACAGCGCGCCGAACACGGCCCACTGCGCCGCGCCGTGGATCAGCGGGGAGATGGTCATGCGGACCAGACCATGACCCTCCTTGGCCTGGTTGGCCAGCGTCCACTCGTCCGGAACGTACTCGCCGGTCATGAAGTCGATGCCGCCGCCGAGCACCCGCCAGACGTCCTCGTGCCGCCACATGACGCCCTTGGGGTAGCCGGTGGTGCCGCCGGTGTAGAGGATGTAGCGGTCGTCGGGGCTGCGCTCGCCGAAGTCGCGTTCCGGGGACTGGCCGGCCAGCGCCGTCTCGTACTCGACGCCGGTGTACTCGGCGTCCGAGCCGTCCTCGACCACGACGACGTGCCGCAGCTGGGGCGCAGACGGCAGCACCTCGGCGACGGTCGACGCGTACCGGCGCTCGTGCACCAGCGCGACGAGGTCGGCGTTGTCGAACAGGTACCGCAGCTCGTCGGCGACGTACCGGTAGTTCACGTTGATGGCGACCGCGCGGAGCTTGTAGGCCGCGAACATCGCCTCGATCGTCTCGATGGAGTTGCGGGAGTAGACGCCGATGTGGTCACCCTGGCCGACCCCGGCGGCGGCGAGATGATGGGCGAGGCGGTTGGCGCGGGCGTCGAGTTCGCCGTAGCTCACCTGGCGATCGCCACAGATCACGGCGGTGCGCTCGGGCACGGCATCGACCGTGTGCTCGATGAGATCAGCGATGTTCAGTGCCATTGCTCTAAACTAGAACATGTTATCGTTGCGGGCAATGGTCAACAGTGCTGGAGGACTTGGATGACGGCGGCATCGACTGAAACAGGTAACAACGCCGAGCCCCATGCGCTCGTCGAGCAGCGCGGCCACACGCTGGTCGTGACGCTGAACCGGCCGCAGACCCGCAACGCGCTGAGCGGCGAGATGGTCGAGCTGATGGCGCAGGCGTGGGACCGGGTTGACGACGATCCGTCGATCCGCTGCTGTGTGCTGACCGGGGCGGGCGGCGCGTTCTGCGCCGGCGCCGACCTGAAGAACATGACCCGCAACGACCCGGGTAAGGCGATGTCGGGCAACGGCTGGGACCCGGCGCGGATACCGGGACTCCTGAAGGGGCGCAGGCTGTCCAAGCCGCTGATCGCGGCCGTCGAGGGCCCCGCGATCGCGGGCGGCACCGAGATCCTGCAGGCGACCGACATCCGGGTCGCGGGCGAGAGCGCGAAGTTCGGCATCTCCGAGGTGAAGTGGAGCCTGTTCCCGATGGGCGGCTCCGCGGTGCGGCTGCCCCGGCAGATCCCGTACACCGTGGCCTCCGACCTGCTGCTGACCGGACGGCACATCACCGCGGCGGAGGCGAAGGACATCGGGCTGATCGGGCACGTCGTGCCGGACGGCGCGGCGCTGGAGAAGGCGCTCGAGATCGCGGATCAGATCGCGGCCAACGGCCCGCTCGCGGTCCGGGCGGTGCTGCGGACCATGCGGGAGACCGAGGGCATGGCCGAGGAGGAGGCGTTCGCCGTCGAGGCGCCGATCGGGCTGTCGGTGTTCACCAGCGCGGACGCCAAGGAAGGCCCGAGGGCGTTCGCCGAGAAGCGCGCCCCGGTGTACGAGGAACGGTGATTCAGATGGCGCGGTCGTGGCCCTCCCAGTACGGATCGCGGAGCTTGCGCTTGTAGAGCTTGCCGTTCGGGTCGCGCGGCAGCTCGGCCACGTAGTCGATGCTCTTCGGCAGCTTGAACTTCGCCAGCCGATCCCGGGCGAACGCGAGGATGTCCTCGCTGAGCGCGTCGCCCGGGGTGGCGCCCGCCGTCGGCTGCACCACGGCCTTGATCTGCTCACCCCAGTCGGCGTGCGGCACCCCGAACACCGCGACGTCGGCGACCCGCGGGTGCATCGCCAGCTCCCCCTCGATCTCGGCGGGGTAGATGTTCACCCCGCCGGAGATGATCATGTCGTTCTTGCGGTCGCAGAGGTACAGGTAGCCGTCCTCGTCGAGGTAGCCGATGTCGCCGAGCGTGAACAACCCGCCGACGTGGGCCTTCTCCGTCTTCTGCCTGTCCTTGTAGTACTCGAACGTCGACTCGCCCATCTTCATGTAGACCTGGCCGGTCTCGCCGGGCGGCTGCTCGTTGCCGTCGTCGTCGAGGATCTTGATGGTCGATCCGGGCCACGGCCTGCCGACCGACCCAGGCTTGCGCAGCCACTCCTCGCCGGTGATCGCGGTGCCGCCGCCCTCGGTGGCCGCGTAGTACTCGGTGACGACCGGTCCCCACCAGTCGAGCATCTGCCGCTTGACCTCGTTCGGGCACGGCGCGGCGCCGTGGATCATGACCCGCAGCGAGGACATGTCGTAGCGGTCGCGCGTCTCCTCGGGCAGGTCGAGCAGTCTGCGGAACTGCGTCGGCACCATGTGGCTGTGGGTGACGCGGTAGCGCTCGATCAGCCGCAGCATCTCCTCGGGATCCCAGCGGTCCATCAGCACGGCGGTGTGCCCGAGCTGCATCGAGATCGCGACGAAGTTCAGCACCGCGGTGTGGTACAGCGGCGAGCCGCACAGGTGCACGTGCCCATCGAACGGCCCGAGGCCGAAGATGCCGAAGAACCACGCCGCCGCCATCGGCACCTCGTCAGGATCGGCGCCGGTGAGCGGCCTGCGCACGCCCTTGGGCCGCCCGGTGGTGCCCGAGGTGTAGAGCATCGGTGAGCCCGACGTCCGCTCGGGCGGCTTCGTGCTCGGCTGGCCCGCCGCGAGGCCGACGAGCGGCTGGAAGCCGTCGATGTCGCCGACGGCGAGCCGCGCGCCGGCCGGCACGTTCGCCTCGTCGGCCGCCGCGCTCGCGGCGTCGGCGAAGCGGGCGTGGGCGATGAACGCCTTCGCGCCGCTGTCGCTGAGCAGGTAGGCGATCTCGCTGCCGGTCAGGTGCCAGTTGACGACGACGATGTAGAGCCCGATCTGCATCGCGCCGAAGTGCGCGGCGAGCAGGTCGCTGCCGTTGGGTTGCAGCAGCAGGATGGCGTCGCCGGTGCGCAGGCCGAGCGCGCGTAGCCCGTTGGCGTAGCGGTTGGCGTCGGCCACGAAGTCGCCGTAGGTCACCTCGGTGCCGTCCGGGTCGACCACCGCGATGTGGTCGGGATGGTCCTCGGCGATGTGCCACAGTCCCGGTCTCGTGCGCTCGCGCGTCAGGTCAGCCGTCATGCTGTCAATTTAGAACGTGTTCTACTAGACGGCAACACATTCCCGCGGGGCACTTGCCGTTCATATCGAGAACGTGTTTCACTCAAGCTGTGAGTACGGAAGCGCCGCCGCTGTCGGAACCGCTCGAGATCCAGTTCGACTACACCCGGTCGCTCGGCCCGGTGCTCGGGCGGTTCATGACCGGCCTCGCCGAGCGCCGTATCGAGGGCGTCGTCGGGTCGGACGGCCGGGTGCATGTGCCGCCGGTCGAGTACGACCCGGCCACCGCGGCACCGCTGCGTGACTTCGTCGAGGTCGGCCAGGAGGGCACGGTGCTGACCTGGTCGTGGTGCGCCGATCCGGTGGCGGGCCAGCCGATCCAGCGGCCGTTCGCCTGGGTGATGGTCCGGCTGGACGGCGCCGACACCGCAATGCTGCACGCGGTCGACGTGACGTCACCCGAGGAGATGCACACCGGCATGCGGGTGCGGGTGCGCTGGGCCGACGAGCCGGTCGGACACATCCGCGACATCGCCTACTTCCTGCCGGTGGACGCACCGGACGACAACCCCCCGACGTCGCCCGCGCCACCTCGAACCGAGCACGACGGCATCATGGTCACCCCGATCGCGGCGAGCTACCAGCACACGGTGTCGCCGGAGGAGAGTCGCTACCTGCGGGCGCTCGGCGAGGGCAAGCTGATCGGTCAGCGCTGCCCGAGGTGCGAGAAGGTTTACCTCCCGCCGCGCGGCGCATGTCCCACCGACGGCGTGCCGACGACGACCGAAGTCGAACTGCCGGACACCGGCATCGTGACGACGTTCTGCATCGTCAACGTCCCGTTCCTCGGCCAGCAGATCACCCCGCCGTACGTCGTCGCGTACATCCTGCTCGACGGCGCCGACATCGCGTTCCTGCACCTGGTGCGCGGCTGCGAGGCGGACCAGGTGCGGATGGGCATGCGGGTCCGGGCGCAGTGGCGGCCGCGCGAGGAGTGGCAGACCAGCATGCGCAACATCGCGCACTTCGAGCCGACCGGCGAGCCCGACGCCCCGTACGAGTCCTTCGCACACCACCTGTGAGGCAGCTGCTATGAACAGAGTCTCCGTCGTCGGGTTCGCGCAGTCGGACTGCGTGCGCAACACCCACGGCACCACCAACGGCGTCGAGATGCTGGTGCCGATCCTCGCCGAGGCGTTCGAGCGAACCGGACTGTCCAAGGAGGACATCGGGTTCTGGTGCTCCGGATCGTCCGACTACCTGGCGGGCAGGGCGTTCTCGTTCATCTCGGCGGTGGACGCGATCGGCGCGTTTCCGCCGATCAACGAGTCGCATGTGGAGATGGACGCCGCGTGGGCGCTGTACGAGGCGTGGGTGAAGATCCTCACCGGCGAGGCGGACACCGCGCTGGTGTACGGCTTCGGCAAATCCTCGGCGGGCACGCTGCGCCGGGTGCTGAGCCTGCAAACGGACCCGTACACGGTGGCGCCGCTGTGGCCCGACTCGGTCAGCATCGCCGCGTTGCAGGCGAGGCTCGGCCTGGAGTCCGGCCGGTGGAGCGAGAAGGACATGGCCGAGGTCGCCGCGCGCAGTCTCGCCGACGCGCGCGGCAACCCGAAGGCCCAGCGCAGCGGCGACCATTCCGTCGCCGAGCTGCTGGACGGCCCGCTGACAGCCGATCCGCTGCGGGCGCACGACATCGCGCCGATCACCGACGGCGCCGCGGTCGTGATACTCGCCGCCGAGGATCGGGCGCGCGACATCGTGCCCACGCCCGCGGTGATCACCGGCATCGAGCACCGGGTCGACTCCCCCGTGCTCGGCGCGCGGGACCTGACGCGGTCGCCGTCCACCGAGTCGGCGGGCGCGGCGGTCGGCATCGGTGAGGTCGACGTCGCCGAGCTGCACGCGCCGTTCACGCACCAGGAGCTGATCCTGCGCGAGGCGCTCGGGCTCGGCGACGGGGTGCGGATCAGCCCGTCCGGCGGGGTGCTGGCCGGCAACCCGATGTTCGCGGCCGGACTGGCCCGCATCGGCGAGGCCGCGCAGCGGGTGATGACGGGCGACGCGGGCCGGGCGCTGGCGCACGCGACCAGCGGGCCCGCGCTGCAACAGAACCTCGTCGCGGTGTTGGAGGCACAAGCATGAAACAGCGCGCCGCCGTGCTCGGCACCGGCCAGACCCACCACGCCACTAAGCGCCACGACGTCTCCATGGCCGGCATGCTGCGGGAGGCGATCGACCGCGCGATGACCGACGCGCAGGTCGGCTGGGACGACATCGACGCCGTGGTCGTCGGCAAGGCGCCCGACCTGTTCGAGGGCGTCATGATGCCGGAGCTCTATCTGGCCGACGCGCTCGGCGCGACCGGCAAACCGCTGCTGCGGGTGCACACGGCCGGCTCGGTAGGCGGGTCGACGTCGATCGTCGCCGCGAGCTTGGCGCAAGCGGGGGTGCATCGGCGGGTGCTGACGGTGGCGTTCGAGAAGCAGTCGGAGTCGAACGCGATGTGGGCGCTGTCGATCCCGATCCCGTTCAACATGCCGGTCGGCGCGGGTGCGGGTGGCTATTTCGCGCCGCACGTGCGGTCGTACATCCGGCGTTCGGGCGCGCCGGAGGTGGTCGGCGCGATGGTGGCGGCCAAGGACCGTCGCAACGGCGCGCTCAACCCGTACGCGCATCTCCAGCAGGCCGACATCACGGTCGAGAAGGTGCAGGCGTCGCAGATGCTGTGGGACCCGATCCGCTACGACGAGACCTGCCCGTCGTCCGACGGCGCGTGCGCGATGGTGATCGGCGACGAGGCGTCCGGTGACGCGGCGACCGACGGGGTGGCGTGGATCCACGCGACGTCGATGCGCACCGAGCCGACCACGTTCGCCGGTCGCGACCAGGTGAACCCACAGGCCGGGCGAGACGCGGCGGCGCAGCTGTGGCGCGATGCCGGCATCACCGACCCGCTGTCCGAAGTGGATGCGGCGGAGATCTACGTGCCGTTCTCGTGGTTCGAGCCGATGTGGCTGGAGAACCTGGGCTTCACCGATGAGGGCCAGGGGTGGAAGCTCACCGAGTCGGGCGAGACGGCGCTCGGCGGAAAGCTGCCGGTCAACCCGTCCGGCGGAGTGCTGTCGTCGAACCCGATCGGCGCGTCCGGCATGCTGCGGATGTCCGAGGCCGCGAAGCAGGTGATGGGCAAGGCGGGCGACTACCAGGTCGACGCCGCCCGCACCGCCCTCGGCCACGCCTACGGCGGCGGCTCCCAATACTTCGCCCTGTGGCTCGTCGGCGCCGACAAGCCCGAGTAGGCAGGGCGCGCCCCCTGCGTCGTGTCCTGCGCTCCTGCCGCTGTGTCCTGCATTCCCGACGTCGTGTCCCACATTCGGAAGTCGGGACTCGCGACGTCAGATCGTGGGACTCGCGCCGACCACGTCGGCGAAGCGGGCGTCTACCTGGGCTGGGGTGAGGCCGAAGTCGGAGAGGGCGTAGTGGTGGGAGGGTTTGCGCGGGCCGGTGCGGCTTTGGGCGTCCACGCGGCGGATCTCCGCTCGCCCAGCGTCGGACAGCGGCAGGCCGAAGTGCCGGTAGATGCCCTCGACGGTGCCCACCGGATCGGCCACGAAGTCCTTGTAGCCGACATCGCAGAACCGCGCCGGGTCGTGCCGCGCCCGCGCCGCCGAGAACTCCGCCAGCCCGCGCGCCCACAGGTCGAGCTGGGTCCGCCCGATCACCTCCGGCGTGAACGCCGTCGACCAACCCTTCGTCGCCGCGTACGACAGGCTGCACGTCGAGGCCAGCGTCGTGCTCGGCGGCCGGTGTGTCTGCACCACCAGCGCGTCCGGGTACACCGTCAGCAACTCGTCGAGCGCGAACAGGTGGCTCGGGTTCTTCAGCGCCCACCGCTTATCCGGCTCGTTGCGCCCGATCAGCCGCAACAGCCGCCGGTGCCGGGCGTAGGCGTCGGTCCAGTCCTGCCCCGCCAGCCACGCCGAGTAGCCCGGCAGGTACGCCAGGCACTCGTCCGACACCGACTTCATACTCTGCCGCAGCAGCCGCCAGCACTCCTCCACCGTGTCCGCCGACGTGTAGTGCAACCCGGCGAAGTCCGGGTTCTCGACATGGTGCCGGTCGTAACCCGCCTTGATCCCCTGGTACACCGGGTCGTCGTCCCAGGTATCGCGCGGCGGGCGCGGCTGCGGCACGTCGGTGAGCCATAGCTCGAGTCCCTGGTGCGCGGGGTCGGCGGTCAGCAGCCGGTGCAGCGCGGTGGTGCCGGTGCGCGACAGCCCGGTGACGAAGATCGGCCGCTCGATCGGCACGTCCGTGTGGTCGGGGAACTGCCGCCACGCCGCCACCGCCAGCAGCCGCGCCACCAGCGCGCCCCGCAGCGACGCGCGCACGATGCTGTTGCCCATCGGTGTCAGGCCCGCCTCGCCGGTGTACGACTCCAGCAGCACCCGCAGCCCCTCCAGGTAGCCGTCGTCGCCGAAGTCATCCAGCCCGGTGATCTTGGTGGCCGAGGCGTGCAGGTCCGCCACCGTGCCGACGCTGTCCCGCATCTCGCTCCAGTCCTCAGTGGTGGTACTCGCCGCAGTTGATGTCGAGACACTGCCCGGTGATCGCGCGCGCCATGTCCGACGCCAGGAACACCACGGCGTCGGCGATCTCGTCCGGCTCCGGGAGCTTGCGCAGGTCGCTGTTGGCGGCGGTCTCGGCGTAGACGTCCTCAGTGGACACGCCGCGCTTCTTCGCCAGGTAACCGAAGTACCACTTCAGCGTGTCCGCCCAGATGTAGCCGGGTGCGACCGAGTTGACTCGCACACCGCGCGGCCCCAGCTCGCTCGACAGGCTCTGTGCCAGCGCCAAGAGACTCGCCTTCGCCATCTTGTACGCGCCGTAGCCGCGCTGCGAGTGCCGCAGCACCATCGAGTTGACCATCACCACCGCGCCACCCGCCCGCTCCAGCGCGGGGGTGAACAGCCGGGTCAGCCGGAGTGCCGCGATCGAGCTGGTCTCGAAGCCCGCCCGGACGGCGTCCAGGTCCGCGTCGGCGAGGTCACCGAGCGGTGGGATCGCGAAGGCGTTGTTCACCAGCACGTCGACCCGGCCGAACGCCGACCCGGCTGCCTCGGCCAGGTTCTCCGCGTCGGCCTCGGCGGTGATGTCGGCGGGCACCGTGACCGCGCGGCGCCCCAGCGCGGACACCTCGTCGGCGATGGCGTCCAATGTGGACTTCGTGCGCGCGGCGAGCACCACATCGGCGCCCTGCCGAGCCGACCGCAGCGCGATCGACCGGCCGAGGCCAGGTCCGACTCCGGACACCACGACGACCTTGCCCCGCAGCAACATCCGGCTCACCCCAGCATCCGGTCGGCGACCGCAGCCTGCCGCGCGGCGATGCGCCCCGCCCATTCCTTGGGGGTGACGCGCTGCTCGGCGTGGTACGGCAACGCTTCAGGGAGCTGATCGAACGGGAGCACCTCAGCCGTCGGCCCATCGGTAGGCGTCAGGTCGCGGGTCAGCCGCTGCCAGCGCAGTTGCAGGTAGCCGCGGCTGTGGCCGGTGCGTTCGACCCAGTTCGCCAGCCCTGGATCGCGCTCGCTGACGACGTAGCGGATCACGCCGTCCGGGTCGATGCGGGCCTGGTCGCGGCTGAGGCTGGTCTGGTGGTTGATGTAGTCCAGCGAGATGTACCACATGCTGCCGAGTTGAAACCCTTGGTACGGCGCGACATCCGGCGGCGCGGCGGGCACGGTGATCACCATGACCTCGTCGTCGGTGAGGTCGTAGTGCCCGACGGCGGAGTACTGCGTGGCGAGCCCGCCCGGGGTGGTGCGTGGTTCGGTCAGCGTGTTCACCGGCAGCGTCAGGTAGTGCCATTCCGGGAACACCAGGAAGGTCCGCAGCCGAGACAGCAGCAGCTTGCCCGCCACGCCGTAGCGTTTGACCAGGGTGTCTCTGTCCCGTGGTGGCGGGGCGGCGCCGAGCCGGTCAGCCCGATGGATGCGGATCCTTCCGGCGCGCTCCGAGGTCCAGTCGCTGTAGACCTCGCGTACCACCAGCATCGCCGAGCCCGGGCCGAGCGTGACGTAGTTCGGCCCTGCCTTGCCGGGGCCGAACCGGATCTCGAACCGGCCGTCGGCGTCGATGTCGAGCGCCCGGTCGTCGAACGCGGTGAGACTGTCCGGAGAGGAGGCTGGAGTGTAGTCGCCGTTGAGTACCTGGAAGCTCAGGTCGGCGGTGCTGCCCCGGGTTCCGGTGACCACGTACTCCGCGTCGTCGCGGAGGTAGGCGTGGTAGTACAGCGTGTCCGGGTTGTCGAGGCCGAGCTTGGTGTACGGGCCGGTCGAGGAGACGAAGAACGGAAAGTCGCGCTCGTAGGCCCACGCGAGCTGCAACGACGCTCTGATGCTGCCGGCGAGGTAATCGTAGCCCTCGATGAGGTCCTGCTCGGTGCGCACGTGCGGCGCGCCTTCGATGATCTTCTCGGCTTCGGCGACGGCCTCGGCGAACGGTTCGGTGAGCACCCGTACCCTCCTGGTCAGGCCTGCGGCTGCGGGACGTCAGCCCAGCGGTTGGCCAGCAGTTGCAGGCTCGGCATGTCGTCGAAGGACACCATCAGCTCGTACGTCCGCTGGTAGCCGATGTGCGCGATCTTCCAGACGTCGCCCTCGCGCCGGTAGCGGTCCTCGTAGTAGGCCGATCCCTTGATCATCACGCGGTGCTCGGGAACGATCACGGTGTCCTCGAAACACCAAGTGCCCTCGGCGGTGTCCCCGTCGATATCGATCTCCGGCTGGGCGCAGAAGTGCACGGTGACGATGTTGCCGCCGAGCGCGTCGCGCATGTAGGACACGATCGCGTCGCGCCCGCGCAGCGACAGCGGCTCGCTGGTGACCTTCGTACCGTAGTCGGCCGTGGCGTCCTCGGTGAACTGCGCGGCGAACTCGTCCCACCGCTTGAGGTCGAGCAGGCGGGCGTAGCGGTACTTCAGGCGACGGATCTCTTCCAGCGCGATCAGGTCCACATCGGACTCCCTACGAGTAGGCGACCTGGTAGTGCTTGATGCCGTTGAGCCAGCCGGAGCGCAGCCGTACCGGCGGTTCGAGCTCGCGGATGTTCGGGATCACGTCGGCGATCGCGTTGAAGATCAGGTCGATCTCGAGCCGCGCCAGGTTCGCCCCGATGCAGTAGTGCGTGCCGGTGCCGCCGAAGCCGACGTGCGGGTTCGGGTCGCGGAAGACGTCGAACGTGCGGGGCTCGTCGAAGGCGTCCTCGTCGAAGTTCGCCGAGGCGTAGAACAGCCCGACCCGCTGTCCCTTGCGGATCGGCTGGCCGCCGAGCTCGGTGTCGTCCGTCGCGGTGCGCTGAAAGACGCTCACCGGCGTCGCCCACCGCACGATCTCGTCCGGCGCGGTCCTCGGCCGCTCGGCCTTGTACCGTTCCCACTGTTCGGGATGGTCGAGGAACGCCTTCATGCCGTGGGTGATGGCGTTGCGGGTGGTCTCATTGCCCGCGACGGCGAGCAGGATCACGAAGAACGCGAACTCCTCCGATCCGAGCGCCTCACCGTCCACATCGGCGTTGACCAGCTTGGTCACGATGTCGTCGACCGGGCATTTCTGCCGCTCCTCGGCCATCTGCCAGGCGTAGCCCATCAGCTCGGTCGACGCGTTGACCGGGTCGATGTCGTACTCCGGGTCGTCGTAGCCGATCATCTCGTTGGACCAGTCGAAGATCTTGCCGCGGTCCTCCTGCGGCACCCCGATCAGCTCAGCGATCGCCTGCAACGGCAGCTCGCTGGCCACCTGCTCGACGAAGTCGCCGCCGCCGTGCTTGGCGGCCTCGTGCGCGATCCGCTCCGCCCGATCGGTCAGCGTCGAGCGCAGCGCCTCGACCGCGCGCGGCGTGAAGCCCTTGGAGATGATCCGGCGCACCTTGGTGTGCTGCGGCGGGTCCATGTTGATCAGGATCATCCGCTGCATCTCGATCTCGTCGCGGGTGATGTCGGGGTTGAACCGGATGATCGCGGTGTTCTCCCTGGTGGAGAACAGCTCAGGGTGCTTGGAGATCTCCTTGATGTCGTCCAGCCGGGAGACCACCCAGTAGCCGCCGTCGTCGAAGCCGCTACGGCCTGCCGGCTGCGGGCACCACCACACCGGCGCCGTTTTGCGCAGCGCGGCGAACTCCTCGATCGGGACGCGATCGGCCCACATGTCCGGGTCGGTGAAGTCGAATCCTTCGGGAAGGATCGGAGCTGCCACGGGTCTACCTCCTGCGCCACGTGAAACACGTTCTAGTCACGATTGAAGCACAGGATACCCCTGATGAGAAGACGCCGGATCGAACCGCAGGTCAGCGATATTGCTTCTAAAGAGAACATGTTCTAACTTCAAGCACAGGCACGACGACCATCAGGAGGGCTAGTGGGCAACCCAGTCATCGTCGACGCGGCACGCACCCCGATCGGTAAGCGAGGTGGATGGCTGGCCGGCCTGCATCCCGCCGAGACACTGGGCACCATCCAGCAGGCGCTGCTCGACCGGGCCGGGATCGATCCCGCGCTGGTGGAGCAGGTCATCGGCGGCGCGGTCACGCAGGCGGGCGAGCAAGCGGGCAACGTCACCCGCACCGCGTGGCTGCACGCCGGGCTGCCCGAGACCACGGGCGCCACCACGATCGACGCACAGTGCGGCTCCGCCCAGCAGGCGACTCACCTGATCGCGGGCCTGATCACCGCGGGCGCCATCGACGTGGGCATGGCCTGCGGCGTCGAGGCGATGAGCCGGGTGCCGCTCGGTTCGAACCGGGGCACCGACATCGGCACGCCGCGCCCGTCGTCGTGGGACATCGACATGCCGAACCAGTTCGAGGCGGCCGAACGGATCGCCGTTCGCCGGGGATTGAGCCGCGAGGACGTCGACCGGTTCGCGCTCGCCTCGCAGCAGAAGGCGCTCACCGCGTGGGAGCATGGCCGGTTCGACCGGGAGGTGGTGCCGGTGAAAGCGCCGGTGCTCAGCGAGAACGGTCTGACCGGGGAGACCCGACTGGTGCAGCGCGACCAGGGCCCGCGCGAGAGCACGCTGGACGGGCTGGCGAAGCTGAAGCCGGTACTCGACGGTGGCCTGCACACGGCGGGCAGCTCGTCGCAGGTCTCCGACGGCGCCGCCGCCGTGCTGCTGATGGACTCCGACAGGGCGCGCGAGCTCGGCCTGACGCCGAGGGCGCGGATCGTGTCGCAGGCGCTGGTCGGTGCGGAGCCGTACTATCACCTCGACGGGCCGATCGCCGCCACCGAACGGGTGCTGAGCCGCGCTGGCATGCGCATCGGCGATCCGGATCTGTTCGAGGTCAACGAGGCGTTCGCGTCGGTGGTGCTGTCCTGGCAACGGGTGCACCGGCCCGATCCGGCGAAGGTCAATGTCAATGGCGGCGCGATCGCGCTCGGCCATCCGGTCGGCAGCACCGGCGCGCGGCTGCTCACCACCGCGCTGCACGAGCTGGAGCGCACCAGCACCGCCACCGCGCTGATCACCATGTGCGCAGGCGGCGCGATGTCCACCGCCACGATCATCGAGCGGGGGCAGGCATGATCCTGGATCGTTTCCGGCTCGACGGTCAGGCTGCCGTCGTCACCGGGGCGGGACGCGGCATCGGCGCCGCCACCGCGCTCGCGTTGGCCGAGGCGGGCGCCGACGTGGCGCTGTCGGCCCGCACCGAGTCGCAGCTCGACGAGGTCGCCGCCACGATCACCGCGCTGGGCCGCAAGGCGGTCACCGTACCGGCCGATCTGTCCGATCTGGACGCAGCTGCCTCACTAGCCGAGACCGCGCATGACGCGCTGGGCAGGCTTGACATCGTGGTCAACAACGTCGGCGGCAGCATGCCCAACGCCTTCCTCACCACCAAGGCCAGCGAGCTGAAGGACGCCTTCCACTTCAACGTCGCCACCGCGCACGCGCTGACCCAAGCCGCCGTGCCCGCAATGCTGCAGACCGGCGGCGGATCCGTCGTCACGGTGTCCTCTGTGGTCGGCCGGGTCAGCGGACGCGGCTACCTCGCCTATGGCACGGCCAAGGCGGCACTGGCGCACTGGAGCAGGCTCGCCGCCCGGGACCTCGCGCCGAAGATCCGGGTCAACGCAATCTCGGTCGGCTCGGTGATGACCTCGGCGCTCGACATCGTGGCGCAGCACGACGAGATTCGCACCGCGATGGAACAGGCGACGCCGCTGGAGCGCATCGGTGACCCGGAGGACATCGCCGCCGCGATCCTCTACCTGTCGTCCAAGGCTGGCGGCTACGTCACCGGCAAGGTGCTCGAAGTGGACGGTGGGCTGGAAACGCCGAACCTCGACCTCGGCATCCCCGATCTGGAGTGAGCGATGGGCTACCGGGTGGTGCAATGGAGCACCGGCAATGTGGGACGGCACGCGATCGCGGGTATCGACGCGCGGGGCGACCTCGACCTGGCCGGGGTGTGGGTGTCGAGCGACGCCAAGGACGGCAAGGACGCCGGTGAGCTGGCCGGTCTCGGCCGCGAGCTGGGCGTCGCCGCGACCACCGACGCCGACGCGCTGCTCGCGCTGCGGCCGGACTGCATCGTGCACACCGCGATGGCCGACCACCGCATCGGCGAGGCGATCGAGGATCTGTGCCGGTTCCTGCGTGCGGGCGTCAACGTCGTGTCGTCCGGCCCGGTGTTCCTGCAGTACCCGGATGGCACCGCGCCGCCGGACTTCGTCGACCCGATCCGCGAGGCGGCCGCCGAGGGCGGAACCTCGTTGTGGGTCAACGGAATCGACCCCGGGTTCGCCAACGACAGCCTCGCGCTGGCGCTGACCGGGATCAGCGAGCGCATCAACGAGGTGCGCTGCCTGGAGATCCTGGACTACTCGACGTACGACAACGCGCAGGTGCTGTTCGACATCATGGGCTTCGGCAGGCCGATGGACGAAGTGCCGATGCTGCTGCAGCCGGGCGTGCTGTCGCTGGCGTGGGGCAGCGTCGTGCGGCAGCTCGCGGCGGGGCTCGACGTCACGCTGGACGAGGTGACCGAGCGGTCCGAGCGGCTGCCGGCGCCGGAGACGTTCGAGATCGACTCCGGCACCATCCCGGCGCGCACGGCGGCCGCGCTGCGGTTCGAGGTGCGCGGGATGCGCGGCGGACGGTCGGTCGTGGTGCTCGAGCACGTCACCCGGCTCCGGCCGGATCTCGCGCCCGAGTGGCCGCAGCCCGCCGGGCAGGGGTGCTACCGCGTGGTGGTCAGCGGCGAGCCGAACTACACCGTGGACCTGCAACTCCTGGGCACCGACGGCGACCACAACACCGCCGGGCTCAAGGCGACCGCGATGCGGCTGGTCAACGCCATCCCGGCGGTCATCGCGGCGCCGCCGGGACTGCTGACCGCGCTCGACCTGCCACCGGTCACCGGCCGGGGTCTGGTTCAGCTGCCGTAGACCGGCTCCGGGCCGGGCGCCTCGGCGATCAGCTCCTTCACCACCGGCCCCAGCTCGGCCGGCTCCCAGCGGGCGCCCTTGTCGCGGCGCGGGCCGTGGTGCCAGCCGGTGGCCAGCGACACCTGGCCGCCCTCGGCCTCGAACACCCGCCCGGTCACCCCGGCCGACTCCGCGCTGCCCAGCCACACCACGAGCGGCGAGACGTTCTCCGGTGCCATCGCGTCGAATCCCCCTTCCGGGGCGGCCATGTCCTCGGCGAACGCCTGCTCGGTCATGCGGGTCCGCGCGGCGGGCGCGATGGCGTTGACGGTGACGCCGTACCGCCCGAACTCGGCCGCCGCCACCAGCGTCAGTCCGGCGATGCCCGCCTTGGCGGCCGAGTAGTTGCCCTGCCCGACACTGCCGAGCAGCCCGGCGCCCGAGCTGGTGTTGACCACGCGGGCGTCCGGCTGCCGGCCCGCCTTGCTCTCGGCGCGCCAGTGCGCCGTGGCGTGGCGCATGGGCGCGAAGTGGCCCTTGAGGTGGACCCGCATCACGGCGTCCCATTCGTCCTCGCCGAGGTTGACCAGCATCCGATCGCGCAGGAACCCGGCGTTGTTGACCAGCACGTCCAGCCGCCCGTACGTGTCGAGCGCGGTGGCGACGAGGCTCGCCGCACCGTCCCAGTCGGCGACGTCGTCGGTGTTCGCGACCGCGCGACCGCCCGCCGCGGTGATCTCGTCGACCACCTGCTGCGCCGGTCCGGCCGACGCGCCGGTGCCGTCGAGCGCGACACCGACGTCGTTGACGACGACGGCCGCGCCCTCGCGCGCGAACGCCAGCGCGTGCGCGCGGCCAAGCCCCCGGCCCGCTCCGGTGACGATGACGACCCTGCCCTGCACGATGCCGGTCACGCGTACTCCTTCCGTTGTGTCATGTCGAGGAACGCCGGGCGTTCACCGCCGCCGTGGACGGCCAGCGTCGCCCCGCTGACGTAGGACGCCAGCGGCGAGGCCAGAAACAGCGCGCACGCGCCGATCTCGTCCGGTTCGGCCAGGCGTCCCAACGGGACTGTCGCGCCGATGGCCGCGACCGCGTCGGCGTCGCCGTAGTGCAGCTCGGACTGCTCGGTGTGGACCATGCCGACATCGAGCGCGTTCACCCGCACCTTCGGTGACCACTCCACGGCCAGGCTCGCGGTGAGGTTGTCCAGCCCCGCCTTGGCGGCGCCGTAGGCCGCGGTGCCCGGCGACGGCCGCGTGCCGCTGACGCTGCTGACGTTGACGATCGCGCCGCCGGACTCCTGCCGCTGCATCACGGCGTTGACCCGCTGCGCGACGAGCAACGGCGCCAGCAGGTTCAGCCCGACCACCTTGTCGTGAAACCGGGGCGAGGCGTCGGCCGCCAGCGCGAACGGCGCGCCGCCCGCGTTGTTGACCAGCACGTCGATGCGGCCGTGCTCGGCGACGACGTCGTCGACGAGGCGGTCGACCTGCTCGGGCTCGCGCACGTCGCAGGTCACGAATGTCGCTCCGTCCACTCGTTCCGGGACGTTACGCGCGCAGGTCACCACGGTGGCGCCCGCCCGCTGGAACGTCCGGGTTATCCCGGCGCCCACCCCGCGCACACCGCCGGTGACCAGCACGATCGCGTCGTCCAGCGCCAGCGATACGGCCATCGGCCCGCCTTCCGTCGATGTCGGGCTACCGGGGTGCCCGGTGCGGCTGCTACTCTACCAAGCAAGTGCTAGGTTCGGTAGCAGGAGGTCGACGTGAGCGCAGTGAGTACGGCCGCGCCGGAGCCGCACATCACCGTGGTGACCATGGCCGCACCGCCGGTCAATGCGCTGACCGTGCAGGGCTGGTACAACGTGGCAGCCGCGATCACGGCGGCGGGCGCAGACCCCGGCTGTCACGTGGTGGTGCTGCGCGCGGAGGGCCGCGGCTTCAACGCGGGAGTCGACATCAAGGAGATCGAGGCGAGCGACGGCTACAGCGCGCTGATCGGCGCGAACCACGGCTGCGCGGCCGCGTTCTCCGCGGTCTACGACTGCGCCGTGCCGGTGATCGCCGCCGTGCATGGCTACTGCCTCGGCGGCGGCGTCGGCCTTGTCGGCAACGCCGACATCGTGGTGGCCAGCGACGACGCGACGTTCGGACTGCCCGAAGTGGACCGTGGCGCGCTGGGCGCCGCCACCCACCTCGCCCGGCTCGTGCCGCCGCACCTGATGCGGGCGCTGTACTACACCGCGAGCACCGTCACCGCGCAGCAACTGCACCACCACGGCTCGGTGTACCGGGTAGCGCCGCGCGACGAGCTGGATGAGGCGGCGCTGGCGGTGGCGCGCGAGATCGCGGCCAAGGACACCCGGGTGATTCGCAAGGCCAAGCAGGCGCTGAACGGCATCGATCCACAGGATGTCCACCGCAGCTACCGCTTCGAGCAGGGCTTCACCTTCGAGCTCAACCTGGCCGGGGTCTCCGACGCCGCGCGCCAGGACTTCCTCGGTAACGGCACGGGAGCCTGAATGGACAAACGCATGACCGCCGACGAGATGGCCGCCGAGCTCCGCGACGGGATGACGATCGGGATCGGCGGCTGGGGCTCACGGCGCAAGCCGATGGCGCTCATCCGCGCGATCCTGCGCACCGACGTCAAGGACCTGACCGTGGTCTCCTACGGTGGTCCCGACGTCGGACTGCTCGCGGCGGCCGGCAAGATCCGCAGGCTGGTGTTCGGGTTCGTCACGCTCGACACGGTGCCGTTCGACCCGCACTTCGCGCAGGCACGGCAGTCCGGCGCCGTCGACGTCACCGAGTACGACGAAGGCATGTTCGCCACCGGACTGTCCGCCGCGGTGAAGCGGTTGCCGTTTCTACCGATCCGGGCCGGTCTCGGGTCCGATGTGGTCACGACCAACCCACAGCTGCGCACCGTGACGTCGCCGTACGCCGACGGCGAGGAGCTGCTCGCCGTGCCGGCGCTGCGGCTCGACGTCGCGCTGGTGCACCTGAACCGCGCCGACGCCAGGGGTAACGCGCAGTACCTCGGGCCCGACCCGTACTTCGACGACGACTTCGCGCTCGCCGCCGACCGATGCTTCGTCTCGGCCGAACGGATCGTGGACACCGCCGACCTGTCCTCGGCACCGGTGCAGTCGTTGCTGCTGAACCGGGGCGCGGTCACCGGCGTGGTGACGGCGCCGCACGGGGCGCACTTCACGTCGGCGGCGCCGGACTACGGCCGCGACGAGGCGTTCCAGCGGCACTACGCAGCTAGCGCCAAAGACCCGGACTCCTGGCCATCTTTTGTGGATCGGTTCCTGTCGGGTGGCGAGGCGCGTTACCAGTCCGAAGTGGCCCGATTCCGGGAGGCAGCGTGAGCGACACGACCAGGGTCGAGGTGGCCGTGCTGGCCTGCGCGGAGCTGTTCCGCGACGCGGGCGAGATCGTGGCGAGCCCGATGGGGCTCATTCCGTCGCTGGGCGCGAAGCTGGCGCGGCTGACGTTCGCGCCGGACCTGCTGCTGTCCGACGGCCAGGCGTACCTGCTCGACGCCGAGGGACACGTCGAGGGATGGCAGCCGTTCAAGAAGGTGCTCGACGTCGTGGTGCCGCACGGCAGGCGGCACGTCGTGATGGGCGCGAACCAGATCGACCGGTTCGGCAACCAGAACATCTCCGCGATCGGCCCGCACGCGCGGCCGGATCGGCAGTTGCTCGGTGTCCGGGGTGCGCCGGGCAACACCGTCAACCACCGCACCAGCTACTGGACCCCCAAGCACGGCACGCGGGTGTTCGTGGACGCCGTGGACGTGGTGTCCGGCGTCGGCTACGACAACGCCCGCAAAGCGGGACCCGCGGCGATCCGGTTCCACGACGTCCATCGGGTGGTCACCAACCTGGCGGTGCTGGACTTCGGCACGCCGGACCGCTCGATGCGGCTGCGCTCCGTCCACCCCGGGGTCAGCGTCGAGGATGTGCTGGAGCGGACGTCGTTCCCGCTGGACACCTCGGCGGTGACGGAGACGCGGCTGCCGGACGCCGAGGAGCTGCGGCTGATCCGGGAGGTCGTGGACCCGAAATCGATGCGGGACAAGGAAGTGCCGTCGTGAAAACCGAACTGACCGAGCTGGCCGGGGTGCGGCATCCGGTGGTGCAGACCGGCATGGGCTGGGTCGCCGGGCCGCGCCTGGTCAGTGCCACCGCGCGGGCCGGCGGGCTGGGAATCCTGGCCTCGGCGACCATGACGTACGACGAGCTGGCCGCCGCGATCCGGGAGGTGCGGGGGCGCACCGACGCGCCGTTCGGCGTCAACCTGCGCGCCGACGCCGAGGACGCGCAGCGGCGGGTGGAGCTGCTGATCGCCGAGGGCGTGCGGGTGGCGTCGTTCGCGCTCGCGCCCCGTCAGGAGATGATCGCGCAGCTCAAGGACGCGGGCGTCGTGGTGATCCCGTCGGTCGGCGCCGCCCGGCACGCGGCGAAGGTGGCGAGCTGGGGCGCGGACGCGGTGATCGTGCAGGGCGGTGAGGGCGGTGGGCACACCGGCGGGGTCGCGACGACGCTGCTGCTGCCGTCCGTTGTGGACGCCGTCGACATCCCGGTGATCGCGGCAGGCGGGTTCTTCGACGGGCGTGGGCTCGCCGCGGCGCTTGCCTATGGCGCGGCCGGGGTCGCGATGGGCACCCGGTTCCTGCTGACCAAGGAGAGCACGGTGCCCGACGAGGTGAAACGCGCCTATCTGGCGCGGGGGCTCGGTGACACCGTGGTGACGACCAAAGTGGACGGCATGCCGCACCGGGTGCTGCGCACCGAGCTGGTCGACGCGCTGGAGCGCTCCGGCAGGCTGCGCGGGCTGGCGCGGGCGGCGCGCAACACGGTCCGGTTCCGCAGGATGACCGGTGTGTCGTGGCGTGGCCTGCTGCGCGAGGGGCTGGCGACCAAGCGCTCCGGCGACCGCGACTGGGCGCAGCTGCTGATGGCGGCCAACACGCCGATGCTGCTGCGCGCGGGACTGGTAGAGGGCGACACCGACGCCGGGGTGCTTGCATCCGGTCAGGTGGTCGGCATGCTGGACGACCTACCCACCGTCGCCGAGCTGATCGAGACCGTGGTCCGCGAAGCCGAGGAGCGCATCGCGGCGCTGGCCTGATCCAGTGAGCGAAGAGCCGCGGGCAGATCGCGACCGCGGTCGTAGCCACGCTTGGTGATGAGCTCTATCGCCCGTCGTGCTACTGCGATGTCCGAGTCCGTTGCAGCGACCATCAGCGCCCGCAGATCCACCAGGTCCTGCGGTCGAATCTCGTCATCTCGAGCAAGGAGCTTCAGAGCTATGAGGTGCCCTGCCACCGCCACCGGGAGATGGAGTCCCGGCACGATCTCCAGATCCTTCACGTCCGCCGCGACCTACCGAGGCCAACCCGGTAACCCTCGCTGAGCAGCGAGTGCACCAGCGACTCCGCAGCGGCATCATCGGCGACTGCCACCGCGACGTCGACGTCACGAGTGAACCGTGGCTCGGAGCGCGCGGATACCGCAAACCCTCCGGCAAGGGCCCAACGCACATCACGCTTGCCGAGGTCCAACGCCACCCGCCGAAGCGCCAGCTCCAGTACGTTCATGCGAATCGCTGCGAGGGACGCCCGGCCGCCGCATCACCGTGGGGCGCACCGGGGCGGGACAGTCGCCATGAGCGAATGGCGTCCTAGATCTCGTCGTCCGACGCCTGCGGCCGCTCGCGGCGGAGTCGCGAACGCTGCATCCGTTCCCCGAACTCGTAAAGGTCGAGGACCAGTCGCAACCGCTCCGCCGCTTCCGCCACGAGATCAATTTTACATGAGAGACCGAGACCCGGCGGAGTGTCAGACCCCAGCCATAAGATCGCACCATGATGACGGCTGACGAGCTGAAGGCGCTGTGTCTGAGCTTCCCCGGCGCCTGTGAGGAGTTCCCGTTCGACGAGCGGCACTCGGTGTTCAAGGTAGGCGGCAAGTTATTCGCGATCAGCGCGCTGGACGGCGATCCGCTCGACGTCAGCCTGAAGTGCGACCCGGTGCTGGCCGAGCAGCTGCGCGGCACCTACCCCGCGATCACGCCCGGCTACCACCTGAACAAGCGGCACTGGAACACCGTCGCGTTGGACGGCTCGGTCGACGACCAGCTCGTCACCGACATGGTCGAGGACTCCTACGACCTGGTGGTCGCCTCGCTGCCCAAGTCGAAGCGGCCTTGAGTGGTCACAGCCGCTCGATGATCGTCACGTTCGCGGTGCCGCCGCCCTCGCACATCGTCTGCATCCCGTAGCGACCGCCCCCGCGTTCCAGCTCGTGCAGCAGCGTGGTGAACAGCTTCGCCCCCGTCGCGCCGATCGGGTGGCCGAGCGCGATCGCGCCGCCGTTGACATTCACCCGCTCACGGTCGGCGCCGGTCTCGTCCAGCCACGCCAGCACCACGCTGGCGAACGCCTCGTTGACCTCGAACAGGTCGATGTCCGCGATGTTCAGGCCGGTCTTGCGCAACGCGTGCTGCGTCGCCGGAATCGGCCCGGTCAGCATCCACACCGGGTCGGCCGCCCGCACCGACAGGTGGTGCACCCGGGCGCGCGGCCGCAGCCCGTGCTCGCGCACGAACGCCTCCGAGGCGAGCAGCACCGCGCTCGCGCCGTCGCAGATCTGGCTGGACACCGCCGCCGTGATCCGGCTGCCCTCGCTCAGCGGGTCGAGCGACGCCATCCGCTCCAGCGACGTCGACCGGCGGGGACACTCATCGGTGACACAGTCACCCAGCGGCGCGAGTTCGGCGTCGAACCGCCCGGCGTCGATCGCGGCGATGGCGCGCTCATGGCTGGACAGCGCGTACGCCTCCATCGTCTCCCGCGTCAGGTCCCAGTGGCGGGCGATCATGTCGGCGCTGCGGAACTGCGACACCTCGTCGTCGCCGTAGCGCTTGCGCCAGCCCGCCGAGCCGGAGAACGGGTCGTCGAAGCCGTACTCCCGCCCGGCCAGCATCGCCGCGCTGATCGGGATCTGGCTCATGTTCTGCACGCCCGTCGCCACCACGAGATCCGCCGTGCCGGACATCACCGCCTGTGCGGCGAAGTGGATCGCCTGCTGGCTTGACCCGCACTGCCGGTCGATCGTCACGCCGGGCACGTGCTCCGGCAGTCCAGCCGCCAGCCATGCGCTGCGCGCGATGTTGCCCGCCTGGCCCCCGATGGTGTCGACGCAGCCCATGATCACGTCGTCCACCAGCGCCGGATCGACGCCGGCCCGGTCGAGCAGCGCGGTGAGCACGTGCCCGCCGAGGTCGGCGGAGTGCACCTCGCTCAGCCCGCCGCCGCGCTTGCCGACCGGTGTCCGGACGGCGTCGATCACGAGCGCTTCCGCCATGCCCTGCTCCTCAACTCGTCGGTGCGGAGATCCCGTTCAGCAGGATCCGCAGGTACTGCTCGGCCACGTCCTCCGCGGTGAGCGAACCGCCAGGGCTGTACCACCGCACGGCGACCCACACCGTGTCCCGGATGAACCGGTACGCCACCTCAATGTCTAGATCGGACCGAAAGTCTCCGGACCGCACGCCGTCGGCCAGAATGGACGTCCACAGCTTGTGGAACTCGACGTTTCGGTCCTCCAGATAGGAAAACCGGGGGAACTGCGCCAGGTACTGCGCCTCGTTCTGATAGATCGCCACCTCGTCGTGGTGCTTGTGGATCGACTCGAACGACGCGACGATCACCGCCTCCAGCGTCTCGCGCGGCCCGAATCCCCTGGCGACGATCTCTCGGTACCGGCCGAACAGCTCGTCCTGGAACCCGCGCAGCAGCTCGTCGATCATCGACTCCTTGGAGTCGAAGTGGTGGTACAGGCTGCCGGACAGAATGCCCGCCTCCTCGGCGATGTCGCGCACCGTGGTGGCGCGAAAACCGCGTTCGGCGAACAGCGTGCAGGCGAGCCCGAGCAGTTCGGCTCGCCTGCCGGACGACGGTTGTCTGCTGGCTGGGCTCATCGGTTCCTCACGGATGTTGACTGCTGACCGAGACCACCTCGCCGGTGAGGTACGAGGCGTAGTCGCTGGCGAGGAACACCATCACATTCGCGACCTCCCACGGCTGCGCCGCCCTGCCGAACGCCTCCCGTTGCTCCAGCTCGGCGAGCAGCTCGTCGGTGGTGACCTTGGCCAGGAACGGGTGCGTCGCCAGGCTCGGCGCGACCGCGTTGACCCGGATATCGTGTCCGGCGACGTCCATGGCCGCGCACCGGGTCAGCGCCATGACGCCCGCCTTGGCGGCCGCGTAGTGGGACTGTTCCGGCTGCGCCCGCCAGCCGACCACGGAGGCGTTGTTGACGACAGCACCCCCGCCACCCTGGTCGATGAACCGCCGCAGCGCCGCCCGGGTGGCGCGGAAAGTGCCGTTGAGCGTCACGTCGAGCACCCGGGACCACTGCTCGTCGGTCATGTCCACGATGGACGTGCTGCCGCCGAGTCCGGCGTTGTTGACGAGCACGTCGATCCGTCCGAAGTGGTCGGCCGCGCCGTCGATCAGCGCCTGCACCTGCGTTTCGTCGGTGACATCGCAGGCGATGGCGTGCACCTTCCCAGCGTGGTCGGCTGCCAGCTCGTCGGCCTTCTCGGCAAGGCGTCGTTCGTGCCAGTCGCTGATCACCACGCGGGCACCCTCCTCAAGGCTGCGCTGCGCGACGGCGGACCCGATGCCGGTGCCGGCCGCCGCCGTCACGACGACGACCTTGTCGGCCAGCAGGTCCTTCCCCTTCGGGTACGGCGGAATCACGCCCTCACCTCCCGCGGCAGCCCGAGCATCCGCTCGGCGATCACGTTGCGCTGGATCTCGTTGGAACCGCCGTAGATCGTGTCGGCCCGGCTGAACAGGTACAACCGCTGCCAGTCGTCCAAATCGGGTTCGGCGGTCAGCGAGGCGGCACCCCGCACCCGCATCGCCAGCTCACCGAGGTCGCGGTGCCAGTTCGCCCACAACAGCTTGCTCACCTCGGCCGTCCCGGTCGTGGTCTCGCCCAGGGTGCGCCGGGCGTGCGCGCGCAGCACGTTCAGCCCGACCCTGGCGCGGGCCAGTCCCTCCCTAATGGACGGATCGGCGTCCGCGCCGGTGCGCCGCGCCTCGACGACGAGCGCGTCCAGCTCCCGCCGGAAGCCGATCTGCTGCCCGAGCGTTGCCACGCCGCGTTCGAAGGCCAGCGTGCCCAGCGCGACCCGCCAGCCGTCGCCCGGTTCGCCGACGACCAGGTCGGCGTCGGTGCGCGCGCCGTCGAAGAACACCTCGTTGAACTCCGACGTGCCGGTGAGCTGGGTGATCGGCCGGACCTCGACGCCGGGCTGGCGCATCGGCACCAGCAGGTAGGACAGGCCGTGGTGCCGCCGGGAGCCCGGCTCGGTCCTGACGAGCACGAAGCACCAGTCGGCGACGTGGGCCAGCGACGTCCAGACCTTCTGGCCGGTGATCACCCACTGGCCGCCATCGCGGGTCGCGGTGGTGGACACCGCGGCGAGGTCGGAGCCCGCGCCCGGCTCGGAGTAGCCCTGGCACCACAGCTCCTCGACGTCGCGGATGGCTGGCAGGAACCGGCGCTGCTGTTCCGGGGTGCCGAACGCGATCAGGGTGGGGCCGAGCAGCTCCTGGCCGAGGTGGCTGACCCGGGCGGGCGCGTCCGCGCGGGCGCACTCCTCGTGGAAGATCACCTGCTGTTCGAGCGTGGCGCCCGCGCCGCCGTGCTCGACCGGCCAGCCGATGCAGTTCCAGCCGGCGGCGGCGAGGTGCCGTTCCCAGGCGAGGCGTTCGTCGAACGCCTCGTGCTCCCTGCCGGGTCCGCCGAGCCCGCGCAGCGCGGCGAACTCGCCAGTCAGCGCATCAGCGAGCCAGCCGCGGACGCGGGCGCGAAACTGTTCGTCGGCTTCCATCGGCCGCCTCTCTGGTCAAACCGGGGCATCACTGCGTAGGCTACTCTACCAAGCACTTGCTCGGTAGCCGTCGATGTGCGAGTGGAGGTGACGGCGATGGCGACATCGGGGACGATTCCGGCCGCGTTGGCCGACGCGGCGCGCCGGTTCCCCGACACCGAGGCCGTGGTCGACGGCGACGTCCGGCTCGACTACGCAGAGCTGCAACGGCGCGTCCGCGAGTGCGCCCGGCTGCTGATCGCCGAGGGCGTCCGCGACGGCGACCGGGTAGCGATCTGGTCGCCCAACACCCACCACTGGGTCGTCGCCGCACTCGGCGCGCTGGCCGCGGGCGCGACCCTGGTGCCGATCAACACCCGCTTCACCGGTCACGAGGCGCTCGACATCCTGCGCCGCACCGAGGCGAGCGCGCTGGTCGTCGCCGGGCCGTTCCTGGGCACCGACCGGCTCGCCGAGCTGCGCAAGGCAGGCGACGCCCCGTCGCTGCGCTGTGTGCTCCGGGTTCCGGTCGAGGGCGAGCCCGACCCCGAGCCGGGCGTGATCGAATGGCGCGACATCGAGACCACGGGTGACGACACCACTGTGGACGACCGGCTCGCCGGCGTCGACCCCGATGCGATCAGCGACATCCTGTTCACCTCGGGCACCACCGGCCGCAGCAAGGGCGCGATGAGCACGCAGGCGCAGTCGCTCGGCGTCGCCGCGACCTGGGCCGACATCGGCGGGCTCACGCACGGCGACCGCTATCTGGTGATCAACCCGTTCTTCCACAGCTTCGGCTACAAGGCCGGCATCCTCGCCGCCCTGCAACGTGGCGCGACGATCGTGCCGCAGGCCGCGTTCGACGTCGACGCGGCGTTCCGGCTCATCGAGTTCGAGCGGATCACCGTGCTGCCCGGCGCGCCGACGATCTACCAGGTGATGCTCGACCACCCGCGCCGCGCCGAGTTCGACCTGTCCAGCCTGCGGCTCGCCGTCACCGGGGCCGCGACGGTGCCGGTGGTGCTGGTGGAGCGAATGCGGTCCGAACTGGACTTCGACACCGTGCTCACGGCGTACGGGCTGACCGAGGCCGTCGTCGCCACCATGTGCCGCGCGGACGACGACCCGGAGACCGTGGCCACCACCTGCGGCAGGCCGGTGCCGGACATGGAGCTGCGCACCGCCGCCGAGGACGGCACCGACATGCCGCCCGGCGAACCCGGCGAGGTGCTGCTGCGCGGTCCGAACGTGATGCGCGGCTACCTGAACGACCCGGCGGCCACCGCCGAGGCCATCGACGCCGACGGCTGGCTGCACACCGGCGACGTCGGAATCGTCAACGAACGCGGGTACCTCGCCATCACCGACCGGATCAAGGACATGTACGTCTCAGGCGGCTTCAACGTCTACCCAGCCGAGGTGGAGCAGGCGCTGGCCCGGCTGGACGGCGTGTCGGAGTCCGCCGTGATCGGTGTGCCCGACGACCGGCTGGGCGAAGTCGGCAAGGCGTACGTGCTGCGCCGCGACGGGGCACTGTCCGAAGCGGACGTACTCGCGCACTGCAAGGAACGGCTCGCCAACTACAAGGTGCCCCGCGCGGTGGAGTTCGTGGACGACCTGCCCCGCAACGCCACCGGCAAGGTGCTCAAGTGGGTCCTGCGGGACCAGCAGCGGAAGGAGACGTCGTGACCGAGATGGTCCGCTACGAACGGCGCGGCCCGGTGGCCGTGGTGACCATGAACCGGCCGGAGTACCGGAACGCGCAGAACTCCGCGATGACCTACGCGCTCGATGAGGCGTTCCGCCGCGCCGTGGAGGACGACGAGGTCAAGGTGATCGTGCTCGCAGGCGAGGGCAAACACTTCTCCGCCGGTCACGACATCGGCAGCCCGGGACGCGACCTCGACGCGCACTACGACAACCGCGCCGTGCTGTGGTGGGACCACGTCGACAAGCAGGGCGGCGACAACCGTTGGGCACGAGAGTCCGAAGTGTACTTGGGAATGTGCCGACGCTGGCGAGAGATTCCCAAGCCGATGATCGCCACTGTGCAGGGCGCGTGCGTCGCGGGTGCCCTGATGCTGGCGTGGGTGTGCGACCTGATCGTGGCATCCGAGGACGCCTTCTTCGCCGATCCGGTGGTGCGCATGGGTATTCCCGGCGTCGAGTACTTCGCACACCCGTGGGTGCTCGGCCCGCGCGCGGCGAAGGAGGTGCTGTTCACCGGCGAACGCTTCAGCGCCGCGCAGGCCAAGGAATGGGGCATGCTCAACCGCGTCGTGCCGCGCGACGACCTCGAAGCCGAGACGTTAGCGCTGGCCGAGAAAATCGCCGAGATGCCGACGTTCGGACTCGCGCTGGCCAAGAAGGCGGTGAACCAGGCCGAGGACCAGATGGGTATGCGGTCCGGTATGGACGCGGCTTTCGGCCTGCACCACTTCGCGCACGCCCACAACGCCGAGGTGTCCGGTGGCGACTCGCTCGGCGGGCAGGACGCCAAGTCGATGGCCAACGCGGCCCGGAAGGCGTGAGCGTGGACCTCGAGCGGGATCGACGCACGCTGGACTTCCGTGCCGAGGTCAGAGCGTGGCTGGCCGAGAACGTGCCGGACAAGCCACTGGACTCGTTCGACACCGCGGCCGGTTTCGAACAGCATCGGGAGTGGGAGGCACGGCTCGCCGACGCGCGGCTGTCGGTGGTGGCGTGGCCGGAGGAGTTCGGCGGCCGGGACGCCTCGCTGCTGGAGTGGGTGATCTTCGAGGAGGAGTACTACGCGGCACGCGCGCCGGGACGGGTGAACCAGAACGGCATCTTCATGCTCGCGCCGACGTTGTTCGCGCACGGCACCCCGGAGCAGCAGCGCCGGATCCTGCCGAAGATGGCGCGCTCGGACCAGGTATGGGCGCAGGCATGGTCCGAACCGGACGCGGGCAGCGATATCGCGTCGCTGCGCAGCGCCGCCACCCGCACCGACGGCGGCTGGCTGCTGTCCGGGCAGAAGACGTGGAGCTCGCGGGCGGCGTTCGCCGACGCGGCGTTCGGGCTGTTCCGCAGCGACCCGGACAGTGAGCGGCACCGGGGCCTGACGTATCTGATGTTCGACCTGCGCGCCGATGGCGTGCGAGTGCGGCCGATCCGGCAGCTCGATGGCGAGACCGGGTTCGCCGAGATCTTCCTCGACGACGTCTTCGTGCCGGACTCCGACGTCATCGGCGAACCGGGCAACGGCTGGCGGGTGGCGATGACCACCGCGAACAACGAACGCGGACTGTCGCTGCGCTCCCCGGGGCGGTTCCTGGCCGCCGCCAATCGGCTGCTGGACCTATGGCAGCGTGAGGGCGGTCCGGCCGACACCGCGCTGGCCGAGCGGGTGGCCGATGCGTGGATCGACGCGCGGGCGTACCAGCTCTACACCTTCGAGACCGTGACACGGCTGGCCGAGGGCGGCGAGCTCGGCCCGGAGTCCAGTGTGAACAAGCTGTTCTGGTCGCAGTTGGACCTCGATCTGCACGAGACGGCACTCGACGTGCTCGGTCCGGAGGCCGAGCTGCGTGGTGACTGGCTGGACGGCTGGCTGTTCTCGCTCGCAGGCCCCATCTACGGCGGCACCGACCAGATCCAGCGCAACACGATCGCCGAGCGGCTGCTCGGGCTGCCGAGGGGGCCGCGATGAGGTTCACGGTCTCGCCGGAACAACGGGATTTCGCCGCCAGCATTGAGGATCTGCTGCGCGATGTCGACACACCGACGGTGGTCCGGGCGTGGGCGCGGGGTGAGCATCAGCCGGGACTGGCGCTGTGGCGGCGACTGGCCGAGCTGGGTGTGACCGCGCTGGCGGTGCCGGAGGAGCACGACGGCATCGGCGCGAGCGCGGTCGACCTCGCGGTGGCGGTCGAGGTGTTGGGGCGGCACGCGGTGCCGGGGCCGGTAGTGGAGTCGATCGCGGCGCTGCCGGTGCTGCTGGCCGACAGCGGTGACACCCGGTGGTTGCCGGGGCTGGCCTCGGGTGAGCTGATTGGCACACTGGCCTGGCCGCCGCAGGTGCCATATGCGCTCGACGCCGATATCGCCGACGTCCGGCTGTGCGTGTCCGATGGCAGCCTGCACGAGTTCACTCCCGCCGAGCCGCTGTCGTCCGTGGACTCGGCCCGGCGGCTGTCCGCTGTGGACGTCACGATGGACCGTGGTACAGCGAAGGCCCGGCGGGCCTGGCGATACGGCGTGCTGGCGTGCGCGGCGCAGCTGCTCGGAGCGGGCAGACGGTTGCTGGACGTGAGCGTCGAGTACGCGAAGCAGCGCAGCCAGTACGGCAATCCGATCGGCGGCTACCAGGCGGTGAAGCACCTGCTGGCCGATGTGGTGACGCAACTGGAGCTGGCGCGGCCGCTGCTCTACGGCGCGGCGGTGAGCCTCGACGCCGGACACGCCTCGGCAGAGCGCGATGCCTCGGCGGCCCGGGTGGCCTGCGCCGATGCGGCCTACCTGGCGGCGCGGACAGCGTTGCAGGTGCACGGCGCCATCGGCTACACGGCCGAGCACGACCTGTCGCTGTGGCTGACGAAGGTGCGTGCGTTGCGGTCGGCGTGGGGCACGCAGGCGTGGCATCGCCGGCGGGTGCTCGACGCGCTGTGTGACGAGCGGAGGACGGCGTGACGACCAGCGAGGAGCTCGCGGAGCTGGCCCGCACCGTCCACAGTGTGCTCGAGCGGAAGTCGGGGCCGGAGCGGGTGGGGGCGGCGATGGACGCGCCGCGCGGCTACGACGAGAAGTTGTGGTCGGTGCTGTGCGAACAGGTCGGCGTGGCGGCGCTGCCGATTCCGGAACGCTATGGCGGTTTCGGCGCAGGCGTGCGGGAGTTGCAGGTCGTGGCCGAGGAGCTGGGGCGCGGGCTGACGCCGTCGCCGCTGCTCGGCTCGACCGCGTTGGCGACTCACGCGCTCCTGGCGTCCGATGACAAGAGGGCGTGCGCGCGGTTGCTGCCCGGCCTGGCGGCCGGCAGCGAGATCGCCGCGCTGGGCTGGGTGGACGCCTCGGGCCGCTGGGATCCCGCGCACACCGCGTTCACCGCGCGGCCACAGGGAGACGGGTTCGTCGTGGACGGCGCGGCACACTACGTGCTGGACGGTGACACCGCCGATATCGTGCTGGTCGTCGCGGACTGCGAGGGTGAGCTGGGACTGTTCGAGGTCGATCCCGCCAGGGCGACGCGGGCGCACACCGCGTCGATGGATGGCACCCGCAGGTTCGCGACGGTGACGCTGGATGCCGCATCCGCGCGGCGCATCGGGGGCGACGTGCGGCAGGCACTGGCCTCCGTGCGGGATGTGGCGTGCGCCGTGCTGGCGGCAGAGCAGGTCGGCGCGGCGGCCGAGGCGCTGGCGCTGACCGTGGCCTACAGCAAGGAGCGGGTGCAGTTCGGGCGGCCGATCGGCTCATTCCAGGCGCTCAAACACCGGATGGCCGACCTGCACGTGCAGGTCGAGGCGGCCCGCTCGGCGTGCTACGCGGCGGCCGAGGGACCTGAGGCGGCGCTGACGGCCAAGGTGTACTGCTCGGAGGCGTTCGAGACGGTGGCGGCGGAGATGATCCAGCTCCACGGCGGCATCGCGATCACCTGGGAGCACGACGCCCACCTCTATTTCAAGCGCGCCCACTCCTCGTCGCAGCTCTTCGGCATGCCCCACGAACACCTCACCCGCCTGTAGACCGCCCTTCGCGAGTCCCACGTTCTGGTGCCGCGAGTCCCTGGTTCCGGTTGGCCGTGTCCCACGTTCACGACGGCGAGTTCGACGTTGCCGATAGCTGCGAAACGCCGGATCGAGGGACTCGCACAGCGACATCTCGGGACTCGCGACACCAGAAGTCGGGACTCGCGGCACCACAACGGGGGACTCGCGCCGCACCAGGCGTCCGTCAGAGCCAGTCGTCGCCGCAGGGCCAGGTCAGGAATGCGTCGAGGCGTTCGCGGGCGGGGGTGGGCTGGGTGTGCTCCGGCGCGGTGGAGGTGTACTGGCCCTGGTAGAAGAGCAACGGCCTATCCGTGCCGATGTCACCCAGCTCGAGCACCCGGCCCACGACGATGTAGTGGTCGCCGGCGTCGTGCACGGCGTCGACCGCGCAGTCGATCCAGGTCAGCGCGTCGTAGATCAGCGGCGCGCCGGACCCGGCCGGTTTCCAGTCGACCGAGGCGAACTTGTCGTTCCCCCGCGAGCCGAACACCGTGCTGACATCGCGCTGCGAGTCGCCGAGCACGTTCACCGCGAACACCCCCGACGCCTCGATCACCGGCCACGCCCGCGAGCCCTTGCCGGGACAGAACAGCACCAGCGGCGGGTCGAGCGACAACGCGGCGAACGACTGGCAGGCGAACCCGGCTGGGCCGTCCGGTCCCACCCCGGTCACCACCGTGACGCCGGTGCAGAAGTGCCCCAGCACCCGCCGGAACCGCGCCGCCGTGCTCATCGCATGCCGACGCTGAAGTCGTGGCCCCACAGGCTGACCGCCGTCGACTCCCGAGCGATCCACGAGTCGTCGTCCACCTGACGGCCCTCACAGCCGAACTCGACGTCGAACCCGCCGGGCGTCTTCATGTAGAACGACAGCATCAGGTCGTTGACGTGCCTGCCCAGCGTGGCGGACATCTTGACCTTGCGACGCAACGCCCGATCAAGGCACAGCCCGACGTCGTCGGTGTTCTCCACCTCGACCATCAGGTGCACGATCCCGCTCGGCGTCGGCATCGGCAGGAACGCCAGGCTGTGGTGCCGGGGGTTGCAGCCGAAGAACCGCAGCCACGCGGGCGGGTCGTCCTCACCCCGGCCGACGGCCTGCGGCGGCAGCTTCATCGAGTCGCGCAGCCGGAAGCCGAGCACCTCGCGGTAGAAGTGCAGCGCGGCGTCATCGTCGTGTGTGGACAGTACGACGTGGCCAAGGCCCTGCTCGCCGGTGACGAACCGGTGGCCGTACGGGCTGACGACGCGCCGGTGCTGCAACGCGATGCCGTGGAACACCTCCTGGGTGTTGCCGGACGGATCGGTGAAGGTGATCAGTTCGTCCACTTTGCGCTCGGCGCGCTGCTCGACGGTGCCCTCCTTGTAGGGCACACCCGCGACGTCGAGCCGGTCGCGGACTTCCTGCAACTCACCCGCATGAGCCGTCTCCCAGCCGACGGCCGAGAGCCGGTCGGACTCACCCGACACGATCACCAGCCGCGCCGGGAAGTCGTCCATCCGCAGGTAGAGCGCGTCGGGGTCGTCGCCGGACCCCTCGACCATGCCGAGCACCTTGAGCCCGTACTCCCGCCAGGCCGCCATGTCGGTGGCCTCGATCCGCAGGTAGCCGAGCGACCGGATGCCCATCACGCACCACTCCCCGAACCCGGATCGCTGAGGAAATCCATCGCGAGCCGGTTGAACTCGTCGAACTTCTCCAGTTGCGCCCAGTGCCCGCAGCGGCCGAACACGTGCAGCTGCGCGCGGGGGATCTGTTTGAGCGCCAGCAGCGCGCCGTCGAGCGGGTTGACGCGGTCCTCGCGGCCCCAGATCAGCAGCACCCGCTGCCGCAGCCGATGCGCGTCGCGCCACAGCATGCCCAGCTCGGCGTCGGGTCCGGCGAACGACTTGCCCATGGCGGTCATCGCGGCCAGCGACTCCGGCGTGGTCGCGGCGGCGTAGCGCTCCTCGATCAGCTCCTCGGTGATCAGCGACTGGTCGTAGACCATGCCGCGCAGGAACGTCGCCAGCGCCTCCCTGCTGGGCTGAGCGCCGAACCGCATCAGGTTCTGCACGCCTTGCGTCGGGTCGGGCGCGAACACGTTGACGCTCAAGCCGCCCGGCCCCATCAGCACCAGCCTGCCCGCCCGGCCGGGATGGTCCAGTGCGAACCGGACGGCGGTGCCGCCGCCGAGCGAGTTGCCGATGAGGTGGGCGCGCTCGATGCCGAGCGCGTCGAGCAGCCCGAGCAGCGCGTCGGCGCTGTGCCGGAAGTACTGCGGATGCTCGGTGGGCTTGTCGGACTGCCCGAAGCCGGGCTGGTCGACGGCGATCACCCGGAACCGCTTGGCCAGCACCGGGATGTTGCGCGCGAAGTTGCTCCACGCCGACGCGCCCGGCCCGCCACCGTGCAGCAGTACGACGACCTCGGAGTGCTCGGACCCCGCCTCGTGGTAGTGCAGCCGCAACCCAGGCGCTGCGTCCACATAGCTACTGGCACAGTTCATCGAATCTCCTATCGGCCGACACCTCTGGCTTGGCCTGGGATGGAAGGCGGCCACGCGTGCTCCGAGTGCGCGGTGCCCGG
>WHUB01000004.1:1784-84457 GCA_009377395.1 Actinophytocola sp. | reverse complement strand
CTGGTCCCGGCGCACCTTGACGCGCAACGAGAACGGGATCTTCTCGCCCGCGCAGGCGTACCGGTACTCCTCGGCGATGTTGCTGGTCAGCTGTAGCCAGGCGGCGTCGATCTCGCTGGCGGCCTCCGCGATGCGCACCTTGGCGAACGGGTCCTCCTGCGACTTCTCGCCCGCGTAGGCGGCGCGGACCCGGGTGCGCTGGTGCTCGACGTGCGCCTCGTAGGCGCCCTGCGCCATGCCGATGATCGGCGCGGTGATGGTGCTGGGGTGCACCGAGCCGAACGGCAGCCGGTACAGCGGGCCGGGGTTGACCTCCTGGCCCGGCACCCGGCACTTCGACATCGGGATGAAGCTCAGCGCCCGGTGCTGCGGCACGAAGACGTCGTCGACGAGGACGTCGTTGCTGCCGGTGCCGCGCAGTCCGACGGTGTCCCAGACATCGTTGATCTGGTAGTCGGACTTCGGCAGCAGGTAGGTGCAGAAGTCGACCGGGTTGCCGTCGGCGTCGAACGCGGGACCGCCGAGCAGCACCCAGGTGGCGTGGTCGCAGCCGGAGGAGAAGCTCCACTTGCCGGAGAGCCGGTAGCCGCCGTCGGTGACGGTGGCCTTGCCCATCGGCGCGTACGACGACGAGATCCGGGTGTCGGGGTCGTCGCCCCACACCTCCTCCTGCGCCGCGGCGTCGAACAGCGCGACGTGCCACGGGTGTACGCCGAGGATGGAGGCCACCCATCCGGTGGAGCCGCACGCGCTGGCGACGAGCTTGACCGCGGTGTAGAAGTCCACCGGGTCGCTCTCGAAGCCGCCGTAGCGCGTCGGCTGGAGCAGGGCGAAGAAGCCGGTCTCCTGCAACGCCTTGATCGACTCGTCCGGGACTCGCCTGAGGTCTTCCGCGTCCTGAGCGCGCTCACGCAGCACGGGAAGAAGCTCTCGGATGCCCGCGAGCACCTCCTGGGCGCTGCGGCTGGTCGGTGTCGGCACTTCGCTGCCCCTATCGGTCTGGTGGAAACGCTGACCTTAAGACTAGAACATGTTCTCATTCTTGTCTAAGACCCCCGTCACGAGCACTCCGTGCGCGTGGTCCACGGTCTGAGCTACCCTAGAAGTAGAACATGTTCTCATCTAGAGTGTCGTAGCAACCCGAGCACGAGGAGCAGCATGGCGCCAGACGACGACAGCAACGCCGAGTTCGACGTCATCGTCGTCGGCAGCGGAGCGGCGGGCATGACGGCAGCGCTGGCCGCCGCCCGCCGGGGGCTGCGCACGGTGATCGTGGAGAAGGCGGCGACGTTCGGCGGCTCGACCGCACGCTCCGGCGGCGGCGTGTGGATCCCGGACAACGAGGCCCTGCGCGAGGCGGGCATCACCGACTCCCCCGACGACGCCCGCACCTACCTGCACACGATCATCGGCGAGCACGGCGACCCGGCCCGCATCGACACCTACCTCGACCGCGGCCCCGAGGTCGTCTCCTTCCTGCTGCGCAACACCCCGCTGCGGCTGCAGTGGGTGCCCGGCTACTCCGACTACTACCCGGAGGCGCCCGGTGGACGCGCCCACGGCCGGTCGGTCGAGCCGGTGCCGTTCGACGGCACGAAGCTCGGCGACGACCTGGCCACGCTGGCGCCCGACTACGGCAAGTCACCGCGCAACCTCGTCGTCACCCAGGCGGACTTCCGGCTGCTGACGCTGCTGGTCCGCAACCCGCGCGGGCCGCTGCGGGCACTGCGCGTCGGGGCGCGCTGGCTGATGGCCACGCTGCTACGACAACGGCTGCTGGGCAGGGGCCAGGCGCTGGCGGCCGCGCTGCGGGTCGGCCTGCGGCAGGCCGGCGTGCCGATCTGGCTGGACACCCCGCTGGTCGAGCTGGTCACGGACGGTGACACCGTCACCGGCGCGGTGGTCCGCCACGACGGCGCCGAGCGCAGGCTGACCGCGCGCCAGGGCGTCGTCATCACGTCCGGCGGCTTCGAGCACAACGAGGCGATGCGCAAGGAGCACCAGCGCGAGCCGATCGGCACCGAGTGGACCACCGGCGCGCCGAGCAACACCGGCGACGGCATCCGCGCCGGTCAGGCGCTCGGCGCGGCCGTCGGGTTCATGGCGGACGCCTGGTGGGGGCCGTCGATCCCGCTGCCGGGCGGCCCGTGGTTCTGCCTCGCTGAACGGTCGCTGCCGGGCAGCATCATGATCAACGGCCGCGGCGAGCGGTTCGTCAACGAGTCCGCGCCGTACGTCGACGCGACCCACGCGATGTACGGCGGCGAGCTCGGCCAGGGCGACGGGCCGGCCGAGAACATCCCGACCTGGCTGATCTTCGACCAGCGTTACCGCAACCGGTACCTGTTCGCCGGGGTCGGGCCACGCCAGCCACTGCCCGGCCGTTGGTTCAAGACCGGCGCCCTCCACCGCGCGACGACGCTGCCCGCGCTCGCCGACGCCATCGACGTCCCCGTAGAGACGCTGACCAGCACGGTCACCCGGTTCAACGGCTTCGCCACCGACGGCCACGACCCCGACTTCGGCCGGGGCGCCAGCGCCTACGACCACTACTACGGCGACCCGCGCAACCGGCCCAACCCCAGCCTCGGCGCACTGGACGTCGCGCCGTACTACGCCGCCAAGCTGGTGCCGGGCGACCTCGGCACCAAAGGCGGGCTCAAGACCGACGCCCGCACCAGGGTGCTGCGCGAGGACGGCAGCGTGATCGCCGGGCTGTACGCGGCGGGCAACGCGAGCACCCCGCTCATGGGCCACACCTACGCCGGGCCGGGCGCGACCATCGGTCCGGCGATGGTGTTCGGCTATCTCGCCGCGCACGATATAGCCACGACCGCCGCACCCGCACTCGCCGATCACGACGGAGGACTGTCATGACCGCCACCGAACCCGGGTTCCGCACCATCGACGTCGGCACCACGCCGACGCGCTTCGCCCGCGGCTGGCACTGCATCGGCCTCGCCGACTCGTACAAGGACGGCAAGCCGCACGCCATCAACGCCTTCGGCACCAAGCTGGTCGTGTTCCAGGGCTCCGACGGCACGCTCAACGTGCTCGACGGCTACTGCCGCCACATGGGCGGCGACCTGACCCAGGGCACGGTGAAGGGCAACGAGATCGCCTGCCCGTTCCACGACTGGCGCTGGGGCGGCGACGGCAAGTGCAAGTCCATCCCCTACGCCAAGCGGGTGCCGCTGCGCGCCCGCACCCGGTCGTGGCTGACCTGCGAGGAGAACGAGCAGCTCTTCATCTGGCACGATCCGCAGGGCCGCCCGCCCGGCGAGGAGCTGGCGATCCCGCGCATCGACGGCGTCTTCGGCGACGACTGGAGCAACTGGACCTGGGACTCGGTGCTCATCGAGGGGTCGAACTGCCGCGAGATCATCGACAACGTGGTCGACATGGCTCACTTCTTCTACATCCACTACGGCTTCCCGACCTACTTCAAGAACATCTTCGAGGGCCACATCGCGTCGCAGTACCTCAACACCAAGGGACGTCCCGACGTCTCCGAGGGCAACTACGGCGGCGAGGACAACCTGCTGCGCTCCGAGGCGCACTACTTCGGGCCGTCCTACATGATCAACCACCTGCACAACACCTGGAACGGCATCGAGATCGACAACGTGTTGATCAACTGCCACTACCCCGTCACGCACGACTCGTTCGTGTTGCAATGGGGTGTGAAGGTGAAAAAGCTGCCCGGCATCGACGACGAGCAGGCCGACAAGATCGCGGGCAAGTTCGCCAAGAACGTCGGCAAGGGCTTTCTGCAGGACGTCGAGATCTGGAAGAACAAGACCCGCATCGACAACCCGTTGCTGTGTGAGGAGGACGGGCCGGTGTACCAGCTGCGCCGCTGGTACGAACAGTTCTATGTGGACGTCGAGGACGTCAGCGAGGACATGACCCGCCGCTTCGAGTTCGAAGTGGACACCAGCCACGCCGTGGAGGCGTGGGAGGCCGAGGTCGCGGCGAACCTCGCCCGGCAGCAAGAGGAAGCAGGAGTCTGAGCGGTGTCGACCGAGGTTCGCGGCACGACCTTCACGGGCGGCAGCACGACGTTCGGCGAGCCTGCCGTGCGTCCCGGCACGCTCGCCGACCGCGCCGACTTCCTCACCGCACGGCTCACCCCGGTCGCCTGCCGCGCCTGCGGCACCGAAGTGCTGGTGCGCAAGAACAGCGCGCAGCACACCAGCATCCAGTGGACGTCGGACCCGGCGAGCAGCTGCCCTCGCTACGCCGAGCAGGTGGCCCGCGGCGGCAGCACCGCGCTGCTCGACACCTGCCCGCGGCTGTCCGACAGCATCGCCCAGGCCGCCGCCGAGGGCGAGGTCCCCATCGGGGAGGAACCGTGACCGAGCCCGAGCTGCCGGACAGCGGATTCCATCGGCTGCACGTCGCCCGCACGGTCACCGAGACGCCGGACGCGTACTCGCTGGAGCTGGCGGTGCCCGACGAGCTGGCCGAGCGGTTCCGCTACCGGCCGGGGCAGTTCCTGACGCTGCGGGTGCCGAGCGAACGCACCGGCTCGGTCGGCCGCTGCTACTCGTTGTCCAGCGCGCCGCACGAGGACGGGCCGCTGAAGGTGACGGTCAAGCGGGTGACCGACGGCTACGGCTCGAACTGGCTCTGCGACAACGCCACCGGCGGCATGGCCATCGACGTGCTGCCGCCCGCCGGGGTGTTCACGCCGAAGTCGCTCGACGCCGACCTGCTGCTGTTCGCGGGCGGCAGCGGGATCACGCCGATCATGTCCATCCTGAAGTCGGTGCTCGCCACCGGCACCGGCAGGCTCACGCTCATCTACGCCAACCGGGACGAGCACTCGGTGATCTTCGCCGACGAGCTGGACGCGCTCAGCAGACAGCACCCCGACCGGCTGACGGTGCTGCACTGGCTGGAGTCGGTGCAGGGCCTGCCGTCGGTGCCGCAGCTCGCCGCGCTCGCGGCGCCGTGTGCCGGGCGTGAGACGTTCGTCTGCGGCCCGAGCGCCTTCATGGACGCCACGTCGGCCGCACTGAGCGAGCTGGGCGTCGAGCGTAAGCGTGTCCACATCGAACGGTTCGTCTCGCTGTCCCGCAACCCGTTCGAGGTCGAGGACACTGTGGACGTCGCCGAGGAAGCCGACACCGGCGCCCCGGCGCAGCTCGACGTCGAACTCGACGGCGACCGGCACAGCTTCGCCTGGCCCCGGCAACGCAAGCTGCTGGACTTCCTGCTCGAGCAGGGCCTCGACGCACCGTACTCCTGCCGGGAGGGCGCGTGCAGCGCATGCGCGTGCCGGGTCGTCGCCGGTGAGGTGAAGATGCTGAACAACGAGGTGCTGGAACCGGTTGACCTCGACGAGGGCATCGTGCTTGCCTGCCAGTCGGTGCCGGTGACCGATGACGTGTCGGTCACCTACGAGTGAGGAGCCGCGCATGCCCATCGATCCTGCCGTCGCCGTCGGCGCCGACCTCGGCGAGACGCCGTTCTCCTGGGAGTCCTCCGATGTGCTGCTCTACCACCTGGCCATCGGAGCGGGCGCCGACCCGATGAGCCCGGTGGAGCTGCGCTACGCCTACGAGCAGCACCTGCGGGTGCTGCCGAGCTTCGCCACCGTGGCGCCGAACCTGCGCACCTACGAGCCGCCGTCGGTGTCGTTTCCCGGCATCGACATCGACCTGGCCAAGGTGGTGCACGGCAGCCAGGCGGTCACCGTGCACCGGCAGATTCCGGTGGCGGGCAAGGCGGTGGCGCGTGGCCGGATCGCCGACGTCTTCGACAAGGGCAAGGCGGCGGTGGTCGTGCAGGAGACCGAGGTCGTCGACGAGGACGACAACCCGTTGTGGACAGCGCGATCGAGCATCTTCGCGCGCGGCGAGGGCGGTTTCGGCGGTGAGCGCGGCCCGTCGGAGAAGCTGACGCTGCCGGATCGGTCGCCGGACGCGGTGGTGTCGACGCCGACGCTGCCGCAGCAGGCACTGCTGTATCGGTTGTGCGGTGACCGCAATCCGCTGCACGCCGACCCGGAGTTCGCCAAGGCGGCGGGTTTCGACCGGCCGATCCTGCACGGGCTCTGCACCTATGGCTTGGTAGCGAAAGCCGTTACCGATGTGATGCTGGATGGTGATCCGCATCGGGTGCTGTCGTGGTCGGCGCGGTTCGCCGGGGTCGTCATTCCTGGTGAGACGCTGCGCACGAGCGTGTGGGCGGACGGCGAGCGCTATCTGGTCGCGACCCATTCGGTGGAGCGCGACGCCCCGGTGCTCGCCGATGGTGTGCTCGTGGCGCGATGACAACACGAACCGGGCACTGTGGACGGCGGCGTGGGGGTAGCCAAGCCGAGTAGGCTCCCGGGGCATGACCAATGCTGCTGTCGCTGCGGACGTGGTCGTCGTTGGCGGCGGGCACAACGGTCTCGTCGCCGCTTCCTATCTGGCTCGTGCCGGGATGTCGGTGCGAGTGCTGGAACGCAGGGACGAGATGGGCGGCGCCGCGGTGTCGTTCCGGGCGTTCCCCGGCGTGGACGTTCGGCTGTCACGGTACTCGTATCTGGTGAGCCTGCTGCCGCCCCGGATCGTCGATGACCTCGACCTGCGGCTGACGTTGCGCACCCGCCGGTTCGGCTCGTACACCCCGGCGCGCCGGGAGGACGGCACGCCGACAGGTCTCCTTGTCGACAATGCCGATCCGGTGCGCACCAAGGCGTCGTTCGACTCGGTGACCGGCGGTGATGCCGATTTCCTTGCCTGGCAAGCGTTTTCCAACCGCATCGAGCGGCTCGCCCGCGCGGTGTTCCCCACGCTGACCGGACCGCTGCCGAGCCGGGACACGGTGCGCGCCGCCGTCGGCGACGAGGAGACATGGCGGGCGGTGTTCACCGAGCCACTCGGTGCCCTGCTCGAGTCGACGTTCACCGACGACACCGTGCGCGGGATGCTGTTCACCGACGCGCTGATCGGCACGTTCGCGGCCGCCGACGACCCGTCCCTGCGGCAGAACCGCTGCTTCCTGTACCACGTGATCGGCAACGGCACCGGTGAGTGGAACGTGCCGGTCGGCGGGATGGGCGCGGTCACCGCCGCGCTGCGCGACGCCGCCGAGCGCGCCGGTGCGGAGCTGGTGACCGGCGCCGAGGTCACCTCGATCGACCCGGACGGCCTGGTGCGATATGTCCACAATGGCGCGGAGCGGGAGGCGCACGCGCGCTACGTGCTGTCCAACGTGGCCCCCTCCCGGCTGACCGCGCTGCTCGGCGAGCCGTACGACGGGCCGGAGCCGGAGGGCGCGCAGCTGAAGGTGAACATGGCACTGCGCAGGCTGCCCCGGCTGGCCGACCCGGACGTCACGCCGGAGGAGGCGTTCAGCGGCACGCTGCACGTCAACGAGAGCTACCGGCAGCTCGCCACCGCGTATCAGGAGGCCGATGCCGGCAAGATACCCAGCCTGCCGCCGTGCGAGGTGTACTGCCATTCGCTCACCGACCCGTCGATTCTCGGGCCTGCCGAACGCGAGGCCGGGGTGCACACGCTGACGCTGTTCGGGCTGCACATGCCCGCGCGGCTGTTCGCCGGGGACAACGACGCCGCGCGGGACGCGGCACTGGCCGCCACGCTGGCGTCGCTGAACCAGGTGCTCGCGGAGCCGATCGAGGAGTGCCTGCTGACCGACGCCGACGGCAAGCTGTGTATCGAGGCGAAGACCCCTGTCGACCTCGAGCGCGAGCTCGGGCTCCCCGCCGGGCACATCTTCCACGGCGACCTGGCGTGGCCGTTCGCCGAGGCGGCGGACCAGGCGGGCACGTGGGGTGTCTCGACCGCGCACACGCGCATCTTCCAGTGTGGGGCCGGCACGGTGCGCGGCGGTGGCGTCAGCGGCATCGGCGGCCACAACGCCGCCATGGCCGTGCTTCGTGTCCTGCGCTCCTGACGTCGTGTCCCGCGCCCAGGGCGTTGTGTCCTGCGTTCGTGCCCGTGTGTTCGACGTTCGGGCGCGAATGCGATGTCGCGAATGACGAACTCGGCGTCGTGAACGCAGGACACAACGGCACGAACGCAGGACACGACGTCAGGAGGACGTGAGAATCAGGCCGCTGGTGGGGACTCCGGTGCCTGCGGTGACCAGCACAGTGTGCGCGTCGGGGATCTGGTTGGCGGCGGTGCCTCGGAGCTGGCGGACGGCCTCGGCGATGCCGTTCATGCCGTGGATGTACGCCTCGCCGAGCTGCCCGCCGTGCGGGTTCAGCGGCAGCGAGCCGTCCAGCTCCAACCGGCCGTCCGCGATGAAGTCCTTCGCCTCACCCCGGCGGCAGAACCCCAGCTCCTCCAGCTGCAACAGCACATACGGTGTGAAGTGGTCGTACAGCACTGCGACATCCACATCGGACGGTGCAATGCCCGCCTGCTGCCAGAGCTGCCGCCCGACGACGTTCATCTCGGGCAGTGCCGCCAGGTCGTGCCGGTAGTAGCTGGTCATGACGTACTGGTCCGGGCCACTGCCCTGAGCGGCCGCGCGCACCACGGCGGGCGGGTGCGGCAACTCCCGCGCACGGTCGGCGCTGACGATCACCAGCGCCACCCCGCCGTCGGACTCCTGGCAGCAGTCGAGCAGCCGCAGCGGCTCGGCGATCCAGCGCGACGCCTGGTGGTCGTCGAGGGTGATCGGCTTGCCGTGGAACCAGGCGTTCGGGTTGGTCGCGGCATGCTTGCGGTCGATCACGGCGATGCGGCCGAAGTCCTCGCTACTGGCACCGTAGTCGTGCAGGTACCGCCGGGCCAGCATCGCGACGGTCGCCGCCGGGGTCGCGATGCCCATCGGGTAGGTGAAGCTGTTGTCGACGCCGGAGGTGTTGACCTGCTGCGCGGCCGCCGATGACACCTGGCCGAACCGCTGCCCGGACCGTTCGTTGAACGCACGGTAGGCGACCACGACGTCGGCCGTGCCAGTGGCCACGGCCATCGCCGCTTGCTGCACCGTGGCCGCGGCCGCTCCGCCGCCGTAATGCACGCGACTGAAGAACCGCAGGTCCCCGATGCCCAGCTCCCGGGCGACGGCGATCTCGGCGTTGCCGTCCATGGTGAACGTCACCAATCCATCCACATCGGACGGTGCGAGCCCGGCGTCGGTCAGTGCGGCGTGCACCGCCTCGGATGCCAGCCGAAGCTCGCTGCGGCCGGAGTCCTTGGAGAACTCGGTCGCGCCGATCCCGGCGATCGCCGCCGCGCCGGATAGATTCACAGCGTCACCTCCGGGCGCGCGATGTGCACCGTTCCGCGCACGTGGTCACCGAGACTTCCCTTTCCGGTCACCTCGATCACGTACCGCTGCTCGCCGTCGACGGTGACACGGTCTACCACGGTGCCGGTGAAGGTGAGCGTGTCGTTGGCGTAGCACGGCACGCCGAGTGAGATGTCGATCGAGCGCACCAGCGCCTCCGGCCCGGCCCAGTCGGTGACGAACCGCTGCACCAAGCCGTTGTCGGTGAGGATGTTGAGGAAGATGTCCTTCGATCCCCTGGCGACGGCGGCGTCGCGGTCGTGGTGGACGTCCTGGAAGTCGCGGGTGGCCAGCGCGGTGCTGATGACGAACGTCGGCGTGGCGTGGATCATCATCGGCGGCAGGGTCGTCCCGATCTCGACGTTGGTCACGTGGCCACCTCCCAGGCCGGCAGGGTCAGTTCGTCGTCGACGCGCAGGAACACCGCCTGCACCGGAAGTCCGATATGGACGTCCGCCGGGTCGGCGTCGATCAGCTCGCCGAGCACCCGCACACCCTCGTCCAGCTCGACCAGCGCGACGACGAACGGCAGCCGTTTGCCCGGCACCTTCGGATGATGGTGGACGACGTAGCTGTACACCTTTCCCGTTCCGCGCGCCACGACATAGTCCGGCTTGGCATCGAGATCGCCGCCAGGATCGACCGGACCGGGCGGATGCCGGAGCGTCTCGCCCCAGCGCTGGATTCGCAGCTCACCGACCTTCGTGCCCTGCCAGAAGAACTCGGTGTCGCGCGAGATCACCGGCCTCAGCACGCCGTCGGCGTACTCCGGCGCGTCGATGATCCGCGCGCCCTCGGGAGCAGCCGCACGAGCCGAGGGGCGGAACTTGAGCACGCGGAACGTCATCTCGGCGACGACTTCCGCACCGGCCGACCAGGTGGTGCGCGTGGTGACGAACCAGCCTTCGCCGAGCGCGGTGCGCTTCGGGCCGGTCACGTCCTCGAGGCGAGTCGAGGCGGCGACGTGCTCACCGGGACGCAAGTAGCGGTGGTAGGTCTGCGTCGAGTTGGTGGCCACCACCGAGGTGAAGCCCTCCTCGTCCAGCACGGCCATCATCGCGCCGAGCGGGTCGTCGTCGGCCCGGGTGCCGTGCAGTCCACGCATCGTCCACACCTGCGCCATCGCGGGTGGCGCGACCAGTCCGCCGTGGACTGACGACTCGGCGAAGTCGTGGTCGGTGTAGACGGGATTGTCGTCCCCCAGCGCCTCGGTCCAGTTGTTGACCATCGCCTGGTTCACCGGGTCCCGCCCCGAGACCGGCGCGGACGCGCCGAGCGCGGCGATGCGCTCGGCGGCTGCCTCGATCCGCTCCGTTTCCGTCATCGTGGCACCCTCGGCAGGTCGAGTCCGGTCATGGCGATCAGCTCCCGCTGGATCTCGTTGACGCCGCCGCCGAAGGTGAGCACCAGGTTGCGTTTGGCCTGCGTGTCCAGCCACTCGGCGAGCGCCGCGGTCGCGGGGTCGGCGAAGTCGCCGTGCCGCGCCACGACGTCCTCCAGCAGCGCGACGAGTCGCTGGATCCGCTCCGACCCGAACACCTTGGTGGCCGACGCGTCGGCGACGTCGACCGGCCGGTCGGCGTCGGCGCTGGCGACCTGCCAGTTGAGCAGCTCGTTGACGCGCTGGGTGGCGCGGGTCTCGGCGAGCGCGGCGGCCACATCCGGCCGGTCGAGCAGACCGTGCATCGCGGCCCATGTCCGCACCCGGTCGTACACCGCGCCGATGCGCCCGGCCGGTCCGAGCATGACGCGCTCGTGGTTTAGCTGGGACGTGATGAGCTGCCAGCCACGGTCCTGCTCGCCCACCAGCCTGTTCACCGGCACCCGCACGTCGGTGTAGTAGGTGGCGTTGACGTGGTGCGCGCCGTCGCAGGTGATGATCGGTGTCCAGCTGTAGCCGGGGTCGCGGGTATCGACGATCAGGATCGAGATTCCCTTGTGTTTCGGCGCGTCCGGGTTGGTGCGGACGGCGAGCCAGATGTAGTCGGCGTCATGGCCGCCGGTGGTGAAGATCTTCTGTCCATTCACGACATAGTGGTCTCCATCGCGCACCGCCGTCGTGCGCAGCGAGGCGAGGTCGGTGCCCGCGTCGGGTTCGCTGTAACCGATCGAGAAATGGATCTCGCCCGCGAGGATCTTCGGCAGGAAGAAGTCCTTCTGTTCCCGGGTGCCGTACGCCTGCAACGTGGGCCCGACGGTTTGCAGTGTCACCGACGGCAGCTGCACGTCGGCGCGAGCGGCCTCGTCGACGAAGATGTGCTGCTCGACGGCTCCGAAGCCGTGGCCGCCGTACTCGACCGGCCAGCCGACGCCGAGCCAACCATCCCGGCCCATGCGCCGCACCACCTCGCGGGAGACCGGGCCGTGCCGTTCGGTGCGCATCGCGGCGCGTTCCTCGGCGGTCAGCAGCCCGGCGAAGTACCCGCGCAGCTCGTCGCGCAGGGCGCGCTGCGCATCGGTGAGGTCGATGTACACGTCAGCGCTCCTTTGCCGCGAGCGTGTCGAGCCGGTGCCCGGCGCCGCCGAGGAAGCGGGCGATGTCCTTGAGCGTCGCGTAGTACCGGTGCAGCGGGTAGGTGACGTCGACGCCGATGCCGCCGTGCAGGTGGTGGCAGGTCCGCAACGCCGACGGCGCCTCGGTCGTGAGCCAGTAGGCGGCGATGTCGATGTCCTCGGCGGCGTCGCGACCGGTGGCCAGCCGCCACACCGCCGAGGTCGCCGACAGCTCGACGGTGCGGGCGGCCACATAGACCTCGGCGATCTGCTGCGCGACGGCCTGGAACGTCGCAAGCGGCTTGCCGAACTGGTGACGGGTGCGCAGGTGCTCGGTGGTCAGCTCGAGCGCGCCGGCGAGGGCGCCGCTGCCGAGGGCGAGCGCGCCCGCGACGCCGTTGGCGCGCAGCGCATCGGCGGTGGCTCCGGTGGTGTCGGTGCCGAGCAGCTCGGCGGGGGCGGCGGCCAGCGTCAGGGTGTGTTCCGGCGCGCCGGTGGACGTCGGGGTGGCGGCGATGGTGACGCCCTCGGCGTGCGGGTCCAGCAGGAAGACGCCGATGCCGTCCGGGGTGGTTGCGGTGACGAGGACCCGGTCGGCCCGGGTGGCGTGGAGGACGGCGGTCTTGGTGCCGGTGAGGCTCCAGCCCGGCGTCGCCCGGGTCGCCGGTGCCTCCGGCAGCGGCGACCCCGGCTCGCTGAGCGCTGCGGTCAGCAGCGCGGTACCCGCGCCGACGCCGGGCAGCAGCGCGTCGCGCTGCCCGGCGGTGCCGTGCTCGGCGACCGTCAGGGCGCCGAGCGCCAGCGTCGCCAAGGCAGGCACGCCTGCGGCGTGCCTGCCGACCTCGGTGAGCAGCGCGGCGGCCTCGGCGATGCCGAGGCCGTCGCCGTCCAGGTCGGCGGGCAGCGGCAGTGCGAGCAGCCCGGCCTTGGCCAGCGCTGCCCAGGCACGTTCGTCGTAGCCGGCCGCGGGATCGCACTCCTTGCGCAGGACGTCGCCCGCGAGCCCGGAGATCGCCAGCGCGATCTCGTCCTGACCGAAGTCCACCCGCTCTCCTCACACCCACGAAACTGGAACATGTTCTAGTCTCCATCAGAACCCCCACCCTGGCAAGTGCCGCAACGTGGGAGTCGCGGCACCGGATCGGTCGACTCGCGCAGCCACAACACGGGACTCGCGACACCAGAACGTGGGACTCGCGCCGACGGCGCAAGAGTCACCCCGCGCCGGCGGCCACCAGCTCATCGAGCGCGGCGGGAATGGCGTCGGCGAGCGGCCAGAGGTCGTCGAGCAGGTTCCGCGCGGCGATCAGTCCGACGTCGACCTTCCCCGACAGCGACATCACCGTGACGTTCAGCCCGGCGCCGTGGAACACCGGCCCGAGCGGGTACATCCCGGTCACCCGCGCGCCGAGCAGGTACAGCGGCATCGGCGGTCCGGGCACGTTCGAGATCACCAGGTTGTGCACCACCGGATGCCGCTCGGCCAGCCGCAACGCCGAGTACGCCCGCACCGCCAGCCCGAACGTCGTCGGCGCGGCGAACTGCGCCCAGTCCTGCAGCAGGTCGGCCGGGATCGACCCGTGGTGCTGCTTGGCCCTGCGGTTGGTCTCGCCGAGCTCGGCCAGCCGCGCCACCGGATCGGCCTCGTGCGTCGGCAGCGGGCAGAACAACGTCGAGACCTTGTTGGACCCGGCGTCGCGGCGCTGACTGCGGGCGCGCACCGACACCGGCACGGTCGCCAGCAGCGGTTTGTCCGGTAGCTCGCCCCGCTCCGCCAGGAACCTCCGCAGCGCCCCGGTGCACAACGCGAGCACCACGTCGTTCACCGTGACGCCGAAGGCGTTCTTGACCCGCTTGACCTCGGCGAGCGGCAACTCCACGTGTGCGACACTCCGCTCACCGGAGATGGTGCCGTTGAAGGACGTCCTCGGCGCGGTAAACGGCAGGCCCATACCCTCACCGCGCAGCGAGCGCGTCACGAACGACGGCACCAACCCGATCAGCTCGGGCAGCAGCCGCGCCAGCTCGACCGGTCTGCGGGCGAACCCGGCCAGACCTGCCCCGATCACATCGGCCGCGCTGGGCGGCCGTAGTTCTTCGGACGGCAGGTCGGGCAGCGGCGCGTCCGGTTCCAGGCTGGCCAGGTACGAGATCAGGTTCGCGCCGCTGACGCCGTCGATGCCGGCGTGGTGCAGCTTGGCGATCACCGCGAGCTGCCCGTCCGCGCAGCCGTCGACGACGTGCATTTCCCACAGCGGCCGGTCGCGCGACATCGGCGTGCTCGCGATGTCCGCGCACAGCTCGTCGAGCTGTTCCCGGCCGCCGGGCGCGGGCAGCGTGGCACGGACGATGTGATGGGAGATGTCGAACTCGTCGTCCGCGACCCACACCGGATGGTCCAGGTTGAACGGCGTGCTGTAGAGCTTGCGGCGGAATACCGGGATCGGCTCGCAGCGCTCGGCCAGCCGCCGCGTGAAGCCGTCGACGGTGTGGTCGCCGGGTATCGTGGCCGGGTCGAGCGTGAGCAGCGCGCACACATGCAGCAACTGCTGGGGCGTCTCGAGGTAGAGGAAGCTGGCGTCGAGCCCGGTGAGTCGCTGCATACCTGCGATTCTAGCCCGAAACTAGAACATGTTCTAGTTTTAACGCGGCAGTCCGAGAATCCGCTCGGCCGCGACGTTGCGCAGCACCTCGGTGGTGCCGCCCGCGATGCTCAGGCACCGGCTGAGCAGGAACTCGTGCTGAATGTCGTGAGTGAACGGATCGTCGGCAGCACCGGCCGGCCCCAGCAGGTCCAGCGCCGTCTCCGCGACGTCCTGCCGATGCCGGACGCCGATCAGCTTGCGCACGCTCGACTCCGCGCCCTGACCGGTTTCGTTGAGCTGGTTGAGCACCGACCGCAGGTCGAGCAGCGCACAGGCGACACCGTCCACAACCAACCGTCCGATGTCACCGAGGTCGACGCCCTGCTCCCCCACCCGGGCCAGCAGCCCTTCCAGGCTCTCGCCGAGCGAGGAGTCGCCGCTCATCGCGACCCGCTCGTTGGCGAGCGTGGTGCGGGCCAGCCGCCAGCCGTCACCCGGGGCGCCGACGACATCGGCGTCCGGCACGAACACCTCGGTCAGGAACACCTCGTTGAACCGCGCGTCGCCGGTGATCTCCCGCAGCGGCCGAGTCTCGATACCGGGCGAGCGCATGTCGACGAGGAAGTACGTGATGCCCTTGTGCTTGGGCACGTCCTTGTCGGTGCGGGCGAGGCAGATCGCCCAGTCGGCCTCTCGCGCGAGCGAGGTCCACACCTTCTGCCCGGTCAGCAGCCAGCCGCCGTCGGTGCGCTCGGCCGTGGTGCGCAGCGAGGCGAGGTCGGAGCCCGCGTCGGGTTCGCTGAAGAGCTGGCACCAGCTCAGCTCGCCGCGCAACGTCGGCAGCAGGAACCGTTCCCGCTGGTCGTCGGTGCCGTGTCGCAGGATGGTCGCGGTGGCCCAGCCGCCGATCACCAGCGCCGGCCGGTCGATCCCGGCCCGGTCCAGCTCGGCGTCGATGGCCAGTTGCAGCGCGGGCGACGCGTCGAGGCCGTAGGGCCGGGGCCAGTGCGGCATCAGGTAGCCGGTCTCCGCCAGCATCGCTCGGCGCCGCTCGGCGGGCGCGGCGGCGATGGCGGCGACGTCCGTCTTGATCTGCTCGGCGGTGGCGGCGTCGGGGCCGTGCTCACCGAGGTCGATGCCGAGCTTGCGGCGGGTGCCAGCCAGCGCGAGCCGGGCCGCGCGACGTCGCCACGTCGCGCTGCCGCCGAGCGACTGCCGCAGCGCGACCGCCCGGCGTAGGTAGAGGTGGGCGTCGTGTTCCCAGGTGAAGCCGATGCCGCCGAGGGTCTGGATGCAGTCCTTGGCGTTGTCGACGGCGGCGTCCAGCGCACCGGCCGCCGCGGCCGCCGCCGCGAAGCCGTGCTGGTCGCGGTCGCCGTCGTCGGCCGCGCGGGCGGCGTCCCAGGCGAGCGCGGCGGCCTGTTCCGCCCGGCACAACGCGGTCGCGCAGAGCTGCTTGACCGCCTGGAACGCGCCGATCTTGACGCCGAACTGCTCGCGGACGCGGGCGTACTCGCTCGCGGTGCGCAGGCACCACGCCGCGATCCCGGCCGCCTCGGCCGCGGCGAAGGTGGCCGCCATGTCCTCGACGTCCTGGCCGTCGAGGTCGAGCAGGGCGGTCGGCGGCAGGGCGACGTCGTCGAGGTACACGTGCGCGACGGCCCCGGCGAGGTCGAGCGAGCCGACCGGCTCGACCCGCGCCGTACCGGGCGGCACGACGCACCAGCGCTGCTCGCCATCGACGTCGGCCGGGAGCAGCAGCACGGCGTCCGCGTCAGCGCCGGTCAGCAGCCCGGCGTTCCCGGTCAACCGCAGTCCGCCGTCCGGCGTGGCGGTGCCGGTGACGGCTGCCGGGCGCAGCGCCACCGCGGCCCGCGTGGTGCCCGCGACCAGGCCGGGCACGATCTCCTTGGCGACGGCGGCGTCCGGCCGACGCCCAAGCAGCACGGCGGCGAGCATGGTCGGCAGCACCGGGCCGGACGCCATCACCTCGGCGGCGGCCTCCAGCCCGGCGGCGGCGTCGGCCACGGTGGCGTCCGCGCCGCCGAGATCGTCCGGCACCGCGACGCCGAACAGCCCGATGTCCGCCAGCCCGGCCCAGGTGCGCTCGGGCGCGCCGTCCCTGACCGCGTCGAGGGGACGGGCTCGCTCGGCCCACTCCCTGATCGAGTCCGCGAGCGCGCGCTGGGTGTCGGTGATGGCGATCGGCACGGTACCTCCTCGGCAGTGTCTGACCGCTAGAGTAGAACGTGTTCTACAGGCCTGTCGACCACCGCACTGCGTTATGCACCGGGACGCTCAGGTAAGCTTGCGCCGACAACCTGCAACAGGTTCCGAACAACGGGAGTGCACGCGATGCCGCCGAAGGCCACGAGCAACACCGCCGGCATGACCGCGACGTCGAACGACGAGCTCGGGTCGACGGCACAGCGGGAACGGCGCAAGCGCATCCTCGACGCCACCCTCGCGCTGGCCGCCAAGGGCGGCTACGAGGCGGTGCAGATGCGCGCCGTGGCCGAGAAGGCCGACGTGGCGCTCGGCACGTTGTACCGCTACTTCCCGTCCAAGGTCCACCTGCTCGTCGCCGGGCTGGCGCGGGAGTTCCAGCGCGCGAGCGACAAGCTGGACCGCGCCAAGATCCCCGGCGACACCCCGGCCGACCGGCTGCTGTTCGTGATCGGCCGCAACACCCGGCTGATGCAGCGCGACCCGCACCTGACCGAGGCGATGGTGCGCGCGTTCATGTTCGCCGACACGACCGCCGCGGCCGAGGTCGAGCTGGTCGGCAAGCTGATGGAGAGCATGTTCGCCCGCGCGATGGGCAAGGACGAGCCGACCGAGCGCGACAGCGTCATCTTCCACATGATCGCCGACGTGTGGATGGCCAACCTGGTGGCCTGGGTGACCCGCCGCGCCTCGGCCGCCGACGTGCAGCATCGGCTCGAGCTGTCCATCCGGCTGCTGCTGGAAGGCCGCGACGGGGGCTAGCGCTACAGCAGCGCCACCGACAGCGCCTGCGCGATCTCCTTGCCGAGCGCGTGGGTGGACGCGCCGACCTTGACCACCAGCGGCCCGCCGAACGGCTGGCGCTCGACCACCTCGACCCGCTCGCCGAGGCCGATCTGCCGTTCCGCGAGGTAACGCAACAGGTCCGGGTCGGTGTCCCAGACCCGCACGATCTCGCCGACCGAGCCCGGCTCCAGCTCGTCGAGGATGCGGGTCGGCAGCTCCTCGACGCTGCCGTCGGGCGACGGGATCGGGTCGCCGTGCGGGTCGCGGATCGGGTTGCCGAGCTTGGCCGCGATCCGGTCGATCAGCAGGTCGGACACGGCGTGTTCGAGCGCGTCGGCCTCGGCGTGCACCTCGTCCCAGGTGTAGCCGAGCTCGGAGACGAGGTACGACTCGATGAGCCGATGCCTGCGCAGTACCGACCGCGCCAGGCTCATGCCCTCCGGCGTCAGGCCGATCCCCTTGTACGGGACGTGCGCGACGAGACCCTGCTGCGAGAGCTTGGTGACCATTCCCGACGCCGAGGACGGGCTGACCTCCAGCCGGGTGGCCAGCGTGGTGTTCGTGACCTCGTCACCGCGCTCGGCCAGGCCGTAGATGACCCTGACATAGTCCTCGATGGAGGCCGAACGTCGCTGCAACCGATCTGGCATACCCCTACGATACGGACGTCTCAGCGCTTGTCCTCAACGCGCGGCACGATCGCGTCGCCAGGGCTCGGACTTGGTCGTGTAGGTCTCTTTCCGCTCCTGGAACGCCCCACCGCCCCGATCGTTGAGGGCTTCGCCCAAGCGCGTCTTGTGGTCCCTGGGGCAGATCAGCTCGATTGTCGATTGCCCTCAGAGCTGCCAGCGGTACTGCACCCACCCGGTGACGGGGACGGCGCCGAGCTGGGCGTAGAAAGCGGTCGCGTTGTCGTTTCCCTCCCGCATCTCCCATTCGACCCGGCCGTCGGTGCGGCCGCGCAGCGCGGTCATCAGCTCCGCGGCGAACCCTCGGCGTCGGTAGGCGGGACGGATGAACAGGTCATCCAGCCAGATACCGGGCTTGCCCTCCCACGTCGACAGCGTCGGCCAGCAGAACGCGAACCCCGCCACGGTGTCCGGCTCGCCGTCCGGGTGGGCAAGCAGCACCCACGCCTTCGGGTCGGGGCCGAACAGGTGCTCGGCCATCCCGGCGCGGTCCAGCCGCAGGTCGTGGTTGTCCTCGTAGGCGGCGTGCTCCTCGATGAGCGCGCAGATCTCGTCGACGTCGGCTCGCGTCGCGTCTCGTACCGGCATCGGCTCCCTCAGCTTTCGTGGACGATCTCGCCGCCGATGGCGGTGGCGAGCACCCGGGCATCGCCCAGTCCATTGGCGTCGGTGGGGTCGGCGGACAGCGCCACGAAGTCGGCCCGCTTGCCGACGTCCAGCGTGCCGAGGTCCGCTTCGGCGAAGGTCGCGTACGCCGAGCCGTAGGTGTAGGCGCGCAGCGCCTCGCGCGCGCTGATCCGCTCCTTCGGCGCGAGCACGTGCCCGGCCGGGGTGCGGCGGTGCACCATGTCGGCCATGCCGAGCAGCGGCGCGCCGTCGACCACCGGCCGGTCGGAGCTGCCCGGCACCACGCAGCCGGCGTCGAGGAAGCTGCGCTGCCGGTAGCACCAGTCCTCTCGCTCCGGCCCGAGCGCGGACCGCATGCCCTCGCCGATCTCGTTGACGAACCGGCCCTGCGGCACCGGGATGACGCCTAGCTCGGCCACCCGCCGCAGGTCGGGGTCGTCGACGACGCCACAGTGCTCGATACGGTGCCGGTGATCGGCGCGGGGATGCTCGGCCAGCGCGGCGGCGTAGGCGTCGAGCACCACGGTGATGGCGCGGTCGCCGATGGCGTGGGTGGCGACCTGCCAGCCGGACCGGTGCGCGCGCCTGATCACGTCGCGGATGTCGGCCTCGGCGGTCTGGAAGTAGCCCACGTTGTCCGGCTCGCCCGCGAACGGCTGGTGCATCGCGCAGGTGCGACCGACGAGCGAGCCGTCGGAGAACAGCTTCATCGGCCCGATCCGCAGCCACTCATCGCCGAACCCGGTACGGATGCCGAGGTCGAGGCCGAACTCGACGTCGTCGTCCTCGGCGTGTGTCAGCGGGTGCAGCGAGTCGGCGGCGACCATCAGAGTGGTGCGCACCCGCAGCCTGCCCGCGTCCCGGGCGCGCTGGTAGGCGGCCAGCTCGATCGGCGTGCTGCCCGCCAGGCCCCGGCCGATGCCCGCCTCCTGCACGCTGGTCATGCCCTCGGCGACGTAGCGCCGGCCCGCGCGGTCGATGGCGCGCTCGATGTCGGCGAGCGGCACCGGGTACAGCAGCGGATCGAGCAGCCGCTGCGCCTGCTCCCGCAGCAGCCCGGTCGGCTCGCCGTCGCTGGCCACGACGTCGCCGCCCGCCGGGACGTTGCCGAGGTCGAGCTGGTCGAGCACGAGCGAGTTGACCACGCACATGTGGCCGGTGGTGTGTTTGAGGTTCACGTGATGCTTCGGCGCGGCGCGGTCGAGGCCGTGCCTGCTGGGGTGCTCGCCGCCGAGCTTGGTCTGGTCGTAGCCGCGTCCGATGATCCACGTGCCCTCGGGTTGCTCGGCCGCGCGGGCGGCCACGGCGGCGTAGACATCGTCCAGGCTGCGGCAGCTGGCCTCGCCGACGTCGAGCTCGTCGAGCCCCATGCCGTACCAGGCCATGTGGTTGTGCGCGTCGTGGAAGCCAGGCACGACCGTGGCGCCGCCGAGATCGACGGTCCTCGCCGCGCGCAGTTCCGTGGCGTCGTCGCCGAGCGCCACGATCCTGCCGCCGTGCACCGCCATCGCGGTCATCGGCCGGAAGTCGTCGCCGGTCAGCACCCTCGCTCCTGTGTAGACCGCGTCCACCCGCATCCTCGACCCCCTTCCGTCGCTACCGCGAACCTAGCCGATCGATCGTTCGATCGTCTAGGCTGGCGGGCATGAGAACCGTTGCCCTGGAGATCGCCGAGGGCGTCGCCGTGGTCTCGCTCGACCGGCCGCAGCGGCTCAACGCGGTCGTGCCCGCCCTCGTCGACGATCTCATCGCGCGGCTGGACGAAATCGGCTCGCGGGAGGACGTCGGGGCGGTGGTGCTGACGGGTGCGGGCCGCGCATTCTGCGCCGGACACGACCTCAAGGAGCCGACGCCGCCGGACGGCTCGCGCAGCAGGCTGGAGCGCATCCAGCACGTGACCCGGCGGCTGCGTGCGCTGCCGCAGCCGGTGATCGCCGCGGTGCATGGCTACGCGATCGGCGCCGGGGCCGAGTTCGCGCTCGGCTGCGACCTGGTGCTCGCCGCCGAGGATGCGGTGTTCGCGTTCCCGGAGGCCGGACTCGGGCTGAGCGTCACCGGCGGCGCGTCCCGGCTGTTGCCGCTGCTCGTCGGGCCGCTGCGGGCGAAGGAGCTGCTGCTGCTCGGCGAGCGGGTCGGCGCACGGCAGGCGCACGAGATGGGGCTGGTCAACCGGGTGGTGCCGCCCGGCGAGCTGCGGAAGACCGCGGTCGCGATGGCCCGCGACCTGGCGAGCAAACCCTCGTCCGCGATGACACTGGCCAAGCGGGCGCTCGACGCCGGCATCGACGCCTCGCTGGACGCCGCCCTCGAGCTGGAGGTCGGCCACGCCCTGCTCACCGAGAACACGGCGGACGTCGCCGCGTCGGCGGGGTGGTTCCGGGACCGGTGAGCGGTTGGGAGCTTCGCCGACCGGTAGAGGCGGGCCGCCCGAGCTTGCGAGGGTGGCTCTCCGATACCGGTCATGCCGCAGCGCGACGGCCGGTAGGTGGTGCTGCGGCACCGGCGAAGGTCACAGAGCTGGAGATGACATGACACCAACCGACCTACCGTCGCTGGTGGCGCGGGCGGCCGAGCGGTGGCCCGAGCGGACGGCCTGGATATTCGACGAGACCGGCACCTCGGTGACGTTCGCCGATGTGGCGCGGGAGAGCGCGCGGCTCGCCGGGGTGCTGGCCGGACACGGGATCTCTCGTGGTGACCGGGTGGCGGTGATGCTGCGCAACCGGCCCGAGTTTCCGTTGCTGTGGCTCGCACTCGCTCGGATCGGGGCCGCGATCGTGCCGGTCAACACGAACTATCGCGAGGTCGACGGCGGCCACGTGCTCGCGCACTCGGGCGCGCGGCTGGCGGCGGTGGAGCCGGAGTTCACCGACCTGCTGGCACGCATCCGGGGTGACACCGCGCTGGAGTCGGTACTGACGCCGGACGACCTCACCTGCCCGGGCACCAAGCCGGATACCCTGGTGGTGCCGGAAGATCCGGTGAACATCCAGTACACCTCCGGCACGACCGGCGCGCCGAAGGGCTGCGTGCTGCCACACCGGTACTGGCTGACGCTGGTGCGGAGCATGGTGACGGAGTTCCCGGCCATCGCCGACGACGACGTCATCCTGACCGCGCAGCCGTTTCACTACATCGACCCGCAGTGGAACGTCGCGTTGGGACTGGCATCGGGCGCGACGCTGGTGGTGCTGGACCGGTTCCACCCGTCGACGTTCTGGCGGAAGGTGCGTGACTATGACGTCACGTGGTTCTACTGCCTCGGCCTGATGCCGACGTTGTTGCTGCGGCAGCCAGAGCATCCCGACGACCGGCGGCACCGGGTGCGGGCGATCCACGCCTCGGCCATCCCGCGTGACCTGCACGCCGAGCTGGAGCGGCGCTGGGGCGTGCCGTGGTACGAGGCGTTCGGCATGACCGAGACCGGCGCCGACATCAGGATGGCCGAGGCCGATCACGACGAGCTCGTCGGCACCGGCTGCATCGGGAGACCGAGTCCGGACCGGGAGGCCGTCATCCTCGGTGAGGACGGCCTGCCGCTGCCGCGCGGCGAGACCGGTGAGTTGGCGTTGCGCGGCACCGGGCTTATGCTGCGCTACCACGATGACCCCGATGCGACCGAACGGGCGTTTCGCGGTGGCTGGTTCCACACCGGTGATCTGGCCACAATGGACGGGAGGGGCCGGGTGTACTACCAGGGCAGGACCAAGGACATGATCCGGCGCAGCGGCGAGAACGTCTCTGCGGACGAGGTGGAGCGGACGTTGCAGCAGCATCCCGGCGTCTCGCTGGCAGCCGTCATCGCCGTGCCGGACGAGGTGCGCGGTGAGGAGATCAAGGCGTACGTCGTTCCCGCGTCCGATGCCCGGCTTGCACCGGACGAGCTGGCGGAGTTCTGTTCGACCAAACTGGCGTATTTCAAGGTTCCCAGGTTTTGGTCCGTTGTGGACTCTTTGCCCGTGACGCCGTCGGAGCGGGTCGCGAAGGGACAGTTGCGCGACGACGACCCGCGCGCACGAACCTACGACAGGGTGGAGCAATCATGGCGGTGAACCCGACCCAGACCCGGGTACGCAAGGCCGCGATCCGGCTGTTCGCGAAGAAGGGCTTCCACGGCGTCGGCATCAGGGAGCTGGCGCAGGCGGCGAAGGTGTCGCCCGCGAGCCTGTACCACTACATCGGCAGCAAGGAGGAGCTGCTCGCCGACATCATGTGGGAAAGCCTGGAACGGCTGCTGTCGGCGGCGATGCTGGCCACGACCGACGTGACCGACCCGCAGGAGAAGCTGGGCAGGCTGGTCACGCTGCACGTGATCGCGCACGCGGTGCAGGCGAAGGAGACCGCCGTCGTCGACAACGAGCTGCGCGCGCTCGCGCCGAAGCTGCGACGGCGGGTGATCGACAAGCGCGATACGTACGAGCAGTTGTGGGCGGAGACCATCGAGCAGGGGGTGCGCGAGGGTGTGTTCCGCCCGGACGGCGACGGGCTCGCCCGCAAGGCGGTGCTCGAGATGTGCAGCGGTGTCGCCCGGTGGTACTCGCCCAAGGGAACGGTGAAGCTCGACGAGCTGGCCAGCCGGTTCACCGGCATCGCGCTGCGCTCGCTCGGCGCGGGCCAGGACCCACCCCGGCCCGACCTCGACCGCTGCCGCACCATCGTGAAGTACACCTGGGGCACCCGGGTCTAGCGTCGTGTCCCACGTTCAGGACGTCGTGTTCGACATTCAGGTGTGGTGGACGCGGCCGTTGCGGTCCGCCGTCAGGCACGTCGGCACGCTCGACAGCGACGAACGCGCGCGGTTCGACGCCTACCGGCAGGACGACGACCGGCTTCGGTTCCTGACCGGGCGAGTGCTCGCCCGGTTCGCCGTCGCGCGACGGCTCGGCACCGACCCCGCCGAGATCACGTTCGACGCCACCTGCCCGGACTGCGGCAAGCCGCACGGCAGGCCGCGCGTCGTCGGCGCCGGGAACGTGGCGCTGTCGCTGTCACATTCCGGCGATCGGGTGGGCGTCGCGGTGACCGGTGGCGTCCCGGTCGGGCTGGACGTCGAGTACGTCAACCGGCGTGCGACCGACGATCTGATCGGCTACGCGCTCAACGACACCGAGCGCGCCGCCATCGCGACGTCGGACCCGGACGCGTTCTTCACCTACTGGGCGCGCAAGGAAGCGCTGATGAAGGCGACCGGGCACGGGATGAAGATTCCGCTGCGCAGCATCACCGTGTCAGCGCCGGGCGACCACGCCCGGCTGGTCGCCGCATCCGATGCGGCGCTCGACCCCGCCACCACGACGTTGCTCGACGCCGACCCCGGCGACGGCTACCGCGCCGCCGTCGCGGTGCTGACCGGCGACCCGGTACGGCTCACCGAACGCTGGATGTCGAACACGACGGCCTGAAGGTGGGACACGACGGCGGGAACGCAGGACACGACGCATCCGGGGGCGCCCGGCCTTACAGCTCGAGGTCGATGCCCATGGCTTGGAGGAGGGTGGCGAACTTGGCGGAGGTTTCGGCCAGTTCGGCGTCCGGGTCGCTGGCCGCGACGATGCCGCCGCCGGCGTAGAGCCGCATCGAGCGTCCGGCGATCTCGGCGCAGCGGATCGCGACCGCCCACTCGCCGTCCCCGGCGGCGTCGACCCAGCCGACCGCGCCCGCGTAGTAGTCCCGGTCGAACGGCTCCAGCTCCGCGACCAACTCCCGCGCGGCCCGCGTCGGCGTGCCGCACACCGCGGGCGTCGGGTGCAGCGCCGCCGCCAGCCGCAACGCGCTGACGCCGGGATCGGCCAGCTCGCCGGTGATCTGCGTGCCGAGGTGCCAGACGGCCGACGTCGGCGCCAGCGACGGCTCCGAGGGCACGTCCAACCGGCGGCAGAACGGCCGCAGCGCCTCGACGACCGCCTCGACGACCAGCGCGTGCTCGGTCTTGTCCTTGGCCGAGGCGAGCAGGCCGCGTGCGTTGGCCTCGTCCACGTCGGGATCCGTCGAGCGCGGCGCGGTGCCCGCATGCGGATGGGCGACCACCCGCGTGCCATACCGCTGCACCAGCAGCTCGGGGCTCGCGCCGACCAGGGTGCGCCCGCCCGGCAGGGCGGCGGCGTAGGTGAACCCGTCCGGGTTGCCGGCGATGAGGTTGTGCAGCACGGTCGCCGGGTCGACCTCGGCGGCGAACTCCATGTCGAGCGCGCGCGCGAGCACGACCTTGCGCAGCGAACCGTCCCGCAGCGGCCCGAGCGCCCGGGTCACGGCGTCGACGTGCTTCTCCTGCTCGGGCACGGCGAGCAGCCGCGCCGGGACGCCGACGTCGCGGGTCGGCAGCGCTCTGACCGGCTCGTGCGCCGGTCCGGCCACGCGCAGCTCGCGCGGCACCACGAGCCGGGGCGCGGGCCCGGCATCCAGGTCGAACGGCAGCACACCCACCGCGAGCGGGGTCGCGGCCTCGTCGAGGTCGACGTGTAAACCACCCGAGCAGGGGACCTCGCGCTCGATGCCGCGCGCGAACAGCGTGCGCCGCTGGGTGGCGAACAGGAAATCACCACGGCGATAGTCGGCGAGCGCACGTACGGGATCGGCCACGCCCTGGCGCGACATGCTCGCGGTATCCGTCACGGGTCGATTGTGGCACTACCAGACGGGGTGGATTCGCCGTCGTGATCAGTGCAACTGCCGTCGCCGGACACGCGCGAGCTGCCTGGTAGACGCCGTCCAGAACGTCTACCAGGTCTTATGCCGGCACGAGCGGTGCCGGTGGGAGACCTAGGCGATGCGCTACTTGAGCGCGTCGATCAGCGCGGCACGCTGCCGCTCACCGAGACCAGCCGCGCGGCGGTCCGGGTCGATACCTGCCTGCTCAAGCAGGGCAGCCACCTTCACCGAGCCCAGGCCGGGGACGGCCTTCAACAGCGCCGCGACCTTGGTCTTTCCGATGGTCTTGTCCTCCTTGGCGCGCTTGAGCACCTTGTCGATGCTCTGCTTGCCGGACTTGATCGACGCGAGCAGCTCGGAACGGGCCTTGCGGGCCTCGGCCGCCTTGGCGAGCGCCTCAGCGCGCTGCTCCGGAGTCAACGTGGGCAGAGCCAACGTACTAATCCTTCCTCTTGCGCTTGACTGTCCCGCCGTCACGAGCCGCGTATCGACCCGTTAAGACAGGCACTTCGCCCCCAAGTAAACGCCAACCTGGCGAAACGCGCCTCATCGACACGCCCTAACAGGGGCTGAAGCACTCATGCGAAAGGTGGATATCGACAGTTGCCAGCGGGGTTAGGCTCGCCACATAGCGCTTCCGTGGCCATCCACGACGATCAGGAGAACTCATGCTCGGCACCATGCAAGACGTACCACTTTCGCTGTCCCAGCTGCTGCGCTACGGCACCAGCGCGCACGGCGCGAGCGAGGTCGTCACATGGACGGGTGAGGAGCCGCGACGGGAGACGTACGCGCAGGTCGGCGAGCGGGCGGCGCGGCTGGCCAACGCGCTGCGGTCGCTCGGCGTCACCGGCGACCAGCGGGTCGCGACGTTCATGTGGAACAACAACGAGCACCTCGAGGCCTACCTCGCGGTGCCCGCGATGGGCGCGGTGCTGCACACGCTCAACATCCGGCTGTTCCCGGACCAGCTGATCTTCGTCGCGAACCACGCCGAGGACGAGGTCATCATCGTCGACGGCACGCTGGTACCGCTGCTCGCCAAGCAACTGCCCGAGCTGAAGACGGTGCGCCACGTGATCGTCGCCAACGGTGACGCCGCCTCGCTCGAGGCGCCGGACGGCGTCTCGGTGCACTCCTACGAGGAGCTGCTCGCCGCGCAGCCGGACACCTTCGACTGGCCGGAGCTGGACGAGAACTCGGCCGCCGCGATGTGCTACACGTCGGGCACGACGGGCGACCCGAAGGGCGTCGTCTACTCGCACCGCTCGATCTGGCTGCACTCGATGCAGGTGTGCATGACCGACAGCATGGCGCTGGCGCAGTCGGACAAGGCGCTGGCGATCGTGCCGCAGTTCCACGCGATGTCCTGGGGCCTGCCGTACGCGGCGCTAATGGTCGGGGCGTCGCTGGTGATGCCGGACCGCTTCCTGCAGCCGGGCCCGATCGCGGAGATGCTCGCCGCCGAGAAGCCCACGTTCGCCGCCGCCGTGCCGACGGTGTGGCAGGGGCTGCTGCTGCACCTGGCCGAGCATCCGCAGGACATCTCGCACCTGCGCGAGGTCGTCATCGGCGGCTCGGCGGTACCCCCGGCGATGATGCACACCTTCGAGGAGAAGTACGGCGTGCCGGTGCTGCACGCCTGGGGCATGACCGAGACGTCGCCGCTCGGCAGTGTCGCCCGCGCCCCCGTGGGCACCAGCGGGGAGCAGGCGTGGGCCTACCGCTACACGCAGGGCCGGTTCCCGGCATCGGTCCGGGCGCGGCTGATCGACGACTCCGGCGCCGAGCTGCCGTGGGACGGCACCGCCGTCGGCGAGCTGGAGGTGCGCGGCCCGTGGATCGCGTCGTCCTACCACGGCGTCGACGACCCGGAGAAGTTCCACGACGGCTGGCTGCGCACCGGCGACGTCGGCCACGTCACGCCGGACGGCTTCCTGACGCTGACCGACCGCTCCAAGGACGTGATCAAGTCCGGCGGCGAGTGGATCTCTTCGGTGGAGCTGGAGAACCACGTCATGGCGCACTCCGCAGTGGCCGAAGCCGCCGTGATCGGCGTCCCGGACGAGAAGTGGGACGAGCGCCCGCTGGTCGCCGTGGTGCTCAAGGAGGGCGAGCAGGCGACAGCGGCTGAGCTGCGGGACTTCCTCGGGGACAAGGTCGCCAAGTGGCAGCTGCCGGAGAACTGGACGTTCGTCGACGAGGTGCCGAAGACCAGCGTCGGTAAGTTCGACAAGAAGCGGCTGCGGACGGCGAACGCGGAGGGGCAGCTGGAGATCACCCGCCTGGCCTGACCGTGTTCACGGACGCGGAGTACCCGGCCGATCCGTATCCGGGACGGCGTCCCGCGACGTCGTTCGTGCACGTCGACGGCGTGGGCTATCCGCTGGCCGCCGACGGCTCGGTGGCACCGGACGGCGCAGGCATCGACGGCTGGCTGGCCGAGCGCGGCGCCCCGCCGCTGGCAGGCAGGACGCCGGTGCTCGCCTACGGCTCCAACGCCTGCCCGTCGAAGCTGACCTGGCTGCGGGAGAACCTCGGCCTCACCGGCCCGGTGGTGGCGCTGCGCGCCCGGTGCGCCGGGTACGCGACGGCGTGGACGACAGGGCTGCGGGCCCGCGACGGTCAGCGGCCGTGGACGCTGGTGGCCATGCCGGACGCCGTCGAGCAGCACGCCGTCCTGCTGGTCACCGACGACCAGCTCAGGGTGCTCGACGTCTGCGAGGGCACCGACGCCGGGCGCTACCGGCGCGAGCCGCTGCCCGACGGCGTCGTCGCCGTCGACGGCCCGGCCCCGACCGGCCCGGTGCACGCCTACCTCGGCTGCCACCCGGATCGGCTGCCGCTGCGCGACGACGACGGCGCGCCGATATGCGCCACTTGTCCCACCCCGCCGTCGCCGCCCTGATCACCTCGCGCGATCATTGCTCCTGCTGGGGGAACGCAGCGATCGCGCGAGGAGCCCGCCATGCCTGCCATCGAGGTCACCGGGCTGCGCAAGCACTTCGGTGACGTCGTCGCGCTCGACGACGTCGGTTTCACCGTCGGCGCCGGGGAGCTGTTCGGACTCGTCGGCCCCAACGGCGCGGGCAAGACGACGACGATGCGCATCATGCTGGGCGTGCTGGCCGCCGACGCCGGTGAGGTGCGGTTCGGCGGTGACCCGATCGGCTACCTGCCGGAGGGGCGCGGGCTGTACCCGAGGATGAAGGTCCGCGACCAGCTCGTCTACCTCGCGCGGCTGCACGGTCTCGGCATCAACGACGCCTGCACCGCCGCCGAGCACTGGCTGGTCCGGCTCGGCATCGCCCATCACCGCGACGACGAGGCGCGGCGGCTCAGCCTCGGCGACCACCGGCGGGCGCAGCTCGCCGCCGCGCTCGTGCACGACCCGGCGCTGCTCGTGCTGGACGAGCCGTTCGCCGGCCTCGACCCGGCCGCCGTGGACGTCGTGAGCACGGTACTCCGGGAGAAGGCGGCGCGGGGCGTGCCGGTGGTGTTCGCCGGCGACCGGCTCGCGCTGGCCGAGCGGCTCTGCGACCGGGTGGGCATCATCCGCGACGGCCGCATGGTCGCCGTCGGCGGCGTCGACGAGCTCACCGGCGGCGCGGGCACACGGCTGCGGATCGCGCTCGACGACCCCGCCCCCGGCTGGGCCGATGGCCTCGGCGGCGTGCGAATGCTCGGCGACGACGGCGGCGCAACGCTGCTCGAGCTGGTCAACGGCACCGACGAGCAGTCCGTGCTGCGGGCCGCGATGGCCGCAGGCAGGGTCACCGAGTTCTCCCGGCACCGGCCGACGCTGACCGAGCTGTTCCACACCGCCGTCGGGGAAGGACACGGGCGATGACGCTGGCAGGCGCGGTACGGCTGGTGGCGGAGCGGGAGCTGGCGCTCCGGTTGCGCTCCCGGTGGTTCCTGCTCGGCACCCTGGTGGTCATCGCCGTGATGGCCGGGTACGTGCTGCTCCAGGTGAGCGCCGGTGGCGGCGAGGGCCGCAGCGAGGTCGGCTTCGCCGGTCAGGCGAGCGTGCTCGGCGATCGGGTGACCGCCGAGGCGGCCGAGCTCGGCCTCGACGTGAACGCCACCACCGTGGTCGACATGGCCACCGCGCGGGAGGATCTCGCGGCAGGCTCGCTCGACGCGGTCGTCTCCGGCACCGCCGCCGAGCTGCGGGTGCAGGTCGCCGGCGAGCTGAACCCCCGGCTGCGGGCGGTGCTCACCGAGCTCTCCCGGCAGGAGGTGCTGGCCGCGCACCTCGCCCGCGCGGGCGTGCCCGACCCCGAAGCCGTGATGGCCGAGGCGAACGCGACCCGCATCGACGTCACGGCGATCGACGCCGACGACACCGGGAGCGACCAGCGCATCGCCATCGGGGTGGTCATGGCGTTGCTGTTGTTCCTCTCGATCACCACCCATGCCACGTTCGTCGCGCAGGGCGTGGTCGACGAGAAGTCGAGCCGGGTGGTCGAGGTCCTGCTCGCGGCGCTGCGGCCGTGGCAACTGCTGCTCGGCAAGGTCATCGGCATCGGTCTGGCGGGGCTGATCCAGCTCGCGGCGGTCGCGGCGGCGGGGATCGGGCTCGCGGCGGCGGCCGGGCTGCTGACGCCGTCCGGTGCCGCGGTGAGCACGCTGGTGTGGGGCGCGGTGTGGTATCTGCTCGGCTTCGTCCTCTACGCCGCGCTGTTCGCGAGCGCCGGGGCTCTAGCCTCGCGGCAGGAGGACGCGCAGGCGGTGCTGACCCCGGTGACGGCGGTGCTCGTCGTCGGGGTCGTCGCCGGGTTCACCCTCATGATCGTCGCTCCTGGCGGCACGGCGGTGAGTGTGCTGTCGCTGCTGCCGCCACTGTCGCCGGTGCTGCTGCCCGCCCGGATCGCGGCGGGCGACGTCGTGTCCTGGCAGGTCGCGCTCGCCGTCGGGCTCACGCTCACGACGACCGCGCTCGTCAGCTGGCTCGGCGGCCGGATCTACCGGAACGCGGTGCCGCACACCGGCGGCCGCATGGCGCTCACGACGGCGCTGCGCGGCCGGTGACGTACTCACCGTAACGGCGTAGCGCCTCCCGCCGTTCGGTGGCGGCCAGCAGGGCGGGGTGATCGGCGAGCCGCAGGTCCCGCCGGAACCACAGCACGGCACAACGGTCAGGCATTCCCGCCATTGTGCCCGGCCCCACCCCGCTGGGCGCGGCGAGAGGTCAGCGCTTCCGGAGGTCGACGTAGTCGCGCTGCGGCGACCCGGTGTAGATCTGGCGCGGCCGGCCGATCTTGCGGGCCGGGTCGAGCATCATCTCGCGCCAGTGCGCGATCCAGCCGGGCAGCCTGCCGAGCGCGAACAGCACCGTGAAGTACTGGGTCGGGAAGCCGAGCGCCCGGTAGATCAGACCGGTGTAGAAGTCGACGTTCGGGTAGAGCTTGCGCTCCACGAAGTAGTCGTCGGAGAGCGCGGTCTCCTCCAGCTTCTTCGCGATGTCGAGCAGCTCGTCGCTCTTGCCGAGCCTGCCGAGGATGTCGTCGGCCGTCTTCTTGATGATCTTGGCGCGCGGGTCGTAGTTCTTGTAGACCCGGTGGCCGAAGCCCATCAGCCGGACACCGGCCTCCTTGTTCTTCACCCGGGTGACGAACCGGTCGACGTCGCCGCCATCGGCCCTGATGTCCTCCAGCATGCTGAGGACGGCGGCGTTGGCGCCGCCGTGCAGCGGACCGAACAGCGCGTTGATACCCGCCGAGACGCTGGCGAACAGGTTCGCCTCCGAGGAGCCGACCAGCCGCACCGTCGACGTCGAGCAGTTCTGCTCGTGGTCGGCGTGCAGGATGAACAGCAGGTCGAGCGCCTTGGCGACGTCCGGGTCGATCTCGTAGGGCTCGGCGGGCAGCCCGAACGACATCCGCAGGTAGTTCTCGACCAGGCTGAGTGAGTTGTCCGGGTACAGGAACGGCTGGCCGATCGACTTCTTGTAGGCGTAGGCGGCCAGCGTCGGGACCTTGGCGAGCATCCGGACGGTGGACAGCTCGACGCTCGGTTCGTCGAACGGGTTGAGCGAGTCCTGGTAGAACGTCGACAGCGCCGAGACCGCGCTGGAGAGCACCGGCATCGGGTGCGCGTCGCGCGGGAAGCCGTCGAAGAACCGCTTCAGGTCCTCGTGCAGCAGGGTGTGGCGCTCGATGCGCTCGGTGAAGTCGGCGAGCTGCACCTCGGTCGGAAGCTCGCCGTAGATCAGCAGATAGGAGACCTCGATGAAGGTGGAGTGCTCGGCGAGCTGCTCGATGGGGTATCCCCGGTACCGGAGGATCCCCGCGTCGCCGTCGATGTAGGTGATCGCGGAAGACGCCGCACCGGTGTTGACGAAGCCCGGATCGTGCGTGATGTACCCGGTCGAGGAGAGCAGCTTGCCGAGCTCGATGCCCGGCGCGCCCTCCACGGCGGGTACCACGTTCAGCTCATGCTGCTCACCGTTCGGCAAGCGCAGCGCGACGGTGTCGGTGCCGGTGTGCGGCGTGGCTGCGGTGTCGGACATGTACGTCCCTCTCACGTCACACGGGACGGCTGCGCCTGGCTGGGCTCGGCCGGCTGTGGTCAGCTCTCCCAGCTCAGGACCCGCACCGCACACCGCCCCGTTGGGGTATGAATTCGGCCTTACGCTAGTGCAGAAAGGGTCGATCGCGCAGCACCTGGCAAGGCTCGGGCTTCCGAGTTGGGGCCATTCTCACAGTCGGGCGATGATCGCAGTCACTCTCGGGTCAGCCCGTCGAGTAGCAGTTCGGCCAGCGCGGTGTACGCCTCAGCGTCGCTGACCCCCGCCCGTTCGGCCACCGTCCCCGCCTGAATCGCCTCGATCAGCACACCGACCAACTGTGCGATCAGCGTGGCATGAACTTCGCGAAATACGCCGTCGCGCACGCCGTCGGCGATGAAGGAGGAAATTCGTTCCGCGGCCGCATGGCTGTTCGACTCGTATTCGGCGCGGGCGGGCGCGAACGCGGCGATGTCGCGCATGAACTCGGCCGAGGGGCGGCGAAGCTGGTCGGACACGCCCGCCAGGTAGGTCGCGATGACCTCGCGGGCGTCGGTCAGGCCCTCGATGCGCTGCTCGATCGTGCGGGCCGCGCCCTTGAAGAACCGCCGCACCACCAGCGTCGCGAGCTGCTCCTTGCTGGCCGCGAGGGTGTAGAGCGTCGACTTGGAGCAGCTCAGCTGCGCGGCGAGGTCGTCGAGGGTGAAGGCCGCGAAGCCCTTGGCGAGGAAGAGCTCCTCGAGCTCGGCGAGCAGCGCCCGCTGCCGCGCGGTGGGCCGCCGAAGTGAGCTTCCTGCCATAGCACTACAGCCTAAGGCAGTACTGCGCTACGCTCTACAGTACAGCTTGCAGTACCGCTTCAAGGAGTGACATGCCCGCCGAACGCCTGCTGCCGTCCACCGAGGCCGAGGACCTGATCGCGCTGAGCCGCGAGATCGCCCGCGACGAGCTGGCGCCGCGGGCGGACGAGTACGAGCGGGCGGAACGGTTCCCGCGCGAGCAGTTCCTGCTGCTCGGCAAGAGCGGCCTGCTCGGGCTGCCCTACCCGGAGCGCTGGGGCGGCGGCGAGGTGCCGTACGAGGTGTATCTCCAGGTGCTGGAGGAGATCGCCACCGCGTGGATGTCGGTCGGCGTCGGGCTGAGCGTGCACACGATGTCCTGTTTCGCGCTGGCGTTCTACGGCACCGACGAGCAGCGCGACCGCCGGCTGCCCGACATGCTGGGCGGCGAGCTGCTCGGCGCGTACGCGCTGTCCGAGTCGCAGGCGGGCTCGGACGCGGCGGCACTGACGACCAGGGCGGTCCGCGACGGCAAGGACTACGTCGTCAACGGCACCAAGGCGTGGATCACCCACGGCGGCGAGGCCGACTTCTACACCACGATGGTGCGCACCGCGCCGACCGGCGGGAAGGGCATCAGCTGCCTGCTGGTCGACGCCGCGACGCCCGGCCTCGCCGCGGCGGAGCCGGAGCACAAGATGGGCATGACGGCGTCCACGACATCGCAAATGATCTTCAGCGACGCGCGGGTGCCGGCCGACCGGCTGCTCGGTGAGGAGGGGGCCGGGCTGCGGATCGCGCTCGACTCGCTGGCATCGGGCAGGCTCGGCATCGCGGCCTGCGCGGTCGGGCTGGCGCAGGCCGCGCTGGACGAGGCGGTGGCCTACGCCAAGCAGCGCAGCCAGTTCGGCAAGCCGATCATCGACTTCCAGGGCGTCGAGTTCCTGCTCGCCGACATGGCGGCCGCGGTGGAGTCGTCGCGGGCGACCTACCTCGAGGCCGCCCGCCGCAAGGACCGGGGACTGCCGTTCACCCGGCAGGCGTCCATCGCCAAGCTGGTCGCGACCGACGGGGCGATGAAGGTGACGACGGACGCGGTGCAGGTGCTCGGCGGCGCGGGCTACACCAGGGACTTCCCGGTGGAGCGCTACATGCGCGAGGCGAAGGTGCCGCAGATCTTCGAGGGCACCAACCAGATCCAGCGCATGGTCATCGCGCGGGAGCTGCGCCGTTCCTAACCGCTACGGCGCGATCCGCTCGATCCGCCAGATGGTGTCCTCGCCGTCCTTCTTGACGTAGCGCAGCCGGTCGTGCAGCCGGTCCTCCCGGCCCTGCCAGAACTCGACCACGTCGGGAACGATCCGCCAGCCACCCCAGTGCGGCGGTGGCGGCACCTCGTCGGCGTCGGCGAACCGGCGCTCAATCGCGTGCAGCGCGCTCTCCAGCGCCCGCCTGCTCGGCACCACGCCCGACTGCGGCGACGCCCACGCGCCGAGCTGCGACCCGCGCGGCCGCGACGCCCAGTACTCCTTCGTCTCAGCCGGGGGGACCTTCTCCACCGGGCCGCGCACGGTGACCTGCCGGTGCAGCGCGTACCACGGGAACGTCGCCGAGGCGTACCGCGCGGTGCTCAGCTCGTGGCTCTTCGCCGAGGTGTAGTTGGTGTAGAAGGCGATACCCCGGTCGTCGAGGCCTTTGCAGAGCACCGTGCGCGAGGACGGCCTGCCCTCGACGTCGGCCGTCGCGAGCACCATCGCGTTCGGCTCCGCGACCCCGGCGGCGATGGCCTCGTCGAGCCAGAGCTGTAGCTGCTTCGTCCACGTCGAGGCGAGGTCGGCCTCGTCGAGCGACTCCCCCTCGTAGGACACCCGCATGCCGGGCAACGTGACCGCGATACCCGATACGTCGCCGTCCTCTGTCCTGAAATCGGTCATGCGGTGTCCTCCGGTGATCGACCATGAACGCCAAGCCAACTCGGTATGAAGAAGGTACGGCTTTCGGCTCGGGTAACGGAAGGGCGCGATTCGGTGGTGGGTTGTTGCCCATCGTCGCCCTGCGTTGTCAGATTGGCATCAACACCCGAATAAACGTGATGGAACACACCACGGCGCCGATTGCCCACTCCCCCAGACAGGGGCAAGCTGGCTGATCATCAACGCCGAGAACCGGACTCGATGAGGAGCCCTGATGACCCAGGCCAACGGACAGAGCGCGGACGACAGCTTCCGTCCCGGACTGGAGGGTGTCGTCGCCTTCCGCACCGAGATCGCCGAACCGGACAGAGACGGCGGCGCGCTGCGGTACCGGGGCGTCGACATCGAGGACCTGGCGGGCAAGGTCACCTTCGGCGACGTGTGGGCGCTGCTCGTCGACGGCACGTTCGGCCAGGGACTGCCGCCCGCCGAGCCGTTCCCGCTGCCGGTGCACTCCGGTGACGTGCGCGTCGACGTCCAGGCCGCGCTGGCCATGCTCGCCCCGATCTGGGGCTACGAGCCGCTCCTCGACATCACCGACGAGCAGGCCCGTACCCAGCTCGCCAGGGCCTCGGTGATGGCGCTGTCCTACGTCGCGCAGTCCGCGCGCGGCATCCACCAGCCCGCCGTGCCGCAGTCAACGGTCGACCGGTGCGACACCATCACCGAGCGGTTCATGACCCGCTGGCGCGGCGAGCCGGACCCGGCGCACGTCAAGGCCATCGACGCCTACTGGGCGTCGGCCGCCGAGCACGGCATGAACGCGTCGACGTTCACCGCCCGCGTGATCGCGTCCACCGGCGCCGACGTCGCGGCGGCGATGTCCGGCGCGATCGGCGCGATGTCGGGGCCGCTGCACGGCGGCGCGCCCGCACGGGTGCTGCCGATGGTCTCGGAGGTGGAGTCGAAGGGCGACGCGCGCGCGGTGGTGCGCGACATCCTGGACCGCAAGGACCGGCTGATGGGCTTCGGCCATCGGGTGTACCGGGCGGAGGACCCGCGCGCCAGGGTGTTGCGGCGCACCGCGAAGGAGCTGGGCGCGCCCCGCTACGAGGCGGCGGCCGCGCTGGAGCAGGCGGCGCTCGCCGAGCTGCGCGAGCGCAGGCCGGACCGGGCCATCGAGACGAATGTCGAGTTCTGGGCGGCGGTGATCCTCGACTTCGCCGAGGTGCCGCCGCACATGATGCCCGCGATGTTCACCTGCGCCCGCACCGCGGGCTGGTGCGCCCACATCCTGGAGCAGAAGCGCACCGGACGGCTGGTGCGGCCGTCCGCCGTCTACGTCGGGCCCGAGCCGCGGCGCCCGGAGGAGGTCGAGGGCTGGGCCACCGTCCAGACCGTCTGACTGCGCCGCACGATCCGCCCATCCAGTGCAGAATGACCCGCATGCTCCCCAGTACCGAGTTCGCCCTGCTGTCGCGCATCGCCACCGAGCAGTCGGCCAACCGCGCGCCGTCGCTCGTCGCAGGCGTCGTGCGCGGCGGCGAGCTGGTCTGGTCGGGCGCGCGGGGCTTCGTCGGAAACGCAGCGCCGACCAACGACACCCAGTACCGGATCGGCTCGATCACCAAGAGCCTGACCGCGACACTGGTGCTGCGGCTGCGCGACGAGGGCAAGCTCGATCTCAACGACCGCGTCGACGCCCACCTCGACGACGCCAAGTCGGAGGCCTTCGGGCAGCTCACCGTCGCGCAGTTGCTCGCGCACACCTCCGGCATCACGTCGGAGTCGCCGGGGTCGTGGTGGGAACGCAGCACCGGTGACAGCTGGCAGGCGCTGGCGTCCGGCCTCACCCCGGACGAGCTGAAACTGCGTTCGGGCAAGCAGTTCCACTACTCCAACACCGGCTACGGCATCCTCGGCGAGCTGATCGCCCGGCTGTGCGGCGGGACGTGGCTGGACGCGCTGCGCGACGAGGTGCTCGGCCCGCTCGGCATGTCCCGCACCACCGCGCACCCGCAGCCGCCCGCCGCGCCCGGCTGGGCGGTGCATCCGTTCGCCGACGTCGTGCTGCCGGAGCCGACGTCGGACACCGGCGCCATGGCCCCGGCGGGTCAGCTCTGGTCGACCGTCGACGACCTCGCGCGCTGGACGTCGTTCACCGCGGGCCAGACCGGCGAGGTGCTGCATCCGGACACGGTCGCGGAGATGCGCCAGGCGGTCGCGGTCGAGGACGGCGACACCTGGGCCATGGGCTACGGCCTCGGCATCCAGCTCCTCCGGCAGCACGGCCGGAGCTTCGCGGGCCACACCGGGTCGATGCCGGGCTTCGTGGCGTGCTCGATGGCCGACCAGACGTCGGGCACCGGCGCGGTCGCGATGGCCAACACCACGGCGGGCGTCGGCATCCTCGGCGTGGTGCTCGACCTGATCCGCATCGCCGACGAGCGCGAGCCCGCGCTGCCCGAGCCGTGGCGCCCCGCCGACGTCGACGTCCGGCTGCTGGCGCTGACCGGCCTCTGGCACTGGGGGCCGTCGCCGTTCCACCTCCGGCTGCTGCCGAACGGCTGGCTCGACCTGAACCCGGTCGGCGCGGGCAGGCGCTCCCGGTTCCGGCCGTCCGGCGACGACGAGTGGCAGGGGCTGGACGGCTACTACGCGGGCGAGACGCTGCGGGTGGAGCGCGACGCCGACGCCACGCCGCGCCACCTCAACCTGGCCACGTTCGTCTTCACCCGCACGCCGTACGACCCGGACGCCCCGATCCCGGGCGGCGTCGACGACGCGGGCTGGCGCACCGAGACCACGTGAGATGGAGTTGGGCACACCCCTAGGTCACGCGAAGGGGGTGTGCGTCACACTGGCTGCATGACCGAATCTGGACAGGTGATCATCCCCGACGACATCAAGCCATCCGACGGGCGTTTCGGCTGCGGTCCGTCGAAGGTGCGGCCGGAGCAGCTCGCCAACCTGGCATCCGGCGGCGCCGCCGTCATGGGCACGTCGCACCGTCAGAAGCCGGTCAAGGCCCTCGTTGGCCGGGTGCGGGAGGGCCTGCGCGAGCTGTTCAGCCTGCCCGACGGCTACGAGGTCGTGCTCGGCAACGGCGGCACGACCGCGTTCTGGGACGCCGCCGCCCTCGGGCTGGTGCGGGAGCGCGCGCAGCACTTCACCTACGGCGAGTTCTCGTCGAAGTTCGCCAAGGTAACGCAGGGCGCGCCGTTCCTCGCCGACTCGATCGTGGTCGAGGGCGAGCCGGGCAGCGCGCCGGAGATCAGCTACCAGCAGGGCGCCGACCTCGTCGGCTGGGCGCACAACGAGACGTCGACCGGCGTCGCGGTGCCGGTGCGCAGGCCGGCGGGCAGCGAGGGCGCGCTGGTCGCGATCGACGCCACCTCGGGCGCGGGCGGTCTGCCGGTGAACGCCGAGGACTTCGACGTCTACTACTTCGCGCCGCAGAAGTCGTTCGCCTCGGACGGCGGGCTGTGGCTGGCGCTGATGTCGCCCGCCGCGATCGAGCGCGTCGGCGAGATCGGCGCGTCCGACCGCTGGGTGCCCGAGTTCCTGTCGCTGCCGACGGCGCTGGACAACTCCCGCAAGGACCAGACCTACAACACCCCCGCGCTGGCGACGCTGTTCCTGCTCGCCGACCAGCTCGACTGGATGAACGGGGCCGGCGGTCTGAAGTGGACCACCGAGCGCACCGCCGAGTCGTCCGGCAGGCTCTACGACTGGGCCGAGAAGACCAGCTACACCTCGCCGTTCGTCACCGAGACGGCGCTGCGGTCGCAGGTCGTCGGCACCATCGACTTCTCCGACGACGTCGACGCGGCCGCAGTGGCGCAGACGCTGCGGGCGAACGGCATCGTGGACGTCGAGCCGTACCGCAAGCTGGGCCGCAACCAGCTTCGCGTCGGCACCTTTCCGGCGATCGAGCCGGACGACGTCAGCAAGCTGACCCGCTGCATCGAGTACGTGGCGGAGCGCCTCGACTGACTCCCGGTGGAACACCTCGCGGACGCCGGGCGTCCGCGAGGTGTCATCCGGCTTAGCCCGTCCGCGTGATCAACACGACGAGATCGGCGAAGTATCGGCGCGCCTCGAACGTCAAGGCGCCACGCCGACCTACGGTTACCACTCGGATAGGTGACTGTCGTGGGAGGCGGGAATGCGAGCGCTACGGGTAATCGGGCTGCACGAGGACGGGACGTCCATCGTGTGCGAAGACCCCGAGCGTGGTGAGAAGTTCCTGCTCCCGGCCGACGAGCGGTTACGCGCAGCAGCACGCGGCGATATCACCCGGCTCGGACAGATCCAGATCGAGTTGGAGAGCCAGATGCGCCCACGTGAGATCCAGGCCCGCATCCGGGCGGGCGAGACCGTCGCACACCTCGCGGCGAGCGCCGGAATTCCCGAGGCGCGCGTCGAGCGCTACGCGTATCCGGTGCTGCTGGAGCGATCCCGCACCGCCGAGCTGGCCCAGGACGCCCATCCGGTGCGCGAGGACGGCCCCGACGTGCGCACCCTCGACGAGGTCGTCGCCTACGCGTTCGGCGTGCGCGGGCAGGACTACAGCACGGCCGCCTGGGACGCCTGGCGCGGCGAGGGCGGCAAGTGGATCATCGACCTGCGGTGGCAGACCGGGCGATCGGACAACAGCGCGCACTGGTCGTTCTCGCCCGGCGCGCACGGCGGCACCGTGACCGCGCTCGACGACAACGCCGCCGACCTGCACGAGCCGGAGATCCGCCGGTCGCCGCGCACGCTGCGACCCGTCGTCGAGGAGCAGGAGGCCCCGCAGGCGACGCTCGATCCCAGCTGGGAACCCGAGCCCGAGCCGGAGCCCAGCGAGGCGACCGTGATCGAGGCCCCGCTGCCCGCGCCGGACGAGAACGCCGAACCGGAGGCTCCCGCCGAGGAGGCACCGGCGGCACAGCGGCGCAAGACCAAGAAGACCCATCCTGCCGTGCCGGCGTGGGAGGACGTCCTGCTCGGCGTCCGCAGCCAGCGCGGCTGACCAGCGGGAACCCGATCGGCCCCTGCCTCGTCTGATCCAGCAGGCAGGCGGGAGGGGATCGGATGACCGGGTACGCGGCAGACATCGCCGAGCTCGTCGGGCTCATCGGGACGCTGGCGGACAGCAGCCAGCTCATCAGGGTGGCGAGCGGCACGCTGACCACGCACGGCCAGCTCGGCCACCCCGTCCTCGCGGACGCGGCACGCGAGTTCGAGGAGAGCGGGCGGCACGACCTGAGGGCGCTGGCCACGGCGGCGGAAGACGTCGTCGAACGGCTGCACGACGCCGCCCGTGACTATCAGGGGCGTGACGAGGCCGCCGCCGAGCGGTTCGACGGCCACATCGCCGCCGCGCTCGGCGGGACCGGAGCATGACGACGTTCGACGCGCTCGGCTTCGACCCGGCGCCCGGCGAGCTGAGCCGGATCGAGGCGATCGCGCAGCGATACCGGCGGGCCGGGGACCAGCTCCGGTACGCCCGCGACGCCATGGCCGAGCCGCAGACTTGGCGCGGCGAGGCGAGCGAGGCGTTCGCCCGGCGCGTCGACACGCTGCGCGCAGACCTCGACACGGCCGCCTGGTCGATGTCGCGGGCCGCGACGGCACTCACCGACTGGCACGCCGACCTCGGCGAGCTGCAACGGCAGGCTCGGGAGCTGGAGCTGGCGGCGCGCGCGGCCCGCGACCACGGCGCGTCCGACGAGCTCGATGCGTCCAGGGACGCGGCGCGACGGCTCGCGCAACAGCATGACGACGCCGCCCATCGCATCGCCGGGCTGCTCCGCCGGGCGTCGGTCGCCGACGACCTCGATCGGTACTGGGTGCCGCGCGACCTCAGCCGGGGCGCGGCCAGCGCTGACCCGGTCGCGGTCGCGCTGTCGAACGCCATCGCCGAGGAGTGCGGGACATGACGCCCGCGCCCGAGCTGCTGCTGACGCCGCCACCCGGGTTCGTCAGCCTGCCGCTGCACGACCCGGACACGCACACCGGGCTGCCGAGGTACGTCACCTGGTTCGCGCAGTCGCTGCCGGAGGAGAACATCCGGCTCTACGGCCGGTTCGCCGTGGAGGGTGACGCCGTCGCCGATCCGGTGCTCGCCGACCTCGCCGCGGCCGTCGTCCCGCTCGACGGCGACGACTCGGTCGCGCGGCTACGGCAGCGGTACCGCGCCCGCCACCCGCACGCCGACGTCAGGGTGATCCGGCTGGCGACCGGGCCCGCGATCGTGGCGGTGACGGCGGGCGAGTACCGGCTGCCGCCCGACCTCGCCGGCCACGGTCTCGACACGGTGCTGCCCCGCATCACGGCGGAGTTCCAGATCCCGGCGCCGGACGGCGCGCACCTCGCGCTGATGACCGTCAGCACCGCGAACGAGGCGGGCTGCCAGGCCGTGCTGACCGCCGCGATGCGCGTCGCCGACAGCATCCGCGTGACCCGGCCGCAGTCGGACCTGCACCTGGCGAACCCGTCGGCGTAGGACCGCAAGGTCGTGTCCCGCGGATCCGTGGTCGCGGTCTCGGCGCCCAGACCGTCCGATGGCAGCGTTGTCGTCGTCGGCCATAGCTCCGCTATGGCTCTCCTCCTCCGCCTTGCCACAAACGGTCTGGATCACCGATCCCATCGACCGAGACCCACGGGACACGACCTACGTCAGCAGGAACACCGCGCCGACCCACGAGAGCGCGAGGCCGGCCGCCGCGCCGTAACACACCCAGCGCATGATCGGCACCCGCCTGCCGATCCACAGCGACGGCAGCAGGCCGCCGGTGACGACCAGGGCGCCGAGCAGGGCGACCCAGCCCTGCATCGCGCGGTCGAGCGTCGAGATCAGCCCGAGCATCGCGACGAGCGAGACGACCCCGACGATGCCCGACGCGGTGAGCCCGAGTCCCCACGGCGTCGGCTCGCCCGGCGTCCGGCGGAACAGCCCGGTGTCGTAGCCGCGCGCATGCCGTGGCCCGCGCCGCCTGCCCTCGTCCGAGCTCGGCACGACGACGGTGGCGACCTCGGTGACGGGATCGCGGTAATGCACCGTCATGCGCATCTCGGTGGCGACCCTGCCCGCGAGCTGTCGCCCGCGTCGCGAGACCACGCCGACGGCGTCGTCGCCCGCGCCGGACAGCCCGGCGCCCTCGCCGGTCGCCGCCTTGCGCATCGCGGCGGCAACCCGCGCCCACTCGTGCAGCGCGGCGGCGAGGTCGGCCCCGAGCGGCAGTTGCTCCGGCGCGAGCTCGTCTCCGGCATCGGTGTCGCCCCGGGCGAGCACGGCGCGATCACCTCGGACCCGCAGCTCCACCTGCTCCTCCCGACTCGGACTCGGCTATCCGGTCCAACCTAGCGCACTCCACAGCCAAGCTCGTAGAACGCAATGGCGCCCGCGGTGGCCACATTGAGTGAGTCGACGCCGCCGGCCATCGGGATGCGCACCGCGACATCCGACGCCGCGATGGCCGCGTCCGACAACCCGTCGCCCTCGGCGCCGAGCAGCACCGCGACCCGCTCGCCGGGCCGCGCCACGGCCTCGCGCACCGCCACGGCGTCCGCGCTCGGTGTCAGCGCCGCGACGCGGAACCCGTTGCCGCGCAAGGTGTCCAGCGCGTCCGGCCACTGCTCGTCGGTCGCGAACGGGACCCGCAGCACGTGTCCCATCGACACCCGCACGCTGCGCCGGTACAGCGGATCGGCACACCCGGCGCCCAGCAAGACCGCGTCGACGCCGAGCGCGGCGGCGTTGCGGAACAACGAGCCGATGTTCTCGTGGTCGCCGACGCCCTCGAGCACGGCCACGGTGCGTGCGCTCGCGGCGAGTTTCGCGACTGACGGCCGTGGCACGCGATCGGCGACGGCGAGCACGCCCCGGTTGAGGTGGAACCCGACCACGGTGGCCATGACGTCGGCGGGCGCGACGTAGGCGGGACAACTAACGTCGGCGAGGTCGTCGCGCAACTCCTCGACACGCCGCCGCACCCCGAGCAACGCGTGCACGCGGTACGGCGATGCCAGCATCCGGCGCACGACGACCGTGCCCTCGGCGATCACCAGTCCCCGGCCGCCGGGACGGTCCGGCCGCCGGTCAGCGCGTTTGAGATCCCGGAAGTCGTCGACGCGGTTGTCGGCGGGACCGTCGATGACGATCTCGGTTGCCACGCCCCTGACTCTGCCATCGTGCTGCGCATTCTCCCCGCGCGGGTTAGGCCGATCGGCCAGCCGGAAAACGACACGCCGAGGCCTGATCGCGCAGCGTTAGCTCTCACTCACCGAGAGCACCAGTTTGGCCGCTAGCTGGGGCGTCAATACCTGTGTCACGGTTGTTCGCCGGGGGTTCGCCATGAGCCGAAGAGAGAAAAAGCGGGGCAGGATGGTCAACGAGGTACTGGCGAACTCCGAGCGAGCACACTACCGGCGCAAGGTGCAGCGCTGTCTCGACTCGGTCGAGCTGATGCTGACGGAAGGGCGGTTTTGTGAGCAGCCGCAACGAATCGGGCTCGAACTCGAGCTGAACCTCATCGACGGCGCGATGCGGCCGTCGATGAGCAACGGCGAGGTGCTCGACCACCTCGCCGATCCGGTGTTCACATCGGAGCTCGGCCAGCACAACCTCGAACTGAACGTGCCGCCCCGCACCCTCGGCGGCGACGCTCTGTTCGAATTGGACGGCTGGCTGCGCGACTCCCTCACCAAGGCCGACATCTCGGCGGCGCACGCGGGCGCGAGCCTCGCGATGATCGGCATCCTGCCGACGCTGGACGAGGAGCACTTCGAGGCGAAGTGGCTGACGAGCAACCCGCGCTACTCGCTGCTCAACGACGAGATCCTCGCCGCGCGCGGCGAGCGGACCCAGCTGGAGATGGAGGGGCTGGCGCTGCCCGGCAGGCGTCCGGAGACGCTGCGCAGCCACGCCGACTCGATCCTGCCCGAGGCCGCGTGCACCTCCGCGCAGCTGCACTTGCAGGTCGGCCCGGACGAGTTCGCTCCCTACTGGAACGCGTCGCAGTGCCTCGCGGGCGTGCAGCTCGCGATCGGCTCGAACTCGCCGTTCCTGCTCGGCAAGGCGTTGTGGCACGAGACCCGGATTCCGCTGTTCCTGCAGTCGACCGACACCCGGCCGCAGGAGCTGAAGAACCAGGGCGTGCGACCGAGGGTGTGGTTCGGCGAGAAGTGGATCACGTCGATCTTCGACCTGTTCGAGGAGAACGTGCGCTACTTCCCCGGCCTGCTGACCGAGACCGACTCGGAGGATCCGATCGATGTCCTCGAGTCGGGCGGCGCGCCGAAGCTGACCGAGCTGCGGATGCACAACGGCACGGTGTGGCGCTGGAACCGGCCGGTCTACGACGTCGTCGACGGCGTCGACGGCGTCGCGCATCTGCGGGTGGAGAACCGGGTGCTGCCCGCCGGACCGACGGTGGCCGACATCGCCGCCAACGCGGCGTTCTTCTACGGCGCGCAGCGAGCGCTGGCGGAGGCGGAACGCCCGGTCTGGTCGGCGATGTCGTTCGCGACCGCCGAGACGAACCTCTACAACGGCGCGCGCGACGGCATGGACGCGCAGCTGTACTGGCCGGATGTCGGCTGGTCGAGTCCGGACGAGCTGGTGCTGCGGGTGCTGCTGCCGCTGGCCGCGGCAGGGCTGGCCTCGGCCGGGGTGTCGGCGCGGGCCGCTGACCGCTACCTCGGCATCATCGAGCGCCGCTGCCTCACCCGGCGCACCGGCTCCGCGTGGCAGCGGGACTGTGTCGACCGGCTGGAGCGCGCGGGCGCCGATCGCGAGTCGGCGTTGCACGACATGCTCATCCGCTACACGGACCACATGCACGCGGGCGATCCGGTGCACACCTGGCCGGTGTGACTACGTCGCATTGATCACCCGGTTAGCCCGGCGATGAGATCCCTATTAGGTTGGGGTACGCACGGACCACTTACCCGCGTCAACCTCAAGGAGGGGCAGATGGCTCTGTACGAGCTTCCTGACCTGGATTATGACTACGGCGCACTCGAGCCGTACATCTCCGGTGAGATCAACGAGCTGCACCACAGCAAGCACCACGCGACCTACGTCAAGGGCGCGAACGACACGATGGAGAAGCTCGAAGCGGCGCGCGATGCGGGCGACTTCGGCGCCATCGTCGGCCTGGAGACGACGCTGGCGTTCAACCTCGCCGGGCACGCCAACCACGTGGTGTGGTGGAAGATCCTCTCCCCGGAGGGCGGTGACAAGCCGACCGGCGAGCTGGCCGCCGCGATCGACGACAGCTTCGGCTCGTTCGACAAGTTCCAGGCCCACTACAACGCGGTCGCCACGACCATTCAGGGCAACGGCTGGGCCGCGCTGTCCTGGGACCCGCTCGCCAAGAAACTGATCATCCAGCAGCTGCGCGACCACCACAACAACATGGCACTGCCCACCATCCCGATCCTGATGACGGACATGTGGGAGCACGCCTTCTACCTGCAGTACAAGAACGTCAAGCCGGACTACGCCAAGGCGCTGTGGAACGTCTACGACTGGGCTGAGATCGGCAAGCGGTTCGACAACGCCGTCAACGGCGGAAACGGCCTGCTGCTCAGCTAGAATCTATACCGATACGACAGGGCCCGTGGCGCTTGCTCCGCCACGGGCCCTGTCTGTTCCCGAACTGACTGCCGCTCCCACCACGAAGCGGACAACAATTAGGCTAGCCTAACCTATGTGTGTTGCGCAAGGGGTGCGCGTCAGCCTTCCGCCATCCGTTCGATGATCTCGGCGGCTTCGCTCAGCGTCTCCCGCTCGTCGGCCGACAGTTGCGCCAGCCGCTCGTCGAGCCAGGCCTCCCGCGCCGAGATCGTCGCCTCGACGTAGCCCCGGCCGTGCTCGGTCAGCTCGACGATCGCCTGTCTGCCGTCGGTGGGGTGAGCCTGCCGCTCCACATAGCCGAGCCCCTCCAGCGCCGCGATCACTCTGGTCATCGACGGGGGCTGCACGCCTTCCTTGGCCGCGAGTCGACCCGGCGTCAGCGCGCCGCACTTGTGCAACGTCGACATCGCCGACAGCTGGGTCAGCGACACGCTCGTGTGCGGGTGCTGCGCCCGCAGTCGACGGTTGAGCCTCACCACGGCGAGCCGCAGCTGGCTGGCGAGGGTGCGTTCATGCGCCGCTTGTGCCATTTCGTCAGCCTACCGAGCGGTCACAGTAGGCTTGAAGACCGTGACCGATGTGCCAGACGACCCGCCGCCCGCCGCGCCACCCGAGCTGCCGAAGCCGCTGGTGGACCTCATGCCCGCGGTCGTGATCGGCACATCGGCGTGGGCGGCGGCGCTGGCGGTGCTGCTGGTGCTGGCGCTGGGGTTCGACCGGAACGTCGACGTGTGGCTCGGCACCGCGATCGCGGGTGTCGGTCTCGGTTTCGTCGGCCTCGGCATCGTCGCCTGGCAACGCCGCGCCTCCCGCAGCGGCTCTCGCGGCGCCCAGCACGGCCTGTGACTCTTGCGTCGTGTCCTGCGTTCGTGCCGTCGTGTCCTCCGTTCCTGCCTGCGTGTCCCACACTCCTCCCGTCGTGTCCCACACTCACGCCCGCGAGTTCCACGTTGGGCGCTGGTGCGACTGTGGAACACAGCGTCCCCAACGCAGGACACGACGTCAGCCCAACAGCGTGGTGGCGGAGGGGTCGGTGAGGAGGGCGGTGATGAGGTGGCGGTCGGGCCAGCGTCCGGCAGTGTGGGCGAAGGCGCGGGCGAGGCCGGCTTCGGTGTCGTCGGCGTGGACGATGCCGTCGGTGTCGACCCACCACGGCGCGGCGACCACCGCGCCGCCGTCCAGCCGGACCGCCAACTCGGCGTGCAGGCTGACGCCGCCCTCGGGGACGTCGACGTCCAGCAGCTCCGCCACCGCACGCACCGCGCTCAGCTCGGACCAGCCTGCCAGCTCCCCTTCGGACACCACCGTGCCCGCGACCCGCTCGCTGGCCAGCGGCAGGTCGAGCACGTCGGCGAGCGCGCCGGCCGCCGCGACGGTGTCTGCGGCGACCAGCGTCGCCGGATCCACCACGCCGAGCAGCCATGGCGCGTCGAGCACGCCGACCGCGTCGGCGTCGGCGACGCCGACGTCCAGCGCGCGCACCGCGTCGGGCGGGGTGACGGCGGCGGCCTGGTCCGGCCGCAGCACGGCCAGCGCCGCGTGCGCTCGCAGCACGACGCCCTGCCGAGGCGATCGCACCGGATCGGCCAGCCTGCCGAGCAGGTCATCGGCGTCCTCGGCGTCGGTGACGCCGAGCGTCTCCCGCACCCCGGCGGCGACCAGCACGTCCCGCGAAAGCCCCAGCTCTGGCACGGGGTCGTAGAGCCCGGTCAGCGTCTCGCACTCCGGTAGCCGCCACGCGTTCGGCGGCCGACCGCCGAGCTCGGCGAACCGCGCCAGCCACCACCCGGTGTGCCCGCCGGGCGCGGTGACCGCCTGCCACGTCTCGCGCTGCCCGGCCAGCAGCCGGAGCGCGGCGGGCCAGGCGTCGTCGGCCACCAGGTCGAGGTCGCGCACCGCGAGCAGCGACGCGGGCGGCTCGGCGCGGGAGTCCCACCACTCCTGCTCGTCGGGTAGGTCGTGGTCGGCCTCGACCGGCTCGGCGTCGGCGACGACGGCGAAGCCGTCCAGCACCCTCACCGCGCGCAGCGTCTCGGAGGTCCAGCGTGCGGCGAGATCCTTGTCGAGCACGTCGAGCGGGCCATCCGCGCCGATCGCGTCCTCGGCGACAACGTCGAGCAGCGGGGAGGACGGCAGCAGCAGCTCGTCCGCCCGGCGCCAGTCGCCATCGGCGGCGGGCAGCGCCAGCGCGCCGAGCCAGCCGTAGTCGGGACCGGCGCCGACCTCGGACACCAGCCGCAGCACCAGCCGCAGCAGCGGACCCACATCCATCCCCGCCGCCGCGTCGGTCGCGCTGCGTTCTACCGCCGCCCGCACCGCGGGTGCGGCCAGCAGCCCGGGCGCGTCGACCCCGCTCGCGCCGATCCGCCGCAGCAGCGGATGCGCCACCTCGGGGTCGGCGACGTGCAGCCCGACCACGTCGGCCGCCGCGACCAGCTCGAGCAGCTCCGGCGCGGCGAACTCGGGCAACAGCACACCCCGCACACCGGTCACCAGCCTGCCGTCGATCAGCGGCACCGGAACGCCCGACAGCGCGTCGGCGCTGACCGCGTGCGCGTCGAGGGCCGTCGTGAGCAGGTCGTACAGCTGACGCCACCAGCTCGCGGGCCGGGAGGTCCCGGCGAGGGCGTCCACGGCGCCGCCGACGGTGAGCGTCGCCGCGCCGAGCGGCGCCAGCGCCCGCAGCACGCCCGGCCCCGCCGGAGCCGCCACGTCGTCCAGCACGTCACCGAGCAGCGCGGCAAGCTCGGGCTGGTCGACGTCGAGCACCCGCGCCCCACCGCCGGACAGCTCACCGCCGCCCGCACGCGGCAGCCACGACTCCGACCGCAGTCGGTCCGCGACCAGATCACGCAGCGTCGAGTCCACTTCGGACAGCGGGAAGCCGGACGACGGCACCAGCGCCAACCGATGTTCGACATCGACCGACCGCACCAGCGCCAGGTACTCATCGGCGGCACCGGCCAGCACGGCCGACGCGGCCGGGCCCGCGAGCACCCGCCTGCGCGACGGCTCGACCGGCACCGACGCGATCAGCCGCGCCGGCAGGCTGAGCCGCTCGTCGGTCGGGGTCGGCGCGTGCAGCACGTCGTGCTCCAGCGGCACCGGCGCGCCGTCGGCGTCGACCGGCAACGCCCACAGCGCGGTCCATCGGGGCACGGCCTCGACGCCGAGCGTCGCCGCCTGCTCGGCGGTGAGCTCGCCATCGGTCTCGCGCACCCGCCACCGCCGGACCGGCTCGCCGTCACGGGCGATCGTCACGACCTCGGACCCTGATCGAGTCCACACCGCGTCCGGCAGCTCGATCCGCGTCAGCTCGGGCAGCGTGAGCAGCACGTCGTCGATCTCGGCGGCGATACCGGCCAGCAGCGCGTCGATGTCGACGCCGGGGCGCAGCGGCAGTCGCACCTCGGTGTCGAAGCCCTCCGGCGGCCGCTCCTCGACCGGCCACACCAACCGCAGCACCGGCACCGCGCCGTCCCGCCTGCGCAGCTGCGGCGCCAGCTCAGGCAGCTCGGCGACGGCCGCCCGCGTCCGCGTCTCGGAGAACGCCACGCTCCCGGTGCGTGAGACCACCCGTGGCTCGCTCGACACCGCGAGCACGGCGGCGAACCCGACCCCGAACCGGCCGACCGTCAGCCCGGCGCGCTTGGCGGACGCTCGCAGCGAGGCGAGCGCGGCGACGCCGTCGGCGTCGAGTGGCGCGCCGATGTTGGCCACCCGCAGCTCACCGTCGGCCACCGACACCCGCAGCCGACCGGGCACCCCGGCGAGGGTGGCCGCGTCGGCGGCGTTCTGCGCCAGCTCGACGAACAGCCGGTCGGCGTAGCCGCCGAGGCGCAGGTCCTCCTCGGCGTTGGCGTCCTCGGTGAACCGGGTCGGCGAGGCACGCCACGCCTGCAACGCGGCGTCGCGCAGCGCGGCGGTGCCGAACGGGTCAGCCGTCACCAGGCGCGCCCGCGCCGGCGTGCGATTCGACGTCCAGCAGCGAGTCGTCGTAGATCAGGTCGGCGACGGGGACCGGGGCGCTCTTGTCGACCACGATCTCGGAGTGCGCTCCGCAGCCGTACTCGACGTTGACGACGTGCCCGTCGGCGGGCGCGATCTCGTTGCCGCACACGCCGAACGCCGCGCTGAGCGAGCCCGCGACCGGCAGGTAGAACCCGCAGGTGCCGCAGGGCTCCCGCACGCTGCGGGCCATGTCGGAGCGCGGCCCGAACTCGCCGGAGCCCCACCGCGCGGCGGCGTCGAGACGTCCGGCCCGCGACATCACCCGCTTGCGGCCGAGGCCGAGCTCCATCGCGGTGTCCTCGACGGCGGGGTCGTCGCTTTCGAGGTAGGCGGGCACGAGACGCTCGTCGTCGGGCTCGGTCGGGAAGATGTCTCCGATGCCGAGGTCGCCGGGGCGCACGCGGCGCTCCCACGGCACCCACTCCTTGGCGACGAGGGCGTCGTCGCCGGGTCGCAGCAGCACTTCGCTGACGGTCACCGGGAACTCGTCGCCCGCAGTCGCGACCGTGACCTCCCAGCGCCAGCCCCGATACCCAGGCACGTTGGCGCCGAACATATGGGTGACGCAGTCCGGGCCCTCCGGTGCGACGCCGATATGCTCGGCCACGGCCGAGCCCGGGTCGTACCCGCGGTCGGCCGCCTCGTCCCGGGCGACCGAGCGCGACAGCTCGACCGCGTCGACCAGCTCCGGCGCTGGCCGCTGCGGCTCGGTGTCGGCTGCGGTCGGAGTCGAACTCATGGTGTCGAGAGTAGTCGCAGGTTGTTCAGGGAGGCTTGGCTGGTGCGTAGCGGACTCTTCACGATCGGCACCCTGATCCTCGTGAGCGCGCTGCTCACCGGGGTTGTGCTCGCCGGATGCAGCGCGAGCGGGCAACCCGGGAGTGGTTCTGCGACCGATGGTGAGGCCGGGATAGTTGCGCCGCAACCGCCCGAGCGCTTGCGTGCGCAGGTCCTGGAGACGCTTCCACATGACACAAACGCTTTCACACAGGGATATGAGATCGCACACGGCGTCCTGTATGAGGGTACTGGCCTGGTCGGGCGGTCCTGGGTGCGGGCCATCGACACCACGACGGGCAGCGTGCTGGCCAGGGCCGACCTGCCGCCGCCGCTGTTCGGCGAGGGCATCACGGTCGTCGACGACTCGCTCTGGCAGCTGACGTGGCAGAACGGCATCGCGATCAGGCGGGACGCCGACACGCTCGCCGAGCAGAACCGCGTCTCGTACTCCGGCGAGGGCTGGGGACTGTGCTACCAGGACGACAGGCAGCGACTGGTGATGAGCGACGGCTCGGCCACACTGACGTTCCGCGATCCCGCCACGTTCGCCGAGACCGGGTCGGTCGAGGTGCGCGCCGCCGGTGAGCCCGTCGACCAGCTCAACGAGCTGGAATGCGTCGGCGGCACCGTCTACGCGAACGTGTGGCAGACCAACACGATCCTGCGCATCGACCCGGCGACCGGCAGGGTCACCGGCACGATCGACGCGTCGGGGCTGCTCACGCCGTCCGAACGGGACGGCGCCGACGTGCTCAACGGCATCGCCGCCGTCCCGGGCAGCGAGTTCTTCTTCGTCACCGGCAAGCTCTGGCCCAAGACGTTCCGGGTGCGCTTCGTTCCGGAGTGAGGCACACCCTGGGCGGTACACCCTGGGTAGGCGCGGATAGGGCAGGATTAAGGAGTGTTCGGTTCCGGCTCGGCAGGCAAGTCCGGCTCGCCCCATTACGGCGACCGGCAGCGTCGTGCCGCCGCCGAGCCGGGCGCGGGAGGTTTCGACCGCTACGGCACCGACGGCCACATCCGCCCGCCGGGCGGATCGCGGGCGAGGCGACCGCCGCCGCCGGAGAACGACCGGACACGGCAGCGGGTGCCGAAGAAGCTCACCGTGACCAGGGTCGCCGCGATGCGCGGCCGGGAGCTGTCCGGCCGCGCGGTCGACGCCTTCCACCGCATGCACGGGGCGGACGGCGCGGAGAAGTCGGGACTGACCTCGCTCAGCTACGCCCTCATGCTCAACTACGCCAGCGACGCCGCCCTCGCCGTCGCGCTGGCCAACACGCTGTTCTTCTCGGCGGCCAGTGCGGAGAGCCAGGGCAAGGTGGCGCTGTACCTACTGGTCACGCTCGCACCGTTCGCGCTGATCGCGCCACTGATCGGGCCCGCGCTCGACCGGGTGCAGCACGGGCGCCGGGTGGCGATGTCGGTGGCCTCGGCGGGCCAGGCGCTGATGTGCGTGATCATCGCGGTCTACTTCGACACCTGGGCGCTGTACCCGGCCGCGCTCGGCAAACTGGTGCTGTCGAAGTCGTTCATCGTGCTGAAATCCGCGATCACGCCGCGAGTGGTGCCGCCGGACATCACGCTGTCCAAGACCAACGCCCGGCTGACGGTGTTCGGCCTCGCGGCGGCCGGTGTCGGCGGCGGCGTCGCGAGCCTGTTCAGCTGGCTGACCGACTCGCCGGGCGCGCTGCTGTTCGCCGCGACGATCTGCGGCGTCGGCGCGTTCCAGGCGATGCGCATCCCGAGCTGGGTCGAGCACACCGAGGGCGAGGAACCGACGACGCTGCACACCCGGCCGCTGCGGCGGCGGAAGCGGCACATCGGGCCGGGCGTCGTGCACGCGCTGTGGGGCAACGGCTCGGTGCGGCTGCTGACCGGGTTCCTGATGCTGTTCGCGGCGTTCGCGGTCAAGGCGGGTGCCGAGCAGAACGACGACGGGCCGTTCGTCCAGTTGCTGCTGCTCGGCGTCATCGGCGGCGCGGCGGGGCTCGGCGGGTTCCTCGGCAACGCCGTCGGCTCCCGGAAGTACCTGGGCAGGCCGGACCAGGTGATCACCGGCGCCGTCGCCGCGACGCTCGGCGCGACGGTGCTCGCCGCGATCCTGCCCGGCGTGCCGACGGCGGCGGTCGTCGGCCTCGTCGGGGCGACGGCGAGCGCACTGGCCAAGATCAGCCTGGACGCCGTGATCCAGCACGACCTGCCGGAGCGGTCGCGCGCCTCGGCGTTCGGCCGCTCCGAAACCGTGTTACAGCTCGCCTGGTGCTGTGGCGGCGCGGTCGGTCTGCTGCTGCCGCCGACCTACTGGCTCGGGTTCCTCGTCATCTCGGCGCTGCTCGCGCTCGGCCTGGTCCAGACCCTGCTCGCGCGGCACGGCCGTTCGCTGCTGCCGAGCCCCGACGCGCTGCGGCGAGCCGTGCGGAGGTGACGGTCAGGCTGTGTCTCCCAATCTCCGATCGATGGGATTCGTGATCCAGATCGTTGCTGGCAAGGCGGAGGAGGGGCGCATAGCGGGGTTCTATGTGCCCCGACGACAACGCGGCCAGCGACGGTCTGGGCGCGAAGACCGCGATCAGCGAGGTTGGGAGGCACAGCCTACGGGTCGAGGTCGCGGGCGACCGCGCGCAGCACCTCGGCGATGCGCTTGGTGTGCTTGCGGTCCGGGTAGCGGCCCCGGCGCAGGTCCGGCTGCACCCGCGCCTCGAGCATCTTGATCATGTCCTCGACCATGCCGTGCAGTTGCTCGGCCGGACGGCGACGCGCCTCGGCGACCGACGGTGGCGGGTCGAGCAGCCGCACCGAGAGCGCCTGCGGCCCGCGCCTGCCATCGGCGACGCCGAACTCGAGCCGCTGGCCGGACTTCAGCGCGTCGACGCCGTGCGGCAATGCGGACTTGCGGATGTAGACGTCCTCGCCGTCATCCTGTGAAACGAACCCGAAGCCCTTGTCCGCGTCGTACCACTTGACCTTGCCGGTCGGCACCGCACTCACCATTCCTTCACTCTGCTCACCCGCCGCGAGCTCCTATCCTCACGACTAACGCGCCTCGGTGTCACTGCACCGACGCGCGTCTCGTTACAGCCTAGCCGCGTTCCTTTCGCAATGCTCACGGTATTCTCGGTAATCGTTCCGCACGTCACCGACGTTATCCCCATCGTCCTACGGAAGGCTCGCATGCCGACACGACCATTTTCCGTAAGACCGCTGCACCTTACGGCGGCGTGCTTCGTCATCGGGATCGTCGGCATCCTCGTCGTGCTCGCCCTGTACGCGCTCGGCGAGCGCGCCATTCCGGTGTGGTTGACCATGGGATCGGTCGTGTGCGCCTCGGTCGGTTTCGCCGCGGGACTCGTGCTGCTATTGCGGGAGGCCCGCTCCGGGTAGCGCCGTTACAGGTTCTTGAGGCCCCGCAGCACCCGTTCCATCAGGGCAAGGTCGGGGCCAGCCGCCGAGCCGCTGGTGCGGTGCACGACGACCAGGTCGTCCTCGACCATGGTGCCGAGCAACGTCTTGACCACGCCGAGCGGCACCGACAGCAGCGCCGCGATCTCGGACACCGAGCGGGGCGCCTCGCACAGGTCGAGCACGCGCTTGTGCTCGTCGCGCATGGTCTCGTCGGCGCCCGCGACCTGTTGCCGCGCGCTGACGAGGGTTTCGACGGCGAAGTCGAGTGACGTCTCGGTGCGGCCGCCGGTCCAGACGTAGGGCCGGACCCAGGAGCTGGCGTCGTCGTCCTCGAAGTCGTCCTGGTCGTCGGCCGCCGCTGGGGCGGCGGGCACGTCGGCGTCCGACGCGGCGGCCGGGGCGGGCTCGGGCTGTGGCTCGGCCGTGGCAGGGGCGGCGTCGGCCTCGGGCTCTGGCTCCGGCTCGGCCGCTGTCTCCACCGCCTGTTCCGCTGCCGGCTCGGCCTCTTCGGTCGCTGCTGGTGTGGCCTCGGCGTCGGCGGCGTCGTCCTCGGCGCCCTTCGCCGTGTCCGCCGCGTCCGGGTCGACCTCCGGGAACTGAGCGGCCTCGGGTTCGGCCTCGCCGTCCGTCGCGGCCTCGGCGACTGCCTTGTCGTCACCGCCGGACTCAGCGCCCTCACCGCCGGACTCGGAGTCCTGAGTGCCGGACTCGGAGTCCTGAACGTCGGACACAGCATCCTGAGTGTGGGACACGACGTCCTCGGCGGCGCCCTGCTCGGTGTCGGCTGTTGCCGTCTCCGCCGTCTCCGCCGTCGCTGCCTTCTCGTCGACGGTGGTGCGCGTGGTGGTCTTCGTCTTCGTCTTCGCTGGCGCTCTCGCGCCCGTGCCGCGTTCGCGGCGCCCACGCCGGGACGACGATCCACTTCGTGGACTCACCGCGTGACCCTCCTGATGTCTCAATGCCTACGCCCGAACGGATGAGCGTAGTCATTTGGCTACCATACGTGCCGACCTGTGTCGATGCGGCCGTGGCGATATACGCAAAATCAGCGGTTGATTCCGAACCAGGCCGGGAAGTCGTCCAAGCTGGTCAGCACCACGTCGGCGCCCGCGTCGGCCAGTTCGTCGGTGCCGCACGGCCCGCTCGCCACCGCGACGGCGGCAGCGCCCGCGTGCCGCGCGCCGTGCACGTCGGCGACGTGATCTCCGACGTAGATCGAGGCCCCGTGCTCGACCAGCGCGGTGACCTTCGTCTCGGCGAACAGCTCCCCGGCGACGGCGTCCGCCTCGATGCCGAGCGCCCGCAGGTGCAGCTCGGCGTTCGGCTGGTACTTCCCGGTCACGACGATCACCGAGCCACCGGCCTCACGCACCGACGCGACGGCCGCCAGCGCCCCGGGCATCGGCACGGTTCGTGGCACGACGACGTCGGGATAGAGCGTGCGGAATCGGGTCACCAGCTCGGGAATCCGGTCGTCCGGCGCACCGGCCGCCCGCAACCCGACCGGCAGTGGCGGACCGAGCCGGGCGGCGAACCCGGCGCTGTCCAGCGCGACGCCGGCGTCGGCCGACAGCGCGTCGATGGCGTCGATCATCCCCTCCCTCGGGTCGATCAACGTCATGTCCAGATCGAAACCGACACACAGCCCCACGTCCGCACAGCGTAACCATGGCCGGGCGGGCATGATCGGAGCCATGCAGATGTACATCGTCGACGCCTTCACCGACACGCCGTTCGGCGGCAATCCCGCAGGGGTCGTGCTACTCGACGAGCCCGCGAACGACAGCTGGATGCAGGCCATCGCCGCAGAGCTCAGGCACTCCGAGACGGCCTTCGTCGAGACCAGCGCGCCCACGCCGCAGCCGCTGCGATGGTTCACGCCGACCACGGAGGTCGACCTGTGCGGCCACGCGACGCTCGCGACCGCGCACGTGCTCGGCGGCACGCGCCAGTTCAACACCCGCAGCGGCACGCTGACCTGCACGACGACCGGCGACGGCCGGGTCGAGATGGACTTCCCCGCCGACCCGGGCGAGCCGGTCGACGCCGACCCGATGCTGGTCGACGCGCTGGGCGGCGTGACCATCGAGCACATCGAGCGGGGCGTGTCCGACCTGCTGGTCGTCGCCGCCGACGCGGCACAGCTGCGGGCGGTGCGGCCGAAGCCGTCCCTCGCCGAGCTCCCGGCGCGCGGCGTGATCGTGACCGCGCCGTCCGACATCGAGGGCATCGACTTCATCAGCCGCTGTTTCTACCCCGGCGCTGGGATAGACGAGGACCCGGTGACCGGCTCCGCGCACTGCACCCTGGCGCCCTACTGGGCCGATCGGCTCGGCAAGCGGGAGCTGGTCGGCAGGCAGGTCTCGGCGCGCGGCGGCACGGTGCGGATGACGCTCTCCGGTGACCGCGTCACGCTCGCCGGGCGCGCGGTGACCGTCGCGCGCGGCGAGCTGTGCGCCTAGGGTGTGTCTGCCAATCTCCGATCGATGGGATTCGTGATCCAGATTGTCGCCGGCAAGGCGGAGGAGGGGCGCATAGCGGAGCTATGTGCGCCGACGACAACGCAGCCCGGCGGCGATCTGGGCGCGAAGACCGCGATCAGCGAGGTTGGCAGACACACCCTGGTCACTCCTGCCAGGGCAGCGGCACGACGAGACACGGGCCGCCGACGAAGAGGCCGCCGTCGACGCCGAGGACCTTGCCGCCCGCGTAGAGCAGCGGCGCCTCGATGTCCATCGGGTGCACGCCGAGCTGGTCGGCGATCACGCTGTGGCCGTGCACGATGCGGCTGCCGCCGAGCCGGTCGAGCACCAGCGCCGCGACCTCGGGGCCATCAGGGCCACGGAACGCGTACCGCGTCGTCATCCGCCGCCAGACCTCCCACCACTCGGCGAGGTCGTGCCCGGCGAGGGTGTCGCGCACCGCGTCGTTGATGCCCTCGACTGTCGTGCCCCACTCGAAGTACTCCAGCGTGTCCGAGTGCAGCAGCAGGTGGTCGGCGGCCTGCGCGACGGCGGGGCGCTGGACCAGCCAGTCGATGTGCTCCGGCGTCAGCGCGTCGACGTCGGACTGCTGGCCGCCGTTGAGCGCCCAGCTCCGGTCGAAGCTGCGGTGGCCGTGGTCCGAGGGCACCTCGGCGCCGCCGAAGCGGTGCACGCCGAGCAGCAGGATCTCGTGATTGCCCAGCAGCGTCTGCACCTGACCACCCGCCTCGGCCGCCTGCCGGTCGAGCCGCATGACGAGATCGATGACGCCGATGCCGTCCGGGCCGCGGTCGACGAAGTCGCCGAGGAACCACAGGTGGGTCTCGCCCGCCGCCCAGTCGCCGGACGCGTCGACCAGCCCGCGCTCCTGCAGCTCAGCCAGCAGTGGCTTGACGTGCCCGTGCACGTCGCCCACCACGTAGGTCGCTGGCTCACTACTCACAGTCCCAAACGATATGCGGCCGCATCCGGTCGCCGCAGTTCAGGGGTTCGCGGGGTGCACCTCGACCGCGGCGGCTTTCACGGAGAGCAGCACCCGGCTGCCGACGTCGATGCCGAGATCGGCGACGGCAGCCGGGGTGAGGTCGGCGGCGACGCCGGACGTCCACCCCTGCCCGTCCGCCGTGGCGCGCAGCCGGATCACCGGCCCGTGCGGCTCGACCGAGCCGACCGTGGCCGGCGCGGTGTTGCGCGGGCTGCCGTGCGGCGCGTCGTCCCGCGGGTACACCGACACCGCGTGCGGCGGGAACACGGCCACGGCCGGCTCCGCGACGACGGCGTCCTCGGCGAGCACGCCGCTGAGCAGCTGGTCGCCGACCCGTAAGCCATCCGGGCCCGCCTCGCCCGCGACGAGGTTGAGCCCGGCGATCCGGGCGGTGAACCCGGTGCGCGGCGCGGCGAGCACCGATCTGGTCGGTCCCTGCTCGACGACCTGGCCGTCGGCGAGCACGAGCACGTGGTCGGCGAGGCTGATGGCGTCGAGCGGGTCGTGGGTGACGACGACGGCCACCCGGCCCGGCTGCCGCTGCCGCAGCACCGACCGCAGCGCCGCGCGCATCGCCGGGGCGGCGTCCACGTCGAGCGCGGCGAGCGGCTCGTCGAGCAGCAGCAGCGCGGGGTCGGTGGCGAGCGCCCGCGCGAGCGCGACCCGCTGTGCCTGGCCGCCGGAGAGCCGCGCCGGCCTGCGGTCGGCGAACTCCGCGACGCCGATCTCGTCGAGCCAGCGCCGCGCCAGCTCCCGCGCCCGCTGTCTGCCGCTGCCACGCGAGCGCGGGCCGAATGCCACGTTGTCGAGCACGCTCAGGTGCGGGAAGAGCAGCGGGTCCTGCCGCAACAGCCCGACCCTGCGCTCCGGTGGCGGCAGACCGGTGACGTCGGTGCCGCCGATGCTGACGCTGGCCTCGGCGGGGCGCAGCAGACCGGCGAGACAGTCAAGCAGCGTCGACTTGCCGGAGCCGTTCGGCCCGAGCACCGCGAGCACCCCGGTGTCGGGCACGTTCAGCGCGACGTCGAGCGCGAAGCCGTCCCGGCGCAGCCGCAGCGTCGCGTGCAGTCCGGTCACGCCCGCACCCCCTCGATCGAGCGCGGCCGTGCCACCACGATCACCAGGATCGCGATCACGATGAGCAGCAGCGAGAGCGCCACCGCGCTGTCGATGTTGACCGAGGCCTGGTTGTAGACCTCGAGCGGCAGGGTGCGGGTGACGCCTTCGAGGCTGCCCGCGAAGGTGATCGTCGCGCCGAACTCGCCGAGCGCCCGGGCGAAGCTCAGCACGACGCCGGAGCCGAGCGCGGGCAGCAGCAGCGGGCAGGTGACCCTGCTGAACACCGTCGACGGCCGCGCGCCGAGGGTCGCGGCGACCCGCTCGTAGTCCTCTCCGGTCGCCCGCAGCGCCCCTTCGACGCTGACGACGAGGAACGGCATCGCGACGAAGGTCTGCGCGATCACGACGGCGCCCGTGGTGAACGGCACCTGGATGCCGGTCGTGACGTCGAGCAGGTAGCCGACGAAGCCGGTGCGGCCGAGCGTGTAGAGCAGCGCGAAGCCGCCGACGACGGGCGGCAGCACCAGCGGCAGCAGCACCACCGCGCGCAGCACCCGCACCCCCCGCAGCGCCGACCGGGCGAGCACCACCGCGAGCGGGACGCCGAGCAGCACGCACAGCACGGTCGACAGCGCCGCAGTGGACAACGACAGTCGCAGGGCGTGCAGCGAGGCCGCCGAGGTCAGCAGCGAGGGCAGCCGCGCGTAGTCCGTCCGCAGCAACAGCCCGACGACCGGCAGCGTCACCAGCGCCAGCGCCAGCGCCGCCGGCAGCCACAGCACCCGGGGCACGCGGCCGGCCGGGGCGAGCCGCTTGGCGGTCATCGCGGCGGGCCGAACCCGGCCGATCGCAGCGCGCCCTGACCCTGCTCGATCACATACCGCTGGAAGTCGTCCGCGAGCGGGCCGGCGTCGTCGAGCGTCGCGATCGGATAGGTGTTGCGGACCTGCTTCGCGCCGGGGATCGTCACGCCGTCGACATTGTCGCTGTCGGCGAGCACGTCGGTGACGTAGACCAGCCCGGCATCGGCCTCCCCGATGAGCACCTTCGACATCACGGACTTCACCTCCGACTCCTCGCTGTCGAAGCTGGGTGTGACGCCGTGGCGCGCCAGCAGCTCCCGCGCCGCGTTGCCGCACGGCACCTGCGGCTGGCACGCCACGGTGGTGAGCTCCTCCCGGGCGAGGTCGGACAGGCCGGTGATGCCGAGCGGGTTGCCCTGCTGCACGGCGATGGTCAGCGCGTTGGTCGCGAACGGCTTCGGCGCGCCCTCGACCAGGCCCTTGCGGGCGACCTCGCTCATGATCTTGGCGTCGGCCGAGGCGAAGACGTCGGCCGAGGCGCCCTGGGCGAGCTGCTCGGCCAGCGTCGAGGAGCCATCGTAGCTGATCTGGACGTCCACTTCGGGGTGGGCGCGTTCGAACCGCTGCTCCAGCGTGCCGAAGACCTCGGTCAGCGACGAGGCGGCGAACACCGTCAGCGTCTCCTTCGACGACGCCGTCGTGCACCCGCTCAGCGCGAGCAGCGCGACGAGCACGGCGGCCGTGACCTTATACATGGGAACCTCCCGGCGTTTCCACCACCACGTTGGTCGCCTTGACGACGGCGACGGCCAGCTCGCCGGGCGCGAGGCCGAGGTCGCGCACGGCTTCGGCGCTCATCAGCGACACCACCCGGTGTGGCCCGGCCTGGATCTCGACCTGCGCCATAACGGTGTCGGCGATGACCTTGGTGACCAGCCCAACGAAGCGGTTGCGCGCCGAGCGCCGCACCGCGGACGGGTCCTCGGCGGCCGCCGCACGCTCGCGGGCGAACGCGGCCAGCCGTGCGCCGTCGATGACCGTGCGACCGCTGGTCTCGACGGCGGGGAGCTGGCCCGACTTGACCCATCGCCGGACCGTGTCATCACTCACACCCAGCAGATCGGCGACATCTGAAATCCGAAATTGCGCCACAGGACTCACTCTATCCGCTCAAATGCGGAGACAACAGGCATGACAACCCGCGTATGCGGTTATCTGGGACGATCGCGCCCAGTTGGAGGGGGTCATTTGTGTCACTCTCGCCGTTACCCTGAGAAGGGTGACCGCGATTAACCTCGGCCTACCCCGCGTGGTCGGTGATGCAGGCACGGCCGACACCACGGGACGGCCAGACACGCCAGCACTGATCGACACGTTCGGCAGGGTCGCGACCGACCTGCGCGTATCGCTGACCGACAAGTGCAACCTGCGCTGCACCTACTGCATGCCGGAAGAGGGCCTCGACTGGATGCCCGACGAGCAGGTGCTCTCCGACGCCGAACTGCTCCGGCTGTTGCGCATCGCGGTCGAGCGGCTCGGCATCACCGATATCCGGCTCACCGGCGGCGAGCCGCTGCTGCGGCCGGGCCTCGAGAACCTGATCGCGGAGATCACCTCGCTCCGGCCGAGGCCGAGGGTCGCGATGACGACCAACGGCATCGGCCTCGCCAAGCGGGCGGCCAAGCTGGCGGCGGCGGGCCTCGACCGGATCAACGTCTCGCTCGACACCGTCGAGCGAGACACCTTCATCCGCATCGCCCGCCGCGACCGGCTCAGCCATGTGCTCGCCGGGATGGCGGCCGCGCGCGACGCGGGCATGAACCCCGTCAAGATCAACTCGGTGCTGCTGCCGGGTGTCAACGAGCACGAGGCGACCGGACTGCTGCGGTTCTGCCTCGACAACGGCTACCACCTGCGGTTCATCGAGCAGATGCCGCTCGACGCGCAGCACAGCTGGGACCGCAGCGCGATGATCACCGCGGAGGAGATCCTGTCGCTGCTGCGGACCAAGTTCACGCTGACCCCGAGCGGCGAGGAACGCGGCGGGGCGCCGGCCGAGCGCTGGCTGGTCGACGGCGGACCCGGCGACGTCGGCGTGATCGCCTCGGTGACCCGGCCCTTCTGCGCCGCGTGCGACCGCACCAGACTCACCGCGGACGGCGCGATCCGGTCCTGCCTGTTCAGCCAGCGGGAGACCGATCTGCGGGCGATGCTGCGCGGGGACGCGTCGGACGAGGACATCGCCGATACCTGGCGCGCGACGATGTGGGCCAAGCTCGCGGGCCACGAGATCAACGACGCCGGGTTCGCGCAGCCGCTGCGGCCGATGAGCTCCATCGGCGGCTAGCACCGATGACCGACAAGCCCGGCACCATCACGGTCCAGGTGCGCTACTACGCCTCCGCACGGGCGGCGGCGGGCACCGACGCCGAGACCATCAGCCTGCCCGACGGCGCCGATCTGGCCGCCGCTCTCGACGCGATGCGCCGCCACCACGACGCGGCGCTGGCGCGGGTGCTGACGGCGGCCAGCTTCCTGCTCGACGAGGTAGCGGTGCGTCGCCACTCCACCCCGCTGCGCGACGGCGCCCAGCTCGACGTGCTGCCACCGTTCGCGGGCGGCTGAGAGTTCGCGATCAGCGAAATATTTTCTCGATCCTTTCCTGGCGCAACTCCAATTCGATTCTGACCCGGTTTTGACGCGATTCCGGGGCCGTTTCTAATGGCGCGGCTCGCGTTACCTGTGGCGTATGACATCCTGCGAAGTCCGTTTGAACCATCCTTACCAACGGTCCATTGGCACCGTAACCACGTGATGCAGACCTCACTATGGGTTATATACAGGTAAACGATAATGGGTCATTAGCAGCGCTTTGACCTGCACAGATGTCCGGATCGTTATCCAAACAATATTGTTACTGTGATGTAGATCACGTCCCTTAAAATTTCCGATCTTCCTTTCGGTTACGTACCGTCGACTGTCGGTTGGCCCCGACCAGCCACGGCAAGACCGGGAAGCCGTTCGCCAAACCCTGTCCGGCGGCGTTCCCGTTACTAACCCCGAACGAAAGCAAACTCCGGGACAGGGACGCGGGGACACCCCCAGGCCAGAAGGCGGCGCGGAGGAATGAGATTGGCTCATGTCTTACCGAGGCAAGCACCGAACCCTGTCTACGACCGCCCGCAACCTCGCTCGCGTTGCCGTCGCAGGCATCGCGGTCGGCGCTCCGATCGCGATGGCAGCCCCCGCCAGCGCGTCGTATGCCCCCGACTGGGACATGCTGGCGCAGTGCGAGAGCAGCGGTGACTGGAGCATCAGCACCGGCAACGGCTACTACGGTGGTCTCCAGTTCTCGCTGGAAACCTGGCGCGCCTACGGCGGCTCTGGCTACCCCAACGAGGCGTCGAAGTACGTGCAGATCAACATCGCCGAGAAGGTGCTCGCGGCCCAGGGCCCTGACGCCTGGCCCTCCTGCAGCTCCTCGACCGGCTGGTACATGGCCGGCTCGAGCGGCAGCTACCAGGGCTCCAACACCGAAGGTGGCGGCGCGTCCTCGTCCCAGGTCGATGCGGCGGCACCGGAGGCCGCCCCGGTGGTGGCCCGCGTCGCCAAGTCGAACCCGGAGGGCGACTACACCGTCAAGCCGGGCGAGACGCTGTCCGAGATCGCCGCTAAGCAGAACGTCGAGGGCGGCTGGACGAAGCTGCACCAGCTGAACAAGGAGTACATCAGCGACCCGGACTTCATCCTGGTCGGCCAGAAGATCGCCACCCAGTGATCAACGGGCCGTGCTGATCGCTGTGCCCCATCGCGCCCCGAACGCGGTGGGGCACAGCATCGCCCGGCGGCGCGGCCCTGGTCCTGCTAAGGCGAGTTGACCCACTCGTCGGTGCCGTCCGCGAAGACCTGGTGCTTCCAGATCGGCAACCGCTGTTTGACGGTGTCGACCAGGTCCGAGCAGGCGGCGAACGCCTGCTGCCGGTGCGCTGCGGCCACCGCGCACGCCAGCGCGACGTCGCCGATGGCGAGGTCACCGATGCGGTGGCTCACCGCGATGGCCTTGACCCCGGCGTGGCGGGCGGCCACCCCGGCCACCACGGCGTCCAGCACGTCACCGGCGCGCGGATGGCCCTCGTAGTACAGCGAGCGGACCGTGCGACCGCCGTCGTGGTCGCGCACGACTCCGCCGAAGCTGACGACCGCACCGGCCGCGGCATCGGCGACGGCGGCGGCGTGCTCATCGACGTTCACCGACTGGTCGGTGACCTGAGACAGCACGACCCTCGCGGCAGGCTCGGGGGCTACCGCGGGGGTCGCGCTTTCAGCAGCAGCGTCGTCGCGCGGGTGGTCGCCGCCGGCGAGCTGCGACAGCGCATGGTCCAGCACGTCGTCGAGCACGCCGAGGCCGTCCTTCACCCCGCCGCGTGAGCCGGGCAGGTTCACCACCAGCGTGGTGCCCGCGACACCGACCCTGCCCCGCGACAGCACCGCCGTCGGCACCGTCGGCAGCCCGGCGTTCCTGATCGCGTCGGCGAGCCCGGGCACCTCGTAGTCGAGCACCGTGGCCGTCACCTCGGGCGTGCGGTCGGTCGGCGAGACGCCGGTCCCGCCGGTGGTGATCACGACCCGCACCTCGGCGGCGACGGCGTCCCGCAGCGCGGTGCCGACCGGGTCACCGTCCGGCACCACGACCGGCATGTCGACGTCGAAGCCCCGCTCGGCGAGCCAGTCGGTGATGATCGGCCCAGTCGTATCCTCGTAGACCCCGGTCGCGGCCCGGTTCGACGCGACGATCACGCGTGCGCTGCGATCAGCCATCAGCGATCCACCGGCCTCTCCCAGATCCCCGACTTGCCGCCTTCCTTGCGTTCCAGCCGCACCGCGTCCAGTGTCGCGGCCGGGTCGACGGCCTTGATCATGTCGTGCAGGGTGAGCCCGGCGACGGTGACCGCGGTCAGCGCCTCCATCTCCACCCCGGTGCGATCGGTGGTGCGGACGGTGGCCGAAATGCCGATCTCTGCGTCCTGGACGTCGAACTCGACCTCGGCGCCCGATATGGCGAGGGGATGACACAGCGGCACAAGCTCCGGCGTGCGCTTGGCGCCCATGATCCCCGCGATGCGGGCGGTCGCCAGCGCGTCGCCCTTGGGCAGACCGCCCTCGGCGATCAGTCCGGTCACCTCGGCGGTGGTGCGCATGACGCCGGTCGCGGTGGCGACCCGCGTGCTGCGATCCTTCGCGGAGACGTCGACCATCCGCGCCGCGCCCGACTCGTCAACGTGGCTGAGTTCACTCACCCCACCACTATCCCTCACGCAGCGCGACACCCTTCACCGCGTCGGCCACGGCGGGCGCGACGGCGGAGTCGAACACGCTCGGCACGATGAACGCCGCATTGAGCCGGTCGGCGGCCACCACGTCCGCGATGGCGTCGGCGGCGGCGACCAACATCTCGTCCTCGATATGGTGCGCGTGGGCGTCGAGCAGGCCCCGGAAGACACCGGGAAAGGCCAGCACGTTGTTGATCTGGTTCGGGTAGTCGCTGCGCCCGGTAGCGACGACGGCGGCGTGCTGCTGCGCCTCGATCGGGTCGATCTCCGGGTCGGGGTTGGCCAGCGCGAACACCACCGCGTCGTCGGCCATGGTCGCCACCTGCTCCGCCTCGAACAGGTTCGGCCCCGAGACGCCGATGAACACGTCGGCGCCGACCAGCGCGTCATGCAGGCTGCCCTGGGCCTGCTCGGAGTTGGTGTTCTCGGCGATCCACTGCACGTTGGGGTTCATGTCCTCGAGGCCGGTGTGCACGATCCCCCGCCTGCCGACGGCGACGATGTCGGCCGGCTTCTTGAGCTGCAGCAGCTTGATGATGGCCGACCCGGCGGCGCCGACCCCGCACACCACGATCTTGCAGTCGGCGATGTCCTTGTCGACCACCCGCAGCGCGTTGCGGAGCGCGGCGAGCACCACGATCGCGGTGCCGTGCTGGTCGTCGTGGAAAACCGGGATATCGAGCTTCTCCCGGAGCCGTGCCTCGATCTCGAAGCAGCGCGGCGCGGCGATGTCCTCCAGGTTGATGCCGGCGTAGCCGGGCGCGAGCACCTCGACCGTGCGGATCAGCTCCTCGGTGTCCTGCGTGTCGAGGCAGACCGGCCAGGCGTCGACCCCGGCGAACTTCTTGAACAGCGCCGCCTTGCCCTCCATCACCGGCAGGGCCGCGGCGGGCCCGATGTTGCCGAGCCCGAGCACGGCGGACCCGTCGGTGACGACGGCGACGGTGTTGCGCTTGATGGTGAGCCTGCGCGCGTCCTCGGGGTCGGCGGCGATGGCCTGGCAGACCCGCGCGACGCCCGGCGTGTAGGCGCGGGAGAGATCGTCGCGGTTGCGCAGTGCGACCTTCGAGTTGACCTCGATCTTGCCGCCGAGGTGGATCAGGAAGGTGCGGTCGGAGACCTTGCGCACCCGGACGCCGGACAGCCGCTCGAGCGCCTCGGTGACGCCGTCGGCATGCTCGGCGTCGAGCACGTTGGCGCTGATGTCGACGACGATGCGGTCGGTGTGCGACTCGACGATGTCGAACGCGGTCAGCACCCCGCCGACCTGGCCGACCGTCGTCGTCAGGTCGCCCGCGCTGGTCGCGTGGGCGGGGGCTTCAACACGGACGGTGATCGAATAGCCAGGACCGGGAACAGCCATGATGACTCCGCAATGACGAGCGCCGATATGTGTGGGTTGACCCTATCGTGTCGGCGGTCAGGGAGTCCTATTGATCTCCGTTTCCGGGTGCTCGTAGGGCACGGAGTCCAGTGGGAAGGTCACCTCGCCGAACGGGGACAGCGATCCCTGCCGGTCGGCGGCCAGCTCGCTCACCGGGTGGTCACCGTCGTCCAGCTGCGGCCACGACGGGTCGATCCGGGCCTTGGACTCCTTCTTCGCCTTCGCCACGTTGCTCCTCCGGGTCCTGACGTCTCTCGTGCGATCGGATTCTAGGCCGTGTCTGATGGATCTCGGTCGATGGGCTGGGTGATCCAGGTTGTTCGGGGCAAGGCGGAGGAGGAAGGCCATAGCGGAGCTATGGTCGACGACGACAACGCAGCCACGGACGATCTGGGCGCCGAGACCGCGACCACGGATCCGCGAGACACGACCTAGTCGGCCGCCGACACCCGCCGTCCGGCCCTGCCCGCAGGTATCGTTTCCGGTGATGCACGCGGCCCACCACTCGGCGGCGACCTCCCTGGCAGCGGCACTGCGGTCGGCCACGCCCGACGAGCTGACCGCGCTGCTGCTCGCCAGGCGCGACCTCGCCACCCCGCCACCACCGGACTCGACGGTGCTCGCCACCCGCGCGGGCACGCCCGGGTCGGTGGCGCGTGCCTGTGAACAGCTCGACTCGGCGACGCTGGCGACGCTCGAGGCGCTGCTGCTGCTCGGCGCGGACACCACGCCGGTCGCGCCTGCCGACGTCGACGCCCAGCTCGGCGCCAACGCCACGGGCTGCCTCGACCGGCTGCGGGCGCTCGCCGTCGCCTGGCAGGCCGACTCCGGCGGCGCGGTGTCGGTGGTGCCCGCCGTCCGCGACGTCGTCGGACCGTACGCGGCGGGACTCGGACGCCCGCTGCCCGCGCTGGACGACGCCGACCTCGACGCGGCGCTGGCCGGGCTCAGCGAAGACGAACGCGGCCTGCTGGACACGCTCGCGGCCGGCCCGCCGATCGGCACCAGCCGCGACGCCGCGACCGACGTGCCGCTGGCGGAGGCGACCACGCCGGTGCAGCGGCTGCTGGCCAGAGGGCTGCTGCTCCGGCGCGACGCGAGCACCGTCGAACTACCCCGCCAGCTCGGGGTGCACCTACGCGGCGGGAGGGCGTTCGGCGAGTCGGCGCTGACGCCGCCGCGCCTCGACACCCGCGATCACGCCGAAGCCACCGTGGACCAGACGGCGGCGGGCGAGGCGATGGCGCTGCTGCGGCAGGCGGGCGACCTGCTCGAGTCGTGGGGTCAGGCGCCGGCGCCCGTGCTCAAGGCCGGCGGGCTCGGGGTGCGGGAGGTCCGCCGGATCATGCGGGAGCTCGACGTCGACGAGCCGCGGGCGGTGTTGCTCGCGGAGGTGGTCGTCGGGGCCGGACTCGCGGCGGAGAGCAACGAGGAGGACGCCGCGTGGGTGCCGACCACGCTCACCGACACCTGGCTGGCGACACCGCCGTCGGCGCAGTGGACGTTGCTGGCCGACGCCTGGCTCACGCTGCCCCGGCTGCCCGGGCTCGGCTACGGCACGGCGGCGGGCGGGCGCACGGCGGACCCGGCGGACAAGCCGCCGACGCCGCTGTCGGAGCGGCTGCGCCGTCCGCTCGCGCCGGAAGGCAGGCGGCGGGTGCTGCGGGCGCTGTCAGAGCTGCCGCCGGGAACCGGCGCGGACGTCGAGAGCCTGGTCGGGTACCTGGCCTGGCAGGCGCCGCGGCGGGGCGGCAGTCTCCGCGACGACCTGGTGCGCTGGACGGTGGCCGAGGCGAGCGTGCTCGGGCTGGTCGCGCTCGGCGCGGCGACGACGGCCGCGCGGGCGTTCCTCACCGACGCATCGGAGGACGACGACCCGCGGCACCGCGCGGCGGCGGCGATGGCCGACGCGATGCCGGAGCCGGTCGATCACGTGCTGGTGCAGGCCGACCTCACCGTGGTCGCGCCGGGCCCGCTCGAGCCGGGCCTGGCCGCCGAGGTCGCCGCCGTCGCCGACCCGGAGTCGACCGGGCACGCGACGGTGTACCGGGTGAGCGAGGCGTCGGTGCGGCGGGCGCTCGACTCCGGTCGAACCGCGACCGAGCTGCACGAGCTGTTCGCCGCCCGCTCGGCCACGCCGGTGCCGCAGTCGCTGACGTACCTGATCGACGACGTCGCCCGCCGCCACGGCAGGCTGCGGGGCGGGGCGTGCGCGTCGTTCCTGCGCTGCGAGGACGAGGCGCTGCTCGCCGAGGTGCTGGCCGGGCCCGCGGGCGGTGCGCTGGGGCTGCGGTCGATCGCGCCGACGGTGGTGGTCAGCGACCGGCCGCTGGCCGACGTGATGACCGGCCTGCGCGAGCACGGGTTCACCCCGGCCGCGGAAGGACCGGACGGCAGGGTGATCGACCTCAGGCAGCGCGGCAGGCGGATTCCGTCACGCGCCCGCGCGGCGGCGGGGTCGCCGCGCGGGAACGGCAGGCAGCAGGTGGCCGGCGTCGTGGACCGCATCAAGGCGGGGGAACGGGCGGCCGCCTCCCGGCACGGCTCCGGCACCGGCGACACCTCGACGACGCTCGCGCTGCTGCGGGAGGCGGCGAGCGGCGGACGTCAGGTGTGGATCGGGCTGGTCGACTCCCACGGCACCGCGACCCAGCGGGTCGTCACCCCGGTGGGGCTGACCGGCGGCGTCCTCGAAGGAGCGAGCGCCGAACGTTTCCCCCTCCACCGGATAACCTCGGCCGCCCTGGTGGACGACTGACCCCGGTGCCGTCGTGTCCCACATCCAGGCCGTTGTGTCCTGCGTCCGTGCCTGCGTGTTCCGCACTCGCGACACCGCGCTGCGCGAGAAACCCGGGACTCGCGGCACCACAACGTGGGACTCGCGCCATCCCGCGCCGTCCGTCAGAGGTCGTGGAGGCTGCGAAGGAGGCGTTCGGTGAACTCGCGGGAGGACCTGTCGCCGAAGGCCAGCCCCGGCTGGTGCACGTGGACCAGTCCGGCGTCGGCCATGTCCGCCACGATCACCTTCACCACGCCGAGCGGCAGCCGCAGCTCGGCCACGATGTCGGCGACGGTTCGGGCCTGGGTGCAGAAGTCGCAGATGGTGCGCTGCTCGACCGCGCTCACTCCCTGGTGACGCCTGCCCCGCTCGCTCGTGGCGACCACCGCTTCGAGCGCGAGGTTGCGATCCGGCCGGGTCCGCCCCCGGGTGCGTGCGTACGGCCGGGCGAGCGACACCTGCCGCTGCGCGGGTGGCACCGGGTAGAAACTCGCCTCGTCACTGCTGGTTTCGTTCACTGCTGCTCCCCTTGTTGCCCTACACCTGCCGCGAAGCCAGCGACTCGGTCAGCATCGCCAGCTCATAGGCCACCGTGCCCAGCTCCGACCTCGGCGAGGCCAGCGCGGCGATGACCGCGCCGTCACCGACCGACATCAGGTACAGGTAGCCCCGTTCCATCTCGACCACGGTCTGGTTCACCGCGCCCCCGGTGAAGCAGTCCGCCGCGCTTCCCGCCATGTACATCAGGCCCGACGCGATCGCGGCGAGCTGCTCGGCTTGGTCCCTCGGCAGCTCGGCCGACACCGCACGCGGCATGCCGTCCCGTCCGGCGATGATCACGTGCGCGATCCCGTCGACCCGTTCTGCGAAATCCGTGAGCAGCGCTGCAACGGTCCCAGCCGGCTGCCCAGCGGACGATGTCACTAACCCTCCTTGCCTCCTGATCCGACTCGCTCATCGAGCCATGCGGCCACGGTGGCCGTCTGTCCTGAGTCAGCGTATTCCTCGTCGCCTGCGTTTCTCGCCCGTTGCATCCCCTTCGCGAGGCTGCGCATCCTGCTCCTGATGGCGTCGGGCGCACGGGAGATCACGTCGGTTTCCCGCACCGTCCCTTCCTCGGCGACATCCCCACTGAGCTGCTCCGATACCGGCTGGTCAGCACCATCGAACCCGGTGTCGCCGAGGTCCAGCTCACCATGGGACGGCGGCGCGAACTCCTCGCCCGAACGCGACACGCTCGTGTCGGCGGAGTTCACTCCTTTGGCCGCATCGACCGGCCGCATCGTCCGATTCGTGGGCTGGTCGAGAATCGACGGCTCCTCGACCGCCTCCTCGGCGTCGTCCGCCTCCTCGGGATCCGGGCGGACCGGACGGAACGGCCCGGTGTAGAGCCCCGGCATCTCGGGCTCGTCGTCGCCCTCGCGGAACCACCTGGTGAGCAGGTCCTTGTAGACCGGCAGCCGTTCGGTCGGCTGGTCGTCGTCGAGCGGATGGTGGCGCACGACGCCCTCGTCGGCGGGTTCCTGCCGTTCGGTGACCACCGGCGCCCGCTTCGGCGGTCCGGCCCCGCCCGGGTGCTTGCGCGACCGGACGGTGACGGTGTCCAGCCACTCCGGGCGCCTGCCGGGCGCGGTCGACTGCCCCAGGTCGGCGTCATCGGGCAGCTCGCCGATGACCTGCGCCGGCACGAGGACAGACGCGGTCAGCCCGCCGGTCGCGGCGTGCCGCAACCGGACCGCGAGCCCGTTGCGCTGGGCGAGCCTGCCGACGACGAAAAGCCCCATCTTCCGGGACGCCTCGATGTCGATCTCGGGCAGCTCGGCGAGGCGGGTGTTGGCCGACTCGATCGCCTCGTGCGACATCCCGGGCCCGCTGTCGGTGATCTCGACCAGCCACGCGCCACCCTTCACGACCGAGCTGGCCAGCGACACGGTCGTCTCCGGCGAGCCGTTGGTGGCGTTCTCCAGCAGCTCCGAGATCACGTGCACCACATCGCTGACGACGTCACCGCGCACCGCGACGTCGGGCACCGGGGCCAGCTCGACCCGCTGGTACTGCTCGATCTCGGAGAGGGCCGCGCCGATCACCTCGGACGCGGCCACGGCGCCGGGCAGCATCCGGGCGAAGTCGTTGCCGGTCAGCACGAGCAGGTTCTCGCAGATCCGCCGCGACCGGGTGGCGAGGTGATCCAGCTCGAACAGCGAGGCGAGCGTGTCGGGGTCCTGCTCCTCGGCCTCCATCCGGTCGAGCATGTCGAGCTGCCGGTCGGCCAGCTCCTGCCCCCGCCGGGACAGGTTGACGAACATCGCGTTGACGTTGCCGCGCAGCTCGGCCTGCTCGGCGGCGAGCCGGATCGCCTCGCCGTGCACGGCGTCGAAGGCGCGGGCGACGTGCCCGACCTCGTCGTTGCTGCTCACCGGGACGGGAGCGACCTCGGGCGGGCGCACGGCGTTGGGGTCGAGCAGCAGACCCTGCACCGCGGCGGGCAGCCGGTACTCGGCGACCTCGAGCGCGGTGCTGCGCAGCGTCCGCAGCGGCCCGAGCAGCGAGCGCGCGATGACCAGCGCGAGCAGCACGGCGAACAGCAGCAGCCCGACCACGATCCCGCTGTCGCGCAGCGCCGCCGTCCGCGCCTGGTCGGCGAGCGCGTCGGTGCGCTGCTGCATCCGGCTGAGCAGCGCCTCCTCGACCTTGCGGACGAGGTTGATGGTGTAGGTCGACGACGTCTCCCACCGCACCGGATCGAGCCCGGCGAGCGACTGCCCGGTCTCCGAGCGCGTCAGCACCGACTCCAGAATCTGGTCGCGCTGGTCGACGATCATGCCGGTGACGGTGTCGTCGTACATCCGCTGCTGCGGCGGCGTCGCGAACTTGCGGAAGTCGGTGCGCCACGCCGCGACCTGGGCGGCCGCCGCGCTGAGCAGCCGCTCGTCCTCCGGGCCGAGCGAGCCGGTGGCCAGCGCTGCCGCGACGAGCGCACGGGCGGTCGACATCTGGTCCTTGACCCGGGACACCGCGGAGCCCGCCAGTTGCAGCCGCACCAGCCCCGGCTCGTTGATGGTGACCACGGACTGCACCCGCGACGACATCAGCGCCGAGATCAGCGTGCTGTACGACCGCAGCACCCGGTCGGCGGCGGAGACGCCGTGCTCGGCACGGAACCGCAGCTTGCTCAGGTCGTCGAGGCGGTCCCGCAGCCGGTTGAACCGGTCGGCGGCGCCGGCCGCGAGCTCGGACCGGGAGGCGGCGAGCGTCCGGCTGAACGCGCCGAGCTGATCGTCGACCCGGCGGCGCTGCTGGGTGAGCGCGGAATCGGCGCCGGCGCGACCGTTGGCGATCGAGCGGACGGTCAAGTCACGCTCCCGCTGCAAGACGTGGACCAGCTCGGCGAGGGCGGTGTCGGTGTGGACCCGCGCGGACAGCTCGGCGAGCCTGCCCGCCGACTGGACCTGGTCGTGAAACCGCATGCCGATCAGCACGACCGCGGTCATGGTCGGCACCAGCAGTGCCGCGATCAGCTTGGTGCGCAGCGACCAGTTCCGCAGCTGCCATCCGCTGCCCGCGACGTTCGGGTTCAGGCCGCCGAGCCGAGAGTTGCCCGTGGGATCGGCCGCATCCGCCGAGGCGCGCTGCGTCGCGTCATCGGGATGAGCCGTCGCGCGTCGGGGCACACTGCTGTCCTTCTCGGATCTTCCTTCTTGTCCACCAGGCCGGGGTCGCCACGCACACCTCGTTGTCGTCGGCCATGCGGGGCGGCGGTAGCTCGGAGAGTAACTGGCCCACCTGGCGACGAAAAGACCGCATCCCGTGCATCAGCACGTGCTACCGGCGGTAGTTGATCGTCCATTTCGGTGGGACAGAAGATGGCACTAAAAGCCGATCGGCGCTCACTCTCAGCGGCCGAAATCGCAGCGCACCTGCGCAACTGGCGCGGGCGGCCGATCGTCTCGCGGCGCGGGCCGGACGTCCCGCCGCCGCGGCGCCGCCGTCGCAGCGGCGTGATCTTGGTGCTCGCGCCGGTGGCATCGGGTTTGCTGATCTCACCCGAACGGCCGCATGACGCTGTGGATCACCTGGTGGAAGACGACAACCGAGGGTGCCGATCCGAGCACGGTCCGGTGGCCACCGACACTGTTATAAAGGGAGGTGTGAATGGCCCGCTGATCGTCCAGTCGGACAAGACCGTCCTCCTCGAGGTCGACCACGACCGTGCCGACGACGCCCGCGTGGCGATCGCGCCGTTCGCCGAGCTGGAACGTGCCCCCGAGCACGTGCACACCTACCGCATCACGCCACTCGCGCTGTGGAACGCCCGCGCGGCCGGGCACGACGCCGAGCAGGTCGTCGACGCGCTGACCAACTACACCCGCTTCCCGGTGCCGCAGCCGCTGCTGATCGACGTCGTGGACACCATGGCGCGGTTCGGGCGGCTGCAAATCGCCAACCACCCCGCGCACGGCCTCGTGATGACCACGACCGACCGGGCGGTCCTCGAGGAGGTGCTGCGCTCCCGCAAGATCGCACCGATGCTGGGCGAGCGCATCGACGACGACACCGTCGCGGTGTATCCGTCCGAGCGCGGCAGACTCAAGCAGGCGCTGCTCAAGGTCGGCTGGCCCGCCGAGGACCTCGCGGGGTACGTCGACGGCGAGGCGCACCCGATGTCGCTCGACGAGACCGGCTGGGCACTGCGCGGCTACCAGCAGGAGGCGGCCACCGCCTTCTGGGCGGGCGGCTCCGGCGTCGTGGTGCTGCCGTGCGGGGCGGGCAAGACGCTGGTCGGCATGGCCGCGATGGCGCAGGCACAGGCGACGACGCTGATCCTGGTCACCAACACCGTCGCGGGCAGGCAGTGGAAGCGGGAGCTGCTCGCCAGGACGTCGCTGACCGAGGACGAGATAGGCGAGTATTCGGGTGAGCGCAAGGAGATCCGGCCGATCACCATCGCGACGTACCAGGTGCTGACCCGCAAGACCAAGGGCGCCTACCGGCATCTCGAACTGCTCGACTCCCGCGACTGGGGGTTGATGATCTACGACGAGGTGCATCTGCTGCCGGCGCCGGTGTTCCGCATGACCGCCGACCTTCAGTCGCGACGGCGGCTCGGGCTGACGGCCACGCTGGTGCGCGAGGACGGCCGCGAGGGCGACGTCTTCTCGCTGATCGGGCCGAAGCGCTACGACGTCCCGTGGCGCGACATCGAGCAGCAGGGCTGGATCGCCCCGGCGGAGTGCGTCGAGGTGCGGGTGACGCTGACCGAGTCGGAGCGGATGTCCTACGCCACCGCCGACGTCGACGAGCGGTATCGGATCTGCTCGTCGGCCCGCACCAAGCTGCCGGTGATCCGGTCCATTGTGGAGAAGCACGCCGGGGAGCCGACGCTCGTGATCGGAGCCTACCTCGACCAGCTCGACGAGATCGGCGCCGAGCTGGACGCGCCGGTGATCAAGGGCTCCACCCGCAACGCCGAGCGGGAGCGGCTGTTCGAGGCGTTCCGGCAGGGCGAGATCCCGCAGCTGGTGGTGTCGAAGGTGGCGAACTTCTCCATCGACCTGCCGGAGGCCGCGGTGGCGATCCAGATCTCCGGCACCTTCGGCTCCCGGCAGGAGGAGGCGCAACGACTCGGCAGGCTGCTGCGGCCCAAGGCGAACGGCGGGCAGGCGCACTTCTACTCCGTGGTCGCCCGCGACACCGTCGACGCCGACTACGCCGCCCACCGGCAGCGTTTCCTCGCCGAGCAGGGCTACGCCTACACCATCCGGGACGCCGAGGACGTGGCCTGACCACCCAGGAACACCTGCTCCGGGTGCGGGTGGGACAGGAAGTCGTGGTGGGAGATCTCCCAGCCGTAGGCGCCCGCGTACTCGAACACCAGCACGTCACCCGCCCTGATCTCACCGGCGTCGACGTCGCGGGCGAGCACGTCCTTCGGCGTGCACAGCTCACCGACCACCGTCACCGGCCCGTCCGTCGTGGGCCGCGGCAGCCCTGACGGCCAGGCGTCCACCGGCACGACGGTGAACGGGTGGCTGTGCTGCCACGACACCGGCAGCCGGAAGTGATGCGTGCCGCCGCGCACCAGCACGTAGTCGACGCCGTGGTTGCGCTTGACGTCGAGCACCTCGACGGCGTAGCGCCCGCACGCCGCCACCAGGTACCGGCCGCACTCGAAGTCGATCTCGTGCCAATGCCCGGGGAACGTGGCCACCAGCTCGACGAGCCCCTCGGCGAAGCGGGACCAGTCGAACTGCGCGTCGAGGTCGGCGTAGTTGACGCCGATGCCGCCGCCGACGTTGAGCACCTCGCAGCGCAGCCCGAACTCGGCCTCCCATGCGGTCACCGTGTCGCGGTAGAGCCGCAGCAGGTCGAGGTGGGCGTCCGCCGAGAGGTTGTTCGACAGCGAGTGCAGGTGGAACCCGGCCAGCCGCAGGTGCGGCAACGTTTGGGCGATCCCGACGGCGTCGGGGAGCACCGACTCGTCGATGCCGAACTGGGTCGGCCGCCCCGCCATCGCCAGCGTCGCCGCCGGGAACGGCCCTGCCAGGTTGACCCGCAGCAGCACCTCGGCGGTGACGCCTTCGGCCGCCGCGACCGCCTCGATCCGGTGCAGCTCGAGCAGGCTCTCGACGTGGAACCGGGTCACCCGCGCGCGGAGCGCGTCCGCGATCTCGCGGTCGGTCTTGACGGGTCCGCCGAACAGCACCGGCACGCCGGCGCCGACGACGCGGGCCTCGGCGACCTCGCCGCCGGACGCCGCCTCGAACCCCGCCACCAACGGCGCCAGTGCCCGCAGGATCGGCGCGGCGCTGTTGGCCTTCATCGCGTAGAACATGCGGCAGCGTTCCGGCAGCGTCGCCACGATCCGCGCGACGTGCCCGCGCAGCGCGTCGAGGTCGTAGTCGTAGCGGCACACCGGCGCGGTCATGACGTCCCCGCCAGCGGGTTCGGCACGTGGTGCAGCCGCAGTTCGGTGTCGGTGAGCAGCCTGCGGGTCGTCAGCTTCTCGACCGCGATCCGGGGCTTGACGACGTCGAACAGCGCGAACCGCTCCGCGAGTTCCGGGAACCGGGCCTGGTAGTCCGCGATGCCCTCGCGCACGATCGCCCAGAACTCCCGCTCGGCCAGCAGCCCGGCGTCCGCGAGGAACCCGCCGAGCTCGCCGAGGTTGACGAAACAGAACGCGTCGAGCAGGAAGTCGGTCACCAGCTCGACGTCGTCGGTCTCCAGGAACGAGTTCGCGTTGACGTGGTGCGACGGTGGGCTCGCCAGCGGCGGGCAGTCGTCCGGATCGGACAGTCGGGCGCGGTAGAACCGCACCCCGTCGTGGAAGTCCTTGAGCGCGATCCGTTCCGGCAGGCCGTCGCGGTGGAGGAGCACCATGTTCTGCGCGTGCGACTCGCAGGCGATGCCATGCCGGAACAGCAGGTGCAGCAACGGGATCACCGCGACATCGACCAGCCGCCGGACCCACTCCCGCGCGCCGTGCTCGCGCAGCCAGCCGCCGATCAGCGGTGTGCCGTCCAGTTCGCTCGCGGTCAGCGCGGTGAACGGCACCGCCCGCTCACCCGCCGCCAGGTGGGGATGCAGGCTCTCCCGCCAGATGCAGGCCAGCGTGCCGTAGCTCGCGGGGCGGGCGAACTCGGCCGGTGGCGCCGGGGCGACGGAGGTGCCCATGACCTCGCGGAGCACGATCGGCCGCAGCTCGTCGCGGAGGAACGTGTCGCGGTCGACGACGCGGCGCAGCCAGTCGGAGATCGGCGGCGCGTTGCGGACGGTGTGCGGGGCGAGCACCCGGCTGGTCGAGGTGTTGACCAGTGACATCGCCAGCTTGAGGTAGGGCCGCTCCGGCACGTCGCGGCAGGCCAGCGTGCGGATCGACTGCTGCGCACGGAAGGAGTGCGGATCGTCGCCGAGCACGATCAGCTCACCGCGCCGCAGCTGCTCGGCGAACGCGGTGGCGACGTGCTCCCGCCACTGCCAGGGGTGCACCGGAAGCAGGGTGTACCCCTCCCGCGCCGGGAACGCCTTCCCGAGCTGCTCGGCGATGAAGCGCTGTTCATCGAGGCCGTCGGCCACCGTCACCTCGGTGATGGACCGGTGCGCCGCCAGCCACAGTGGACGGATGTCTTCGGCGAACTCGGGTCCGTAGGCGAGGTTGTCAGCGACGTCGAAACCCACCCGCGACTTGAACGCCGGGTGGTAGCGGTGCCCGTCCAGGGTGATCGACTCGAGCCGGTCGTAGTCGGCGTCGCCGAGCACGTCGCCACGCTCGGTCGCGACGTACCGCGCGAGGGTGTCGTTGACGAGGGTGCGTTCCAGCTCGTCGGCGAACCGGGCGAGGCAATCGGGCTCGGCCAGCAGCGCGTCGCCGGCCTCGGCGAGGAACCGGGTGATCGACTCGGCCTCGGCGCCGTCTCGGAGCACCGGCTCCGGCGCGAGCGCGACCCGGCCGAAGCCGTACCGGCGGCGCGCCCGGAACGTGTAGCGCACCAAGCCGTCCACAACGGACTCACCGGACTCGGTGGTACGACATTTGAGCGCGTCCTCGTACAGCAGCGACTCGATCAGCTGCCGGAACACCCGGCGCCGCGCGGTCACGAAGCTCGGCGCACGCAATGCCTGCTGGATCATAGGACCACCCGATAGAGGGAATTGGGGACGTCGACATACAGCGGCCGTTCGCCGCGCCCGGCGAAGCGGCTGATCAGGTTGGCCTTCACCGGCAGCACCGGCGAGGCGACCAGGTCGCGCGCCAGCGTGCCGCCCTCGTCGAGCAGCACCTCCCGCGCCGTCGTCCACAGTGGCCGTTCGCCGTCGCCGTGGCGGCCGAGCACGCCGATGAGATGCCCGAGGTGGTTGCCGATCGCGTGATAGCGCAGCCGCAGCCACGCCTCGTCGTCGGAGTACCGCAGCGGGCTGGCCGGCTCGAGGTCCGGCTGGCGCGCGGCGCTGACGCTGGTGCCTTCCATGTCGCGCACCCAGAACCGCGCCGGCCAACCGTCCTGAGTGTGCAGCAAGCTGTTCTGCACGTGCGCCTCGAAGCTGACGCCGTCCCGCTCGAAGACGTCGAGCAGCGGCAGCACCGCCAACCGCAGGTAGCACCGCAGCCACTCCTGCCACGAGCCGCCGGACCGCCTGACCTCCTCGATCACGGCGGGCACGCCGTCGTCGCGGTCCTCCAACAGCCCGGCAACGACCCTCGGCGCGAAGCAGCCGTCGGTGAAGGGGTGCTGCCGGAACAGCACCGCGAAGTCGGCGGCCAGCTCGTCGCCGACCACGGCCGGGTCGACGCTGCGGTAGCCGGTTTCCAGCAGCACGCCGAAGTCCTCGTGCCGCCAGTTCGCAGTGAGCTGGGCGATCAGCGCGCTGGCGTCGGCGGCGCGGTGCAGGTGTTCGGCCGGGTTGGTGCGCACGAAGTTGGTGATCCGCACGTGCAGCGGTAGTTTCCACGAGGTGCCGAACGCGGGATCGCACACGGTGCGCACCGAGGACGTCGGGTACACCGTGCCGCCGAGTTCGCCGAGTGCGATCAGGGTGCCGTCGGCGAGCAGCTCGGTCACCCTCGGCTGCCGGGTGAGGTAGCGCGACTGCCACGGGTGCACCGGCAGCAGCGCGTAGCCGGGTGGCGCGTGGCGTGCGACGCGGGGCGGCACCCACTCGCCGGGCGCGACGCGGCGTTCGGCCACCGCGTCGGCGCGCACCGCGAACCAGTGCAACCGGAACTCGGCGCCCAGCTCGGGCGCGTAGCGCGGCAGCTCGTCGCCGAAGCCGTCGATGCTCTTCGGCGTGGGATGGAACGGGTGGCCGTAGCGCAGCGACTGCTCGGCGCACCGGGCCGGGTCGGTCTTCGGCGGCGGCGTTCCCTGGAGGTAGCGGGCGGTTGCCTCGACGCTGCTGGTGATCTGGCGTGCCAGCGTCTCACCGTCCCCGGTCTCGCCGAACGCCGCCGTCGCGAGCCCGGCGACCTCGTCGAGCAACAGCGTGGCCAGTTCGTCGTGGCTCAACGGCTCGCGCACCCCGTCGGGGCGTTCCAGCCACACGTCGTCGCCGTAGGTGTGGTGGCCGAACTCGGAGCGGTAGCGCACCGCGACGACCAGGGCCCTGCCGTCACCGAGCGGCACCCGCGCCAGGCCGTCGCCGGTCGGGGTCGGTGTGCGGCCGGACTCGCGCAGGTAGGCGTTGAGCAGCCGCTGCCGGGACGCTCGCCGCGCGGCCCGGAGTGGACGCAGCGGGTTGGGCACGCTGCCGGTCGCCGCCGGCATGCTCACGCCCGCGTTGCGACCGGTCCGCAGCAACGGCCCGAGGACCTGCCTGCTCGGCCAGTCCGGCGCGTCGAGCAGGGTGGCGCGCAGCGTGTCGCCGCCGGCGACGTCGATGGCGGTGGTCACCGCGTCGGCGAGCGCGCGCCACAGGACGCGTTCGTCGAGGTCGTAGTGGCGGGCGATGGCGTCCGCGATGCCGTAGAGGTTGACCTGGATGCCGAGGGTCTGCGCGTAGCCGATGAGCTCCTCCGGCGCGTCGAGACTCAGCGACTGCGGCGCGCCCGGCTTGATCCGGTAACCGGGGTCCGGCGTCCCTGCGTCCGACATCCACTGCGGACACACCCGCACGGTGTCGTGGTCCCGCAGCACGAACCGCGCCGGGCCATCGCCGGACAGCAGCACCACGACGTTCTGGCCGTGCAGCTCGGGGAGCACACCGTGGCCGAGGAACGCGAACGCCATCGCGCAGAAGTCGGTGGCAAGGCCACGGAAGAACGCGACCGGGTCGTCGACGCCGAGCGCGGGCGCGATGTGCTGCCACTCGTGCGCCGCGAGTGCCGCCATCGGCAGGGCGATGGTGTCCGAGTCGAGGATGCCGCTCGGGTAGCGACGAACTTGGGCGGCGAGTTCGCCCGGCCGGTCGGCGAACTCGTCGGCGGCGTCGGCGCGCCAGCCACACCAGGCGGTCTCGTCGCACAGCGCGACCCGCTTGGCCAGCGTGGGGTCGGCGTCGAGCAACCACCGCAGCATGCGCTGGGCCTTGTCGCCGTTGTCCAGATAGCGCGGCGGCAGCAGCCGTGCCGCGCCGAGGGTCGCCACGCCGAGCGGCACCTTGAGGTGGCGATCGGTCTCCGGCGCCGTAGTCAGGGTGCGCAGCGAGGCGGTCGGCTGGAACCGGCCTGCCCGGCAGTCGAGCGGCACGATGTCCTGTGCCGCGATCTCGCCCGCCCAGGCGTGCAGCACCCGGTCGAACTGCCACGGATGCACCGGGATCGGTTGATACTCCGTGGCATTCGCGCCGGAGGACGTCATGGCGTCGGCCAGGCAGTCCTGTTCGGACTCGTCGAGCAGCAGCCATTCCAGCCGATGCGACTCGGCGTGCTCACCGTGGCGGAGCCGGTCCCGGCGCACCGCGACCCAGCGCATCGGCATGGGCCGCTGGCGCATCGGCCCGTACTCGGCCAGCTCGTTCGCCGACCAGCCCGACACCGCCCGCGCGGTGGGATGGAACGGCCGGTTGCGGGTGGCGGCCAGCCGTTCACCGGCCAGCAACCCGCCCTGCCTCGGTGCCCGGTCCGGCAACGCCGACCAGCCCGCGCGCGTCACCTCGCCGTGTTCGACGGCGGTGCGCAGGTCGGCGAGGACGGCGTTGTGGGCGGGCAGCTCGCGCCGGTCGCCGAGCAGGGCGAGCACCTCGACCGGCGTCAGTTCGCGTTCGGTGTCACCGACGTGCCACACCGGTCCGCGCGCGAGCCGGTGTGGCTGCAACGCTCCGCCGTCACGGCGGCGGAACACCAGCGAACCGCCGGTGACCGGGATGCGGCACCACTCGCCGTCGGCGAGCAGCCTGTCTGCCGCGCCGTAGACGTTCTCGCCGAGCACGGTGTCGATCAGGTCGCGGAGTACGAGGTCCATCGGTCAGTACAGGTTCAGCCAGGTGCCGCCCCGCTGGTCGAGCGCGCGGCGGTAGACCTCGGCGGCGCAGGCGATGTCCTCGACGGCCATGCCCATCGGGTTCAGCACGATGATCTCGTCGTCGTTCTCCCGCCCCGGCCTGCTGCCCGCCAGGATCTCGCCCAGCTCGGCGTGCAGCCGCTCCCGGGAGAAGCTGCCGTCGAGCACGAGCTGGTTGATGATCTTTTTCTCCCGGTTGCTCTGCTCCCAGTCGTCGACGACGACCTTGTCGGCGCCGAGGAAGACGTCCTTGTGGACGTCCATGATGGACACATTGCAGAGCAGCGACCCCGGCTTCAGCCAGTCGAAGTGGATGTAGGGCGAGTCCGTCACGGTGCAGGGCACGACGACGTCACCCGCGCGCACCGCGGCCTCGGCGCTGTCCGCGACGACGGCCTTGACACCATCGGTGATGCGTTCGGCCAGCACCGTCGCCGCCTCGGCACAGACGTCGTACAGGTGCACGGTCTCGATGTGCTCGAACTGCTCCAGCAACGCGATGACCTGCGTCGAGCCGATGACGCCGCAGCCGACGAGCGCGAGGTCGGTGAAGCCGGTGCGTGCCAGGTGCCGCGCGGCGAGGGCGGACACGGCTGCCGTGCGCCAGGCGCTGATCAGACCGCCTTCGAGCAGCGCGACCGGGTAGTTGGTCGCCGGGTCGTTGAGCACGATGACCGCGCTGGCGCGTTCGAGTCCGGCGCGCTCGGGGTTGTCGTGCTTGCTGCCGATCCACTTCAGACCGGAGATGCCGGGGTCGCCGACGTGTGCGGGCATCGCGATGATCCGGTCCGCGATGTGGTCGCCGGACGCGCGCAGGTACGGCTTGAGCGGCTGCACGGTCTTGCCCTCGGCGTGCCGCACCAGGCCGTCCGCCAGCGCGGTGACGTACAGCTCGGAGTGGTCCCCACCGACGGCCGCGATGTCACTCCGGCTGAGGTAGAGGATGCGTGGCTCGCCGTCGGTCATGTCATTCGCCTCGCGCATGTAGTTGAGCCTAGCCCCTCACTTGATCAAGCCGCTGTCACCGATCGGAGGCAGGATGGGGCCGTGGGCGAGATCAGGATCGGCACGTCCGGCTGGGTATACGACTCGTGGCGCGGCCCGTTCTACCCCGCCGACCTGCCACGGAGGCGACAGCTTGAATACCTGAGCCGCCAGATGCGCACGGCCGAGCTGAACGGATCGTTCTACTCGCTGCAGCGCCCGGAGCGGTATCGCGGCTGGCGCGACGCGGTCCCCCCGGCGACTTCGTGTTCTCGTTGACGTGCTCCCGGTCGTGTACGACGGGGATTCCCGCGCGGCTACGCCGCGTTTGGGGTGCTTCCTGCTTCATCGCCGACCGCCGCCCCGGAGAGTGGTCTTACGTCGACTCCACAGGCGTTTGGCCTCTCCGCACGCCCTGCGGCGAGGATGTTCTTCGCGGCGTTGTGGTCCCGGTCGTGGACCGCGCCGCACCCGCAGACCCAGGTGCGGACCTTGAGCGGCATCGTGTCCTGTACAGCACCGCACGCCGAGCAGGTCTTCGACGACGGGAACCACCGGTCGATCTTGTCCACCGAACGCCCGTAGCGTTCGGCCTTCTCCTCCAGTAGTCGCACGAACCGCGACATGCCCGCGTCCGAGATCGCACGCGCGAGCCGACGGTTCCTTACCATCCCAGCGATGTTCAGGGTCTCGACGTAGATCGCTTGGTTCTCGCGGATCAACGCCAGTGCCTGCTTGTGCTGGAAGTCCCTGCGGGCGCGGGTGACCTTGCCGTGCTGGATAGCGACCCTGCGCCGGGTCTTGGCCCGGTTCGCGCCACCCTTGGCGCGGCGAGCTTTCTCCCGCTCCAACCGGCGGAGTTTCCGCAGCTTTCCCGCGAGGTGGCGTGGGTTGGGGATGTCCGCCCGGCCGCCGGATGATGTCGCGACCGTAGCCAGCCGCGACACACCGAGATCCACCCCGGCTTCCTGGCTGACCGCCGGTAGCGGTGTCGGCTCGACCTCGACCACGAACGAGGCGTAGTAGTGGCCGTCCGGCTCGCGGATGACCGTGACCGAGCTCGGTTCGGACGGCAGGCCCCGAGACCAGCGCACCCGCACGTCGCCGACCTTCGCTATGTACAGCCGCCCCTGCGGCCGGAGGCTGAACCCATTGCGGGTGAGGCGGAACGACTGCCGGTTGTCCTTGCGGGACTTCATTCGGGGGCGGCCCATCTTGCGGCCCCTGCGCCGCCCCTTCTGGCAGTCCCACCAGTTCGTGTAGGCGCGCTGCGCGTCCCGCACCGACTGCACCAAAGCGACGGACGCTACCTCGGATAACCACGCCCGGGCCTCGGTGCCCTTCGCGACGGTGACGACCCGCCGCTGCACCTCGGTCGCCCCGACCCTCTCCCCGGCCCGGTAGCAGTCCCCTCGAGTGCGTAGCGCGTCGTTGAACACCACCCGGCAACTGCCGAACGTGCGCGCCAGCATCTCCCGTTGAGCCTCGGTCGGCTCGATCCGGTAGCGGTATCTGGCCTGCACAACGATCAGCGTACCCTATTGACCTATGGCGGACGATCGCGACTACCGCACTGGTCGGCACTGTGT
>WHUB01000004.1:243-1774 GCA_009377395.1 Actinophytocola sp. | reverse complement strand
GTCCATTTGGTCTTCGTGACGAAATACCGTCGCGGCGTGCTCACCGACGAACACCTGACCGCAATGGAACCCATCCTCGCGGCGGTGTGCGCCGACTTCGGCGCCGCGCTCGTCGAGTTCAACGGAGAAGACGACCACGTGCACCTCCTGGTCGAATACCCACCCACCGTGCAACTGTCCCGGATGGTCGGCAGCCTCAAGGGCGTGTCGTCGCGTCGGCTGCGGCAACAGTTCAGCATCCGCACCCACCGCAACCACCTGTGGTCCCCCTCGTACTTCGCCGCATCCTGCGGCGGAGCACCCCCATCGATCATCCACCAATACGTCGAACAACAGCGACACCCAAGCTGAGCAATCGACTATCCCCGCCCTGAACAACGGGGCTTGCGCCGACAAACCTCCGGTCATCAGGCCGCCCGGTCCACGGCGTCGAGCACCGCCGCGTAGTGACGCGTGACCAGCTCGTCCACCGTGCGCGACCAGGTGCGATCCCGCACCCGCTCCTTCGCCGCCGCCGACAGCCGCCCGCGTAGCCCGGCGTCGCGCACGACCGTGGCCACAGTGGACCGCAGCGCCTGCGGATCGGCCGGGTCGTACAGCAGGCCGGTGCGGCCGTGCTCGATGAGGTCGACCGGGCCACCCGCCGCCGGCGCGATCGCCGTCACGCCGCTGGCCTGGGCTTCCTGCACAGTCTGGCAGAACGTCTCGTGCTCGCCCGGGTGCACGAAGACGTCCAGCGACGCGAAGGCGCGGGCCAGGTCGTCGCCTCGCAGCATGCCGGTGAAATGCGTGTCCGGCAGCATGCCTTCCAGCGCCACTCGTTCCGGTCCGTCCCCGACGATCACCATCCTGATCCCGGGGATGGCCGACAGCTCGGCGAGCCGCCACACTCCCTTCTCGGCGGCGATCCGCCCGACATAGCCCACCACGAGCTCACCGTCCGGCGCGAACCGCCGCCGGAGGTCGTCATCGCGTCGCTCCGGACGGAACAGTCCGAGGTTGACTCCCCGCCCCCACAGACGAACCTGCGGAATCCCCAACGCCCGCAGTTGATTGACGGTCTCCGACGAGGGCGCGAGGGTCCGGTCGGCGCGGCGATGCACGTGGCGCACCCAGCGCCAGACGACGGTTTCGGCGCGCAGGTGGTACTGGCGGGCGAATCCCGCCAGGTCGGTCTGGAAGACGGCGACCGTCGGCACGCCGAGCCGTTTCGCGGCCCGGAGCCCGGCCGCCCCGAGCACAGCGGGCGACGCCAGGTGGACGACGTCCGGGCCGAAGCGGGCGAGGGCGTTGGTCATGACCTTGTCCGGGAGGCCGACCGGGAACTCCCGGTAGAACGGCAGTGGCACGCTGCGCACCCGCACCACCGGGATGCCGGCGTGCCGGGAGTCACCGGGGCCCGGCGCGATGATCATGATGGTGTGCCCGGCGGCGGACAGCTGCTCCGCGAGGTGCCGCACGGTGTTCGAGACCCCGTTGACCTGCGGGAGGAACGATTCGGCCACGATCGCGATACGCACGGGTGCACTAT
>WHUB01000004.1:0-233 GCA_009377395.1 Actinophytocola sp. | reverse complement strand
CCGTTCCGGGTGAATCTACGGTGATTCCGACATGGCCTGCGCGTGTGTGTCGGCTGTCTGGTGTGTGTGGACGACGGGTGTGGCCCGCCGGGCGCGAGCCCGGGTCGCCAGCTCCGTCGCGGCCAGGCGCATCGCCCACGGCACCACGTCGTTCGCGCGGCGGCCCAACCACGGGATGCCCCTGCTCACCAGCCACCACGCGTTCTGTGCCGGTCGCGGTTGCGGGCCGGTCT
>WHUB01000049.1 GCA_009377395.1 Actinophytocola sp. | reverse complement strand
TCGGCAACGCCGATTTCGCCGAGGTCGCCGACATCATCGCCACCGCACTCAAGCCAGAACCAGATTTGGCGGAACTGCGATCCCGCTGTGACGCGCTCGCGGCGAAGCATCCGCTGTACCCAGCTCTCTAGCTTCGAGAAAGGAATCGTTCAGTGGTCCACAATGTACAAGCCGTCGTCGCCGGCGCGGTCGGCGCGAAGGTCACCGTGGAGACCATCACGGTGCCCGACCCCGGCCCCGGCGAGGCACTGGTCGCGGTGCAGGCATGCGGCGTCTGCCATACCGACCTGCACTACCGCGAGGGCGGCATCAACGACGAGTTTCCGTTCCTGCTCGGCCACGAGGCCGCGGGCGTCGTCGAGGAGGTCGGCGACGGCGTGACGGACCTGGAGCCCGGCGACTTCGTCGTGCTGAACTGGCGCGCGGTCTGTGGTGTCTGCCGGGCCTGCCGCCGGGGCGAGCCTTGGTACTGCTTCGACACCCACAACGCGAGCCAGCCGATGACGCTGGCCGACGGCACGCCGCTGAGCCCGGCGCTCGGTGTCGGCGCGTTCGCCGAGAAGACCCTGGTCCACAGCGGACAGTGCACGAAGGTCGACCCGAAGGCCGGTGCCGAGGTCGCCGGACTGCTCGGCTGCGGCGTGATGGCGGGCATCGGCTCCGCGATCAACACTGGCCAGGTCGGCCGGGGCGACAGCGTGGCCGTGCTCGGCTGCGGCGGCGTCGGCGACGCGGCCATCGTCGGCGCGAAGCTCGCCGGTGCGACCACCATCATCGCGGTCGACGTCGACCCGAAGAAGCTGGAGTGGGCGCAGAGCATGGGCGCGACCCACGTGGTGAACGCCCGGACCGGCGACGTGGTCGAGTCCGTTCGCGAGCTCACCGGCGGCAACGGCGCGGACGTCGTGATCGACGCGGTCGGCATCCCGGAGACGTTCAAGCAGGCCTTCTACGCCCGCGACCTCGCGGGCACCGCGGTGCTCGTCGGCGTCCCGACGCCGGACATGACCGTCGAGCTGCCGCTGATCGACGTGTTCGCCCGGGGCGGCGCGGTCAAGTCCTCCTGGTACGGCGACTGCCTGCCGAGCCGGGACTTCCCGATGCTGATCGACCTCTACCTCCAGGGCAGGCTCGACCTGGCGTCGTTCGTCACCGAGACCATCGGGCTGGACGACGTGGAAGAGGCCTTCGACAAGATGCACGACGGCGGCGTGCTGCGTTCGGTGGTCGTGCTGTGAGCGCGGGGATCGAGCGGGTCGTCACCTCGGGCACGTTCTGTCTCGACGGTGGCGCCTGGGAGGTGGACAACAACGTCTGGCTGGTCGGCGACGAGAACGAGGTCGTCGTCATCGACCCGGCGCACGACGCTGTCGCGGTGCTGAACGCCATCGGCGACCGCACGGTGACCGCCGTGCTGTGCACCCACGGCCACAACGACCACATCAACGCGGTGGGCGACGTCGCGGCCAAGACGGCGGCGCCGGTGCTGATCCATCCGGACGACGAGGCGTTCTGGCACGCCGTCTACCCGGACCGCAGGCCCGACGGCTGGCTCACTGAGGGCGCCGAGATCGCGGTCGCGGGCACGACGCTGCGGGTGCTGTCCACCCCGGGGCACACCTGGGGCTCGGTGTCGCTCTACGCGGCCGAGCTGGCGGCGGTGTTCGGCGGCGACACGCTGTTCCAGGGCGGCCCCGGCGCGACCGGCAGGTCCGGTTCGGACTTCCCGACGATCATCGAGTCCATCCGGGACCGCTTGTTCACCCTGCCCGCCGACACGACCGTCCACACCGGACACGGACCGACCACGACGATCGGCGCGGAAGCTCCGAACCTCGACGACTGGATCAGCCGGGGCCACTGACCGGCACCCTTCGCAGACCACCACGTAAGACCAGGAGGACCTCCATGGCAAGACAGCCACGCGTCGTCATCATCGGTGCTGGCATCGTCGGGTGTGCCTTGTCCGATGAGCTCAGCGCACGCGGCTGGACGGACATCACCGTCCTCGAGCAGGGACCGCTGTTCGCCACCGGCGGCTCCAGCTCGCACGCGCCCGGCCTGGTGTACCAGACCGTCGGATGCAAGACGATGACGACGCTCGCCAAGTACACCGTCGAGAAGTACACCGACCTGACGCTCGACGGGAAGTGGTGCTTCCAGCAGCTCGGCGGGCTCGAGATCGCCACCACTCCCGAGCGGTGGGACGACCTGCACCGCAAGCACGGCTGGGCGACCTCGTGGGGCGTCGAGACCTCGCTGGTCTCGCCGGAGGAGTGCGCGACGCTGCATCCGCTGCTGGACAAGAACAAGGTGCTCGGCGGGTACTACAACCCCAGCGACGGGCTGGCCAAGCCGCTGCGTGCCGCCGAGGCGCAGGCCCGCCGGGCCATCGACCGTGGCGCCCGGTTCCTCGCCCACCACAAGGTGACCGGCATCGAGCGCCACGCGGGCCGGGTCCGCGCGGTGACGACCGACCAGGGCGAGGTCCGCGCCGACATCGTGGTGTCCTGCGTCGGCATGTGGGGTCCCCGGATCGGCGCGATGGTCGACCTGAACATCCCGCTCGTCCCGATGGCTCACCAGTACGCCAAGACCAGCCCGTTGCCGGTGCTGGAAGGCGTCAATGACGAGCTGCACGAGATGAGCAAGCCGCTGCTGCGTCACCAGGACGCCGACCTGTACTTCCGCGAGCATGTGGACCGCATCGGCATCGGCGCCTACGGGCACCGGCCGATGCCGATCGGCGTCGACGAGATCCTCGACCCCGGCGTGGCGCCGACCATGCCGTCCGAGATGGCGTTCACCGCGGAGGACTTCGAACAATCCTGGCAGGACTCGGTCGACCTGCTGCCGTGCCTCGCGGACGCGAAGGTCGAGGAGGGCATCAACGGGCTGTTCTCGTTCACGCCGGACGGCAACCCGCTGCTCGGCGAGCACCCCGACCTCGACGGCTTCTGGGTCGCCGAGGCAGTGTGGATCACCCACTCGGCGGGGGTCGGGAAGGCGATGGCGGAATGGCTCGTCGAGGGCCAGCCCGCCATCGACCTGCACGGCTGCGACCTGAACCGGTTCGAAGACGTGCAGCTCTCGCCCGGCTACGTGCACCAGCGCAGCAGCCAGAGCTTCAACGAGGTGTACGACGTGCTGCACCCGTTGCAGCCGGCGGAGGAGCCGCGCCCGCTGCGCACCAGCCCGTTCTACGACCGCCAGATCGAGCTCGGCGCGTACTTCCTTGAGGCGTCCGGCTGGGAGCGGCCGCACTGGTACACCGCCAACGCGAACCTGCCCGAGATCGACCTCATCCCCGAGCGCAACGAGTGGTCCTCCCGCTACTGGTCGCGGATCGCGGGCGCGGAGGCGCTGGTCGCGCGCGAGCGGGTGGCCATGTTCGACATGACCGCGTTGAAGCGGCTCGAGGTCACCGGCCCCGAGGCGCTCAACTTCCTGCAGACGATGACCACCAACCAGCTCAACCGCAAGCCGGGCGCGGTGGTCTACACGCTGCTGCTCGGCGAGGACGGCGGTGTGCGCAGCGACCTCACCGTCGCCCGGCTCGCCGAGGACCGGTTCCAGATCGGCGCCAACAGCAACATCGACCTGGAGTGGCTGCGCAGCCACCTGCCGCCGACCGGTACCGTGCAGGTGCGCGACATCACCCCGGGCACCTGCTGCATCGGGCTGTGGGGCCCCCGCGCCCGCGACCTGCTGCAACCACTGACCAAACAGGACTTCTCCCACAAGGCGCTCGGCTTCTTCAAGGCCAAGCACGCCTACATCGGCGAGGTCCCGGTCACCGCGATGCGACTGTCCTATGTGGGCGAACTCGGCTGGGAGCTCTACACCAGCGCCGACATGGGGCTGAAGCTGTGGGACACGCTGTGGGAAGCGGGGCAGCGCCACGGCGTCATCGCGGCCGGACGCAGCGCGTTCAACAGCATGCGGCTGGAGAAGGGCTACCGGTCCTGGGGCAGCGACATGACCACCGAGCACGACCCGTTCGAGGCAGGGGTCGGCTTCGCGGTGCGCATGGACAAGGGCTACTTCGTCGGCCGCGACGCCCTCGAGGAACGGGCGGAGTCGCCCAGCACCCGAGCGCTGTCCTGCCTGACCATCTATGACGACTACCAGGTGGTCATGGGGTCCGAGCCGGTCTACGCCAACGGGAAGCCGGTGGGCTACGTCACCAGCGCCGCCCGCGGCTACACCATCGGCAAGAACATCGCGTACGCCTGGCTGCCCGCCGAGCTGGCGGTGCCGGGCACCCAGGTTGAGATCGAGTACTTCGGCGAGCGGGTGGCCGCGGTCGTGACGGCCGAGCCCCTGTTCGACCCGGACATGACCCGGATTCGCTCCTGACACCACGGAGAAACGATGACTGAGACCTTCAACGCCGAGCCGGCCACCAACGGCCAGGCTCACCCGAACAGCCTCATCAGAACCCTGCCCGGCAACACCTACGTCGATCCGGCGATCTTCGAGCTGGAACAGATCGAGATCTTCGAGTCGATGTGGTTCTGCGCCGTCCGCAGCGCCGACCTGCCCAACCCAGGCGACTTCCGCACCGTCCAGATCGGACGGGAGAGCGTGCTCGTCACCCGGTCCCGGGACGGCTCGCTGCGCGCTTTTCTCAACATCTGCCGCCACCGTGGCGCGCGGCTGTGCGTCGAGGAGACCGGCACGGTGAAGCGGTCGTTCCAGTGCCCGTACCACGCCTGGACCTACGGGCTCGACGGGAAGCTGATCGCCGCCCCCAACCTGTCGTCGATGCCCGACATCGACCGCACCGAGTACGGCTTGCGGCCGGTGCGGCTGCGGGAGTGGCTGGGCTACGCCTGGCTGTGCCTCGCCGACGAGCCGCCGTCGTTCGAGGACACCGTGATCGGCGACGTCGCCGACCGGCTGGGTGCGGTCGAGCCCATCGAGAACTATGACATCGACGAGCTCACGCTCGGCAGGCGGATCAGCTACGACGTCAAGGCCAACTGGAAGCTGATCATCGAGAACTTCATGGAATGCTACCACTGCGCGACCATCCACCCCGAGCTGACCGAGGTGCTGCCGGAGTTCGCAGACGGGCTCGCCGCGCAGTATTACGTGGGTCACGGTGCCGCCTTCGGCGAGGACGTCGACGGCTTCACCGTGGACGGCAGTGAGGGCTTCGAGCGGCTGTCGGGTGTCAGCACCGAGCAGGACCGCAGCTACTACGCGATCACCGTCCGGCCGCAGGTGTTCGTCAACCTGGTGCCGGACCACGTGATCTTCCACCGGATGTACCCGCTGGCGGCGGACCGCACCCTCGTCGAGTGCGACTGGCTCTACGCGAAGGACGTCGTCGCGAGCGGAAGGGACGTGTCTCGTTCGGTCGAGCTGTTCCATCGGGTGAACCAGCAGGACTTCGACGCCTGTGAGCGATGTCAACCGGCGATGTCGTCGCGCGCCTATGACAACGGTGGCGTGCTGGTACCCTCCGAGCACCACATTGGACTGTTCCATGACTGGGTGCAATCCATGCTGACAGAAGGGGGTGTGGCGCGATGATCGAGAAATCCCTGCGTACCGATCGGGTCGTGTTCGTTGTGTCGGCGGTCATAGCCGGCGCGTTCCTCGCCTGGGGTGTGTTCGCCACCGCGAACCTCAGCAGCGTCTCCTCGGCGGTGCTCGACTGGCTGATCACCAACACCGGCTGGGCGTTCCTGCTCGCCGCGACCGGATTCGTGCTCTTCGCGTTGTGGCTGGCCTTCGGCCGGTACGGGAAGATCCCGCTCGGCCAGGACGGCGAGCGGCCGGAGTTCCGGACGGTGTCCTGGATCGCCATGATGTTCAGCGCCGGCATGGGCATCGGGCTGATGTTCTACGGCGTGGCGGAGCCGTTGTCGCACTTCGTGGCGCCGCCGCCGGGGACAGTGCCGGGCGGCACCGACGCCGCGGTCGAGACCGCGATGGCGACATCGCTGTTCCACTGGGCGATCCACCCGTGGTCGATCTACGCGGTGGTCGGGCTCGCGATCGCCTACGGCAGCTTCCGCCGTGGCCGCAAGCAGCTGATCAGCGCGGCGTTCGCCCCGCTGTTCGGCGAGCGGGTGAGCGAAGGCCCGATGGGCAGGCTGATCGACATCCTGGCGATCTTCGCCACACTGTTCGGGTCGGCCGCGTCCCTCGGTCTCGGTGCGCTGCAGATCGGCAGCGGTCTCACCGAGGGCGGCTGGCTCCCCGAGCAGCCCGGCGTGGGACTGCTGGTCGGCGTCATCGCGGTGCTGACGGTCGCCTTCATCGCCTCGGCGGTGTCCGGCGTGGCTCGGGGCATCCAATGGCTGTCCAACATCAACATGGTACTCGCGGGCGTGCTGGCGGTCTTCCTGTTCGTGGTCGGCCCCACGATCTTCATCCTCAACATGGTGCCGTCGGCCATCGGTGACTACTTCCGCGAGATGGGCGACATGATCTCCCGTTCCGGCGCACAGGGCGGCGCGGCCATGGAGAGCTGGCTGTCGTCGTGGACGATCTTCTACTGGGCCTGGTGGATCTCGTGGACGCCGTTCGTGGGCATGTTCATCGCGCGGATCAGCCGCGGCCGGACGATCAAGCACTTCGTCGCCGGGGTGATCCTGGCCCCGTCCGTGGTGAGCCTGCTCTGGTTCTGCCTCATGGGCGGCACCGCCATCAACCTGCAGCGGAGCGGCACGGATCTCGCCGGCGCGGGCAGCTCCGAGTCGCAGCTGTTCGGGATGCTGGAGCAGTTCCCGCTGGCCGGGGTCGCGGGCGTGCTGGTCATGGTCCTGGTGGCGATCTTCTTCGTCTCCGGCGCCGACGCCGCGTCGCTGGTGATGGGCACGCTGTCGCAGCGGGGCTCGATCGAGCCACGCACCGGGCTCGTGGTGTTCTGGGGTGTCGCGACCGGTGGCGTGGCCGCGGTGATGCTGATGGTCGGCAATGGTGGCGAGAGCGCGCTGACCGGCCTGCAGAACCTCACGATCATCGCCGCTGCGCCGTTCGCCCTGGTCATGATCGTGTTGTGCGTGGCGCTGGCCAAGGATCTCCGTAGCGATCCGATGATCCTCCGCGAGGAGCAGAGCGCCGAGATCGTCGAGCAGGCGGTGCTGGTGGGCAACGAGGAGTACGACGGCGACTTCTGCCTCCAGGTGGCGCCGACCAACGGCGACGGTGAGGTCTCCGACGAGGAGTGGACGGTCGTCACCCGCTCCATGCTGGAAGACAAGGTCTGACGGATGGCCCGAGGTGCCCCTGATCGCGATGTCGATGAGGACGCGCTCCAGGTCGGTGAGCCCGGCGGTGCCGCCGCCGGGCTCACCGGCGTGGCGGTCTCGCTCCGGCGAAGCTGGGAGCAGATGGGGATCGGCCGGACGGTGCGGACCTTGCCGCTGCTCAACCAGCGGGCGGGGTTCGACTGCCCCGGCTGCGCGTGGCCCGACCCGCTCGCGGCCGACGGCAACCGGCGCAAGCCGGCCGAGTTCTGCGAGAACGGCGCGAAGGCCGTCGCCGAGGAAGCCACCACCCGCCGGGTCGGTGCCGATTTCTTCGCCCGGCACTCGATCGCCGAGCTGGCCGAGCGCACCGACTACTGGCTCGGCCAGCAGGGGCGGCTGACCCAGCCGATGATCCTGCGCCGGGGTGACGATCACTACCGGCCGATCGACTGGGACGCGGCGTTCGACGTGATCGCCGCGGAGCTGGCCGCGCTCGGCTCCCCGGACCAGGCCGCGTTCTACACCTCGGGTCGCACCAGCAACGAGGCGGCGTTCCTCTATCAGCTCATGGTGCGGTGCTTCGGCACCAACAATCTCCCTGACTGCTCGAACATGTGCCACGAGTCGTCGGGCGCGGCGCTGACGGAGACCATCGGCATCGGCACCGGCTCGGTGTCACTGTCCGATGTGGAGCACGCGGACCTGGTGCTGGTGCTCGGCCAGAATCCGGGCACCAACCACCCGCGCATGCTGTCCTCGTTGGAGAAGGTGAAAGAGCGGGGCGGCCGGATCGTGTCGGTCAACCCGCTACCCGAGACCGGAATGCGACGGTTCAAGAACCCGCAGCGGCTCAGCGGAATGGTGGGTCAGGGTACGGAACTGGCCGACGAGTTCGCCCAGATCCGCATCGGTGGCGACCTCGCGCTGCTCAACGCCCTGACCGGGCTGCTGGTGCTGGCCGACGACGCGGCGCCGGGCACGGTGCTGGACCGCGAGTTCATCGAGGCGCACACGCACGGCTTCGCGGAGTTCGCCGAGCGGGCACGCCAGATCGACTGGGCCGAGACCGAACGCGCGACCGGCCTCGGCCAGCGGCAGATCGAGCGGATCGCGCACCTGCTGATCGACTCCGAGCGCACCGTGGTGTGCTGGGCGATGGGCCTGACCCAGCACAAGCAGGCGGTGGCGACCATCAGAGAGGTCGTCAACCTGATGCTGCTGCGGGGGATGATCGGCAAGCCGGGCGCCGGGCTGTGTCCGGTGCGCGGGCACTCCAACGTGCAGGGCGACCGCACCATGGGCATCTACGAGAAGATGCCCGAGTCGTTCCTGCATGCGCTGGAGCGGGAGTTCGGCGTCACGGTGCCGCACGAGCACGGCAGCGACACCGTCGAGGTGCTGCACGGCATGCGCGACGGGCGCATCAGGGCGCTGGTCGCCATGGGCGGGAACTTCGCCGCCGCCACCCCGGACACCGAGGCCACCGAGCGGGCGCTGCGCGGTTGTGCGCTGACGGTGCACGTCTCGACCAAGCTCAACCGCTCGCACGTCGTACCCGGCGACACCGCGCTGATCCTGCCCACCCTCGGTCGCACCGAGCGGGACACGCAGGAGTCGGGGGAGCAGTTCGTCACCGTCGAGGACTCGATGTCGGTGGTGCACGCCTCCCGTGGCAGGCTCCGCCCCGCGAGCGAGCAGCTGCTGTCCGAGGTGGCGATCATCAGCCGACTTGCCCGCAGGCTGCTCGGTGCGCAGCATCCGGTGCGGTGGCAGCAGTTCGAGCGCGACTACGACGTCATCCGCGATCACATCGCGCGGGTGGTGCCGGGCTGTGAAGACTACAACGAGCGGGTGCGGCAGCCGGACGGGTTCGTCATGCCGCACCCGCCCCGGGACTCTCGCACCTTCCCGACGGAGACCGGCAGGGCGAACTTCACCGTCAACGTGCCGGAACCGATCGAGGTCGGCGAGGGCAGGCTGCTGTTGCAGACGCTGCGCAGCCACGACCAGTACAACACGACGATCTACGGGCTGTCGGACCGATACCGGGGCATCGAGGACGCCCGCCGCGTCGTGCTGGTCAACGAGGCCGACATCGCCGCGCTCGGCTTCGCCGACGGGGATCTGGTCGACCTGGTGTCGGAGTGGACCGACGGGGATCGCCGTGCTGCCCGGTTCCGGATCGTGTCCTACCCGACGGCTCGTGGCTGCGCCGCCGCCTACTATCCGGAGGCGAACCCGCTGGTGCCGCTCGGCGCGGTGGCGGAGAAGTCCAACACCCCGGTGTCGAAGGCGGTCGTGGTGCGGCTGGAGGCGCATGTCCGCCAGGAGGCGGCTCCGCTCAGATCAGCGCACGAATCGCCCGCTCGAAGCCACTGACGTGCTGCGACGCCAGCTCCGCCGCCTTCTCGGCGTCTCCGTCGATGATGGCGGCGAGCAGCGGCACGTGCTCGCCGACGTGTCCGGCCATCCCGGCCATGCGCGGCGCGAACACGCACCAGATGCGCGTCGCCAGGTTGTCGTAGCCGACGAGGGTGTCTTCGAGGAACGGGTTGTACACGCAGTGGTAGATGGATCGGTGCACGCCGAGGTCCATCCGCAGCAACGCGTCGTTGTCCTCGGCCCCTTGGCTGGCGTCGAGCTGGTCGCGCAGCTCGGTGAGCGTGGCCCGGTCCGCGGCGGTGGCTCGTTCGGCGGCGGCCGACGCGGCCATCGGCTCCAGCGCGCGGCGGACCTCCGAGATGTGCGCGAGGTCGGCGATGTTGACGTCGGTGGCGAAGGTGCCGCGCCGGGGGAACGCGGCGACCAGCCGGTCGCTCGTCAGCCGCTTGAGTGCCTCGCGGATCGGCGTGCGGCCGCAGCCCAGCTCACTGCTGAGCTGGTCTTCGTTGATCGGGTCGCCGGGTCTGATGTCGAGCATGACCAGCCGGTCACGAAGCGCTCGATAGGACTGCTCGGCTAGCGAAATCCCGGGATCCGAAAGCTCGGTGTTGACGTGCGTTCTCACCTGACCTACTCTACACGAACAACTGATATATCAGTAGTTGACTAACCGGATGTCAGAAGGATCGGTGCCGCGATGCCCGCTCAAACCAACCTGCCGGACCACCCCTCGTTCCTCTGGCGGAACCCCGACCCGGCCAAGTCCTACGACGTCGTCGTGGTCGGTGGTGGCGGCCACGGCCTGGCGACGGCCTACTACCTCGCCGCCGTGCACGGCATCACCAACGTGGCCGTGCTGGAGAAGGGCTGGCTCGCCGGCGGGAACATGGCCCGCAACACCACGATCATCCGCTCCAACTACCTGTGGGACGAGAGCTCGGGCATCTACGAGCACGCCCTCAAGCTGTGGGAGGGACTGGAAGCGGAGCTCGACTACCCGATCCTGTTCGACCAGCGCGGCGTGCTCAACCTCGCGCACAGCCTGCAGGACGTCCGCGACAGCGTGCGCCGGGTCAACGCCAACCGTCTCAACGGGATCGACGCCGAATGGCTCGACGCGGACGCCGTCAAGGAGGTCTGCCCGATCGTCAACGTCTCGCCGGAGGTGCGCTATCCCGTCCTCGGCGCGACCTACCAGCCCCGGGCCGGTATCGCCAAGCACGACTACGTCGCCTGGGGATACGCCAGCGCGGCCGACCGGCTCGGCGTCGACCTCATCCAGAACTGCGAGGTGACCGGCATCGAGACCACGGACGGCCGGGTCACCGGAGTGAACACCACCCGTGGGCGCATCGCGGCGGGCAGGGTGGCGCTGGCCGCGTCCGGCCACTCCTCGGAGCTGGCCGCCATGGCCGGTGTCGAGCTGCCGGTCCAGTCGCACCCATTGCAGGCCCTCGTCTCCGAACTGCTCGAGCCGGTGCATCCGACCGTGGTGATGTCGAACGCGGTCCACGTCTACGTCTCGCAGGCGCACAAGGGCGAGCTGGTGATGGGCGCGGGCATCGACAACTACAACGGCTACGGCCAGCGCGGGTCGTTCCACATCATCGAACGGCAGATGTCGGCCGCGATGGAGCTGTTCCCGATCTTCGCCCGCGCACACCTGCTCCGCACCTGGGCGGGCATCGTCGACGTCAGCCCGGACGCCTCGCCGATCATCGGCCTGACGCCGGTGGACGGGCTGTATCTCAACTGTGGCTGGGGAACCGGCGGCTTCAAGGCGACGCCGGGAGTCGGCGACTGCTTCGCGCACACCATCGCCAACGACAAGCCGCATCCGTACAACGAGCCGTTCACCCTGGAACGGTTCACCACCGGCGCCCTCGTCGACGAACACGGCGCCGCCGCCGTCGCCCACTGAGATATTTCAAGGAGCCCCGATGCAACTCATTCCCTGCCCGTGGTGCGGGCCTCGCGAGGAGGTCGAGTTCCACTACGGCGGCCAGGCCCACGTCGACTACCCGGCCGAGCCCGCCGCGCTGTCCGACGAGGAGTGGGCGAAGTTCGTCTTCTTCCGTGACAACCCCCGAGGGCCGTTCGCCGAGCGGTGGAGCCACGCGGCCGGCTGCCGCCGATGGTTCAACGCCGTCCGGGACACCCGCAGCTACGAGCTGCTCGCCGTCTACCGGCCCGGCCAGGAAAGGCCGGTGACGACATGACCGCCGACTTCCGGCTTCCCGCTGGCGGCCGCATCGACCGGGACAGCGCGCTGCGGTTCAGCTTCAACGGGCGCTCGCTCGCCGGCCGCACGGGTGACACGCTCGCCTCGGCGCTGCTGGCCAACGGAGTGCACCAGACCGGGACCAGCATCAAGTACGGCCGCCCGCGCGGCATCATGGCCGCGGGCGTCGAGGAGCCCAACGCGCTGGTGCAGATCGCCGAACCTTTCACCGAGCCGATGCTGACCGCGACGACGGTCGAGCTGTACGACGGCCTGGTCGCCGACGGCCTCTCCGGGTACGGAGTGCTCGCCGCCGAGCCCGACCCGTCGCGCTACGACGCGAAGCACGCCCACTGCGACGTGCTGGTGGTCGGCGCGGGGCCCGCCGGGCTCGCCGCGGCGCTCACCGCCGCCCGCAGCGGTGCTCGGGTAGTACTGGTCGACGACCAGAGCGAGCCGGGCGGCTCGCTGCTCGGCACTGACGACAACCTCGACGGCCGGTCGTCGGACGTCTGGGTGCGCGACGTGATCACCGAGCTCGACACGACACCCGGTGTGTTGCGGCTCGACCGCACCACGGCGTTCGGCGCCTACCAAGACGGGTTCGTGCTGGCGCTGCAACGCCGCACCGACCACCTCGGGTTCGACGCGCCGTCACACGTTTCCCGGCACCGGATCTGGCGGATCAGGGCGAAGCAGACCGTGATCGCGACCGGCGCGCACGAGCGCCCCATCGTGTTCGCCGACAACGACCGGCCGGGCATCCTGCTCGCCGGGGCCGCCCGCACCTACCTGCACCGCTACGGCGTCCAGGTAGGCAGGCGGCTCGCCGTGTTCACCGCCAACGACAGCGCCTACCTCGCCGCGATCGAGCTGGCCGAGGCGGGGATCGACGTCCCGGTGCTGCTCGACGCGCGCCAGGAGGTGCCGCCCGGGCTCAGCGCGGAGTGCGCGGCGCGGGGCATCGAGGTGCACCCCGGCCACGTCGTCACTGGCACCGAAGGCCATGACCGGCTCACCGACGTCCACATCGGACCGTTCGGCGGTGGGCAGGCCGACACCGTCGGATGCGACACGCTGCTGGTCTCCGGCGGCTGGAACCCTGCCGTGCATCTGTTCAGCCAGCTCGGCGGCACGCTGCGGTACGCGCCGGAGACCGGCGCTTACGTGCCGGGGGAGAGCCTGGCCTCGGCGCGGGTTGCCGGTTCGGCGGCGGGCACGTTCGAGCTGACCACGTGCGTCGAGCAGGGCATCGACGCCGGTCGCGCGGCCGTCACCGCCGCCGGGTTCACCCCGGCGGCCGAGGCGCGGGTGCCGGTGGCCGACGTCCGCGCCGAGGAGACGGCGGCTGCGGTGCTGTGGCGGGTGCCTGGCGGTGCCGACGACAGGGCGTTCGTCGACCTCCAACGCGACGTCACGGTGTCCGAAGTTGAGCGTGCCACCGGTGCGGGCCTCGAGTCGCTGGAGCACGTCAAGCGCTACACCACCATCGGCACCGCCCACGACCAAGGCAAGACGTCCGGGACGGTCGCGGCCGGTCTGGTCGCCGAACAGCTCGGCGCGAACCTCGCCGAGCGGCGGCCGACCACCTTCCGCCCGCCCTACACCTCGGTGCCGTTCGCCGCGCTCGGCGGACGCGACCGGGGCGAGCTGTACGACCCGATCCGGGTGACCGCGCTGCACGACTGGCACGTGGCGCAGGGCGCGGAGTTCGAGGACGTCGGGCAGTGGAAGCGCGCCCGCCACTACCCGAGGCAGGGCGAGGACATGCACACCGCCGTGCTGCGCGAGTGCCGCGCGGCACGGGAGGGCGTCGCGCTGATGGACGCCTCCACGCTCGGCAAGATCGACCTCCAGGGCCCGGACGCGGCCGAGCTGCTCGACATGCTCTACACGAACATGATGAGCACGCTCAAGGTCGGCCGGATCCGGTACGGCGTCATGTGCGGCATCGACGGCATGGTCATCGACGACGGCACGGTGATCCGCCTCGCCGACGACCACTTCCTGCTGACGACCACCACCGGCAACGCGGCGATGGTGCTGGACTGGATCGAGGAGTGGCTGCAGACCGAATGGCCACACCTGCGGGTGTTCGCCACCTCGGTCACCGAGCACTGGGTCACCGTCCCGCTCGTCGGTCCGAAGTCGCGCGACGTGCTGGCGGCGCTGGCGCCGGAGCTCGACGTCAGCAACGACGCGTTCGGGTTCATGACCTGGCAGGACGCGACCGTGGCCGGAATCCCAGCGCGGATATGCCGGATCAGCTTCTCCGGCGAGCTGGCGTACGAGATCAACGTCAATGCCTGGTGCGGCCTCGCGCTGTGGGAGGCGCTGATCGAGGCGGGGGAGCCGTACGGCATCACCCCGTACGGCACCGAGACGATGCACGTGCTGCGCGCCGAGAAGGGCTACCCGATCGTCGGCCAGGACACCGACGGCACGGTCACGCCGCAGGACCTCGGCATGTCGTGGGCGGTGTCGAAGAAGAAGACCGACTTCATCGGCAAGCGTTCCTTCAGCAGGGCGGAGAACCTGCGGCCGGACCGCAAGCAGCTGGTCGGCCTGCTGCCCGCCGATCCTTCGGTGCTGCTGCCCGAGGGCGGGCAGATCATCGAGCACGACCACCTGCCGGAGCCGCCGGTGCGGATGCTGGGCCACGTCACGTCCAGCTACGACAGCGCGGCGCTCGGCCGGACCTTCGCGCTCGCCGTGCTGCGGTCCGGCCGTGACCGCATCGGCGAGAAGCTCTACGTCACCAAGGACGACGAGGTCGTCGCCGTCACCGTGACCGACACCGTGTTGTACGACAAGGAAGGAGCCCGCCGTGACGGCTGACATCACGACCCGCCGCACCCCGCTGGACGGCTGGACCTCGCGGTTCGCCGAGCTGGCCCCGGCGGTGCGACTGACCGAGCGGCCCTTCCGGTCGCAGTTGACGCTGCGGCTGCGCGACGCGGGCCGGGCGGCCGCGGTGAGCAGGGTTCTCGGCGTCGATCTGCCGGAGACGCCGTGCACCTTCAACCGCGGCGCCGGGCCGCACGGGCCGGTCGAGGTGGCCTGGCTCGGCCCGGACGAGTACCTCGTGCTGGCCCAGCCGGGCCTGCAGCGGACGCTGGAAAGCGCGCTGCGGGAGGCCATCGGCGGCACGCAGGGCGGCGCGGTGGTCGACGTCTCGGCGCAGCGCACCACGCTGGCGCTGTCCGGGCCGAGGGCACGCGACCTGCTGGCACATGGTTGCGCCATCGACCTGCACCCGTCGGTGTCGCCCACCGGAACCTGCGTGCAGACGCTGCTCGCACAGACCGGGATCATCCTGCTGGTGCGCGACGCAGACCCCGCCGAGTTCCTGCTGCTGGTGCGGGCGTCCTTCGCCCGCTACCTGGCCGCGTGGCTGGTCGACGCTGGTGCCGAGTACCGCGAGGAGCCGGTATGAGCCTGAGCGTGTTCGACCTGTTCAAGGTGGGCATCGGGCCGTCGAGCTCACACACCGTCGGCCCGATGCGCGCCGCCAAGTCCTATGTGGAGTCGCTGGCCGCCGAGGGGCTGCTGAGCCGGGCGGCGTCGATGCGGGTCGAGCTGTTCGGCTCGCTCGGCGCGACCGGTCACGGCCACGGCAGCGTCAAGGCCGTTGTGCTCGGCCTCGCCGGGCACGGGCCGGACGAGGTCGACCCGGTGGCGGCACAGCCCATGGTGGACCGGGTCGCGGAGTCCGGCGAGCTGGAACTCGCCGGTGGTGTCCACATCGGATTCTCGGTGTCGGACGACGTCGTGCTGCACCGGCGCAAGCGGCTCGAGTTCCACAGCAACGGGATGATGTTCCACGCTTTCGACCGGGCGGGCACGGTGCTGTCGGTGCGCACGTACTACTCGGTCGGCGGCGGCTTCGTGCTCGACGAGGACGAAGCGGGCGCGAAACAGCTCGTCGAAGACCCCACGCCGGTCCCGTTCCCGTTCTCGACGGCGGAGGAGCTGCTGGTCCGCACCTCCCGCACCGGGCGGTCGATCAGCTCGCTGATGATGGCGAACGAGACGGTGCGCCGCAGCGAGGACGAGGTCCGATCAGGGCTGCTGCACATCTGGTCGGTGATGGCCGAGTGCGTCGAGCGCGGGACGTCGACGACGGGAGTGCTGCCCGGCGGACTGAAGGTGAGGCGGCGGGCGGCGAACCTGAAGGAGCACCTCGACGTCGCGGGCAACGCCGAGGACCCGCTGTACGCGATGGAGTGGGTGACGCTGTTCGCGCTGGCGGTGAACGAGGAGAACGCCGCGGGCGGGCGGATCGTCACCGCGCCGACCAACGGTGCGGCCGGGATCATCCCGGCGGTGCTGCACTACTACTGGCGGTTCGTGGCGGGCGCGTCCGAGGACGGCGTGGTGGACTTCCTGCTCACCGCGGGCGCGATCGGCATGCTGTTCAAGCAGAACGCGTCCATCTCCGGCGCCGAGGTCGGTTGTCAGGGCGAGGTCGGCTCGGCCTGCTCGATGGCGGCCGCCGGGCTCGCCGAGGTGTTCGGCGCCAGTCCGGAGCAGGTGGAGAACGCGGCCGAGATCGGGATCGAGCACAACCTGGGGCTCACCTGTGACCCGGTGGGCGGCCTGGTGCAGATCCCGTGCATCGAGCGGAACGCGGTCGCCTCGATCAAGGCGATCATGGCGGCGCGGATGTCGATGCGCGGGGATGGTCTGCATTTCGTCAGCCTGGACAAGGCGATCAAGACGATGCGCGACACCGGTGCCGACATGAAGGACAAGTACAAGGAAACGTCCCGGGGCGGTCTCGCCCTCAATGTGGTGGAGTGCTGAGGAGAAGGCCGTGGCAGACCTGTTCACGCTGACGTTGCGATGCCCCGAGCGGGCCGGGATCGTGCACGCGGTGACGTCGTTTCTCGTCGACCGCGCCTGCGACATCGTCGAGCATCAGCAGTTCGACGATCGCGTCCGTGGTGCGCTGTTCCTGCGGACCTCGTTCACCTGTCCGCGGCCTGACGCGACGGTCGCCGACCTCACCCGGGAGTTCGGCCCAGTGGCGCGCGAGTTCGACATGGAGTTCGAGCTGTTCGACGACCGGCCGGCACGCCTCCTGGTGATGGTGTCCAAGGCCGGTCACTGCCTCAACGACCTGATCTTCCGGTGGCGGGCGGGCAGCCTCGGCGCCGACATCGCGGCGGTGGCCTCCAATCACGAGGACCTGCGGCCGATGGCCGAGGCGGCCGGGCTGGACTTCGTCCATATGCCTGTGACCTCGGAGACCAAATCGGACGCGGAGGCCCGGTTGTTGGAGCTGGTGGACGAGTACCGGGCGGACCTCGTGGTGCTCGCCCGCTACATGCAGGTGCTGTCGGACGACCTCTGCGCCAAGCTGGCGGGCAGGGCGATCAACATCCACCACTCGTTCCTGCCGGGCTTCAAGGGCGCCAGGCCGTACCAGCAGGCCTACGACCGTGGCGTCAAGTACGTGGGCGCGACCGCGCATTATGTGACGCCTGAGCTGGATGAGGGGCCGATCATCGAGCAGGAGGTGCTGCGGGTGGACCACGGCCACGACCCGAGGGCGCTGGCCACCGTGGGCCGCGACGCGGAGGCACTGGCGCTCGCCCGCGCGGTCCGCTGGCACAGCGAACGCCGAGTGCTGCTCAACGGCAACAGCACCGTGGTGTTCCGGTGAGGATTACGCCACGGCACGCTGAAGCAACCGGCGATCCTTTGGCGGCAGCTCATGCTGAAGCCGGCGAGCACGAACCAGCGAGTCCGCGATCTCGCACACCCGCGCGGTCTCGACGTCCGTCTCCGACACGTCGGCCAATCCGTGCTCGTGCAGCCAGCGAGTCACCTCCGCCCAGGAATACAGACTGGCCTTCGCTCGCTTGATTCTCGGCTCGGGGAAACCTCCTGGGCCGCGACGACCCCGCACCCAATGGTCAACGGTTGCCACGGTGCGCCCGGTGCGCTCGGCGATCTCGGCGAACGGGACGAGATTCTCGGTCACGCCGGCTACCGTGACTCCGGCCGCCCTTCCTGTCGCGATGGCCGATGCGATCGCTTCGACCGCCGAGGGCGCCTCCCGGTCGAAGGTCGCGATTCCCATTCCGCCGCTGACGGGATCGAAGGACACGGTGGCGTCGTCCCAGCCCGCCTCGTACAGCGAGTCGACGGTGTCGTCTCCCGCCGGTCCGGTGAAGTGCACGTCGAAGGTGTAGATCGACACAGCCGTCACTCTCCCGTTCCCTCGTCGCCGCCGGCGTCAAGCCGGTGCGGGCATGCGTCGACCAGCCGACGCAGTCGCCTAGCGTGCGCCTCTGGCGAATGCGGGGTCGACCAGATCGACGTCGGAGGCCGGCATCCGTCCCGTTCTCCCGGGCAGTAGGCGCGGCCCCACGCATGTCCGCCGGCCTTCTCCACGCGCCAGCCAGCCGCCAGCAGGTAGTCGACGGCAGCCCGGATGTCCTTATTCGGATGCCGACGCATGTAGAGATAACTCTACTCGACCCGAGACCTTATCGGTAGCCATGCGAACCTCTCGCGTCGCTGTGATGGTGTGTGAACCGTAGCGAGCAGGGGTGACAATTCCCGCTTACACCGTGCGGGAGAGCGCGAGGGCGGCGGTGCGCACGGCGGGGGCGAGGCGTTCGGTCCGCAGGCGGTTGACCCACCCCGCCACCGAGATCGCGGCCACGGCATAGCCGGTGGCGTCGACGACCGGGCTGGCCACACACACCGTGCCGATGCTCGACTCCTCGCGCTCGTAGGCCGTGGCCTCGGCGGCGACCTTGGCGAGCTGGCGGCGCAGCAACACAGGCGAGGTGATGGTGCGCCTGCTGACGCGAGGCAGTCCGCCCGCGATCACCTTTTCCACGACATCGTCGGGGGAGAAGGCCAGGATCGCCTTGCCGACGCCGGTGGCGTGCGCGGGAAACCGCCCGCCGATCCGCGACGGCAGCCGGGGCGCGTCCGGACCCCGCAGGATGTCGAGATACACCACCTCGGTGCCCTCCAGCACCGCGAGGTGCACGGTGTTGTGCGTCGCCTCCCGGAGATCGGCCAGCAGCGGGCGGGCGGTGTCGACGAGCCCACGCTGCCGGACGGCGAGCTGTCCGATCTCGAACAGCCTGAGCCCCAGCCGCAACGCCGTCCCGTCCCGCTCCAGCAGGCCGTGCTCGGTCAGGTGCTGCGACAGCCGGTGGACGCTGGTCTTCGGCAGCCCGGTCCGGCGGGCCAGCTCCGACACGCCGAGGGCGGTGTCGCCGGGCCCGAACGCCGCCAGCAGCGCGGCGAACCGGGCGGCCGTCGACGCGTCGCCCGCCGTGTTCCGCTCACCGGTACGCATCCGTTGAGTCTCCCGCACCCCGGCGCGCACCGTAAGAGCCATGACGGACACAGTGACGGCGGCGATCGTCGGACCGGGCAACATCGGCACGGATCTGCTGGCCAAGCTACGGCGCAGCGAGCGGATCGACGTGCGGTACATGGTGGGCGTGGTGCCCGAGTCGGACGGTCTCACCCGCGCCGCCGAGCTCGGCATCGAAACCTCGGCCGAGGGCGCGGACTGGCTGCTGACCCGGCCGGAACTACCGGACGTGGTGTTCGAGGCGACCTCGGCGCGGGCGCACGCGGCGGCGGCCCCGCGCTACGCCGACGCCGGCATCACGGCGGTCGACCTGACCCCGGCGGCGCTGGGTCCGTTCCTGTGCCCGGTGGTCAACGACGAGGTGCTGGACGCGCCGAACGTCAACCTGATCACCTGCGGCGGGCAGGCGACCATCCCGATCGTGCACGCCGTGTCCCGGGTGACGCCGGTGCCGTACGCCGAGATCGTGGCATCGGTGTCGTCGCGGTCGGCCGGGCCGGGCACGCGAGCGAACATCGACGAGTTCACCGAGACCACCGCGCTGGGCATCGAGAAGGTCGGCGGCGCGGCCCGGGGCAAGGCGATCATCATCATCAACCCGGTCGAGCCGCCGATGATCATGCGGGACACGGTGTTCTGCGCCATCGACCCGGACGCCGACCGCGACGCGATCAGCGACTCGATCCACCGCATGGTGGCCGAGGTACAGGGCTACGTGCCCGGCTATCGGCTCACCGCCGACCCGCAGTTCGACGACCCACGGCCGGGCTGGGACGGCGCCGCGCGGGTGGCGGTGTTCCTCGAGGTCGCGGGCAACGGCGACTACCTGCCCACCTACGCCGGGAACCTGGACATCATGACCGCCGCCGCCTCGCGAGCGGGGGAGCTGCTCGCCGACAAGATCCTCTCCGGCCGGAAGGCGGTGCGTGCGTGATGGGCACCTGGGACGACGTCGACCGCGAGGTCAGGATCGTCGACACCACGCTGCGCGACGGCAGCCACGCCATGGCGCATCAGTTCACCGAGGCCCAGGTGCGCGCCACGGTGCGGGGCTTGGACGACGCCGGGGTGTCGCTGATCGAGGTCACCCACGGCGACGGGCTCGGCGGGTCGACATTCAACTACGGCTTCTCCCTGGTGGACGAGCGAAAGCTGATCGCGGCGGCCGTGGACGAGGCCACCCGGGCCAAGATCGCGGTGCTGCTGCTGCCGGGGCTGGGCACCGTCACCGACCTCAAGGCCGCCGCCGATCTCGGGGCGGGGGCGGTGCGCATCGCCACCCACTGCACCGAGGCCGACGTGTCGGCGCAGCACTTCGGCGCCGCCCGCGACCTCGGGCTGGAGACGGTCGGTTTCCTGATGCTGTCCCACATGTCCAGCCCGGGGGACCTGGCCAAGCAGGGCCGCATCATGGTCGACGCGGGCTGCCAGTGCGTCTACGTGGTCGACTCGGCGGGTGCGTTGATCCTGGAGGATGCGGCCGACCGGATCGCCGCACTGGTCGCGGAGTTCGGCGACGAGGCGCAGGTCGGGTACCACGGTCACCAGAACCTGTCCTTCGGCGTCGCCAACTCGGTGCTCGGCTACCGCGCCGGGGCACGCCAGATCGACGGCTCGCTCGTCGCGCTCGGCGCCGGTGCGGGAAACTCGCCCACCGAGGTGCTGGCAGCGACGTTCGAGCGGCTCGGTGTGCGGACCGGCGTGGACAAAGACGCGCTGATGGCCGCCGCCGAGGACGTGGTGCGGCCGTTCATCACCCGGCTGCCGGTGATGGACCGGTCGTCGATCGTGCAGGGCTACGCCGGGGTGTACTCGTCGTTCCTGCTGCACGCCGAACGCGCCGCCGAGCGCTATGGCGTGCCGGCGCACGAGATCCTCTACCGCTGCGGCGAAAAGCGCTACGTCGGCGGTCAGGAAGACATGATCATCGACATCGCGCTCCAGCTCGCGGAGGAGCGCAACTGATCACGGGAGCCGGGCGCGGACGACGACCGCGGTCGCGACCGACGCGTGCTGCTCGGCGGGAATGAGCCGCCGCATCAGGTCGATGACCTCGTCGGAGAACAGCGGGTAGAGCGCGCAGTCGTCGATGCTCAGCGGCTGGTGGTCGAGCACCTCGATCTCGGTGAAGCCGACCCGGTCGAGCTTGCGGACGAAGTCGGTCTCGGCCAGCGCGCCCGCGACGCACCCGGCCCACGCGGCGGGCTGGGTGAGGATCTCGGGCGGCAGGCCCTCCTGCTCGACGGTGAGGTCGGAGACGCAGAGCCGTCCGCCGGGCCGCAGCACCCGGGCGCATTCGGCCATCACCCGGGTCTTGCGCGCCGCCAGGTTGATGACGCCGTTGGAGATGATCAGATCGACGCTGTCGTCGGGCAGCGGGATGGCTTCGAGTTCGCCGTCCAGCGGTTCGATGGTGTCCAGCCCGGCCTCGCGGGCCGCCTTGGCGGTGCGCTCCAGCATCTCGGGCAGGAAGTCGAGCGCGAGCACCCGCCCGGCGGGTCCGGTGCGCCGGGCGGCGAGGATGCTGTCGATCCCGCCGCCGCAGCCGAGGTCGAGGATGGTGTCACCGGGCGCGATCTCGGCGTGCCGCAGGTGGTTGGCGACGCCGAGCGCGCGCTGGATCGCCGCGTCCGGCACCTGCGCCAGCTCCTCGTCGCTGTAGAGCTTGCGCGCCACCGCTTCGGTGGTCGGCGGCACATGGCGGTAGGCCGCTCGCACCAGGTCCTTCACCTCGACGCCATGCATCAGGTCGCGGGTCATCGCTCCAACTCCTCCAAGGTGTGCCGCAGCCGTCGCAGCACGTCGTCCGGCACGTCCTCCTGCGCCGCGTCGGTCAGCGTGCGGCGCAGCTCGTGGGCGAACTCCAGCTCGCCGCAGCATCGGCGGCAGCGGGCGAGGTGGGTCTCGATCAGGGCGCGCTCGCTCGCGTCGACCACGTCGTCGATGTACTCCCAGAGCCGACGCACCGCCTCGGCGCAACTGATCATCGGACCCCCTCCCGGAGCAGGCCGTGTTCGGTGGCATAGCGCCACATCTGCTGCTCGAACGCCTTGCGGCCACGATGCAGCCGTGCCAGCACGGTGCCGAGCGGGGCGTCGAGCATCTCGGCCACCTCGCGCGCGAGGAACCCATGCATGTACACCAGCACCACCGGGATGCGGTAGTGCTCGGGCAGCCGCAGCAGCACCTGCCGGACGTCGTCGACGCTGAACTCGGCCAGGAAGTCCAGGTGCAGCGAGTCCGAGTACGGGAACGGGTCCTCGTAGGCGATCGTGCGGTAGAGCGAGAACTCCTCCAGCGCGTCCAGCTCGACGTCCTCCTGGCTGCGGGCGCGGCGACGCAGCCGGTCCCGGCAGCAGTTCACCAGGATCCGCACCAGCCACGCGGGCGCCGCCGTGTCGTCGCGGAGCTGGTCGACGCTCTGGTAGCCCTTGAGCAGGCAATCCTGCACGGCGTCCTCGGCCTCGTCGCCCACGATCCGGCGGGCGATGCGGTACAGCCGGGGAAGCTGCTCGCGCGCGACATCGCGGAACCGCTCTACCCGAGCCGCATGCGGCTCCGCCGCGCACACCGCGTCCATGTCCTCTCAGACGTTGGCGAATCCCCGTTTAATGCACTGGTTCGCACATGTCCCCCGCGAAGTTTCAGTTCGCACCCATCCGGCGCAGTACCGCATAAACCGGCTCGCGGCGGTCGTCCTTCATCACAGAGACAGCGCTCACCGAGGAGGCAGCCATGACCACCGCGCTCGACACCGAACAGCTCACGACCAAGGTCAAGCGGATGTACCGGGACGTCGCCGAACGCCCGGGCGGGCCCTACCACTTCGAGACCGGGCGGCCGCTCGCGGAACGACTCGGCTACGACCGGAAGCTGCTGGACCGCATTCCCGCCGCGGCGCTGGACTCGTTCGCCGGTGTCGGGCAGTTCTTCGACCTGGCCGCGCTGGCCGAGGGGGAGCGGGTGTTCGACCTGGGCAGTGGCTCCGGCACCGACGCGTTCATCGCGGGCACGCTGGTCGGCGCGACCGGGCTCGTCGTCGGCGTCGACTTCACCCCGGAGCAGCTCGGCAAGGCACGCGGGCTGGCGAGCACGGCGGGCGTGGACGGCCACGTGCAGTTCCGGTACGGCCGCATCGAGGATCTTCCCGCGCCCGACGGCGCCGTCGACTGCGTGATCTCCAACGGCGTCATCAACCTGTGCCCCGACAAGGCCGCGGTGTTCACCGAGATCGCCCGGGTGCTGCGCCCCGGCGGCAGGCTGGCGATCGCCGACATTGTCACCGAACGAGCGCTCGCCCCGGCCATCGTGTGCAATGTGGATCTCTGGGCGTCCTGCATCGGCGGCGCCGCCCAGGAATCCGTCTACCGGCAGGCGATCGAGGACGCCGGGCTGCACGTCGAAACGGTCCGCGCCAACCCCTACCAGTTCCTGTCCAGCGGTGCGCGCAACGCCACCGACACCTACGGCGTCAAGAGCATCTCGCTGTTGGCAGTCAAGTAAGGAGTCATCATGTCCACTACCGAAGTGCAGCCCAACGGAGTCAACGTCACCCGGCTCGTGCAGACCGTCGAGGCGATCAAGGGCGACCCGTCGGCATGAGCTACAACGCCGCCGCGCAGGGGATCGAGTTGCGCGGCCTGGAGTTCGATCTCGAAGGCGAGCTGGACCTGCACGGCTTCCTCGGGCTGTCCGACGAGGTGCGGCCGGGCTACAGCGACATCCGTGTCACCTGCCGCGTCGACAGCGACGCGCCGGCTGAGAAGATCGACGAGCTGTGCGCCCATGCGCAACGAACCTCGCCGGTGCTGGACATCCTGCGCAATCCCGTGAACGTGACGATCACCAGGGCGTAACGGGCGGTCGCCGCCGCTCGACAAGTGTCATGGGATCCATGCCCATGAGGAGGCAGCACGCCATGCACAACCAGCGAAGGCGACGGCTCACCAGCAAGTACTCACTGCCGTTGGCGATCACGGCAACCACGGCACTCGGCGCGGCGCTGCTCGGCACGGCCGCGGCATCGGGTGCGGTATCCCCACTGAGCCAGGCGAGCGGCGGCAGCCCGTTCGCCCCGGGCTGCAACGGCGCCGCGCAGCGCGGCACGATCAACGTCGGCACCGAGGTCGAGCCGTGGGTGGACGTCAACCCGACGAGCGCGCAGAACCTCATCGGGGTGTACCAGCAGGACCGCATCTCCAGCGGTGGCGCAAACGGCCAGGGCACCAGCTACTCGATCGACGGCGGCGACACCTGGATCCAGAATCCGGCGAGCTGGCCGGAGTTCGGCCGCTGCCAGGGCGCGGCACCGGGCAGCATCGGCGACTACGAGCGCGTCACCGACCCGTGGGTGAGCTTCGGGCCGGACGGCGTGGCCTACCAGCAGGCGCTGTCGTTCAACGACACCCGCAACCTGGCGAACGCGATCCTCGTCAGCCGGTCGTTCGACGGCGGCCAGACCTGGGACGCGCCGAAGGCGCAGATCGTCGACACCGACCCGCACGTGTTCAACGACAAGAACTCGATCACCGCTGACCCGCACGTGGCCGGTTATGCCTACGGCGTCTGGGATCGCCTGGTCTTCCCGACCGAGCGCGCGGGTGGCGTGTCGTACCTGACCACGGCCGCCTACCGGGGGCCGACGTACTTCTCCCGCACCACCGACGGCGGCGACAGCTGGCAGACGAAGAAGATCTTCGACCCGGGCCGCAACGACCAGACCATCGGCAACCTCATCGCGGTGACCGGCGAGGGCGACCTGGTCAACGGCATGGTGGTGTTCCGCAACGACAACGGCGTCGGCCGCCAGGGCGGGTTCGTGTCGGTGCTGCGATCGGCCAACAAGGGCGCGAGCTGGAGCGGTGAGATTCCGGTGGCCCGGCTCGGCGCGGTCGGTGTCAGCGACCCGCGCGACGGCGCTCCGGTGCGCACCGGCGACATCATCCCGTCGATCGCCACCGACGAGCGGGCCGGACAGGATGCGGTCTACATGGTGTGGCAGGACGCCCGGTGGACGGGCTTCCAGCGCGACCAGATCGCGTTCGCGAAGTCGACCGACGGCGGCCGTACCTGGTCCCGGCCGGTGCGGATCAACGCGGTCGAGTCGACGCAGGCGTTCACCCCGGTGATCGACGTCGACGACGCGGGCAACATCGCGGTGACCTACCACGACTTCCGGTTCGACTCGGCGGCGGACACGCCGTTGCGAACGGACGTCTGGGTGCTGCGATCGTCCGACGGTGGCCAGCACTGGAGCGAGGAGCGCGTCACGCCGACGTCGTTCGACATGCGCAACGCGCCGGTGGCTCGCGGCTTCTTCGTCGGCGACTACATCGGCATGGCCAACGCCGGCCAGACGTTCACGTCGTTCTTCGTGCAGACCGGCGCGACCGCACCCTCGGCGGACGCGTTCAGTGCCAGGGTCACCGCACCGTTCCCGCCAGCGACGATCACGCCGGAGCCGGCTCCGGCCGGGGTGACCGCCGCACAGTTCCCGATCCAGCGGGGTAAGCCGACACCACGCTGACCCGGCGGTACGCATGCGGCCCGGCGGGCGCCTCGCCCGCCGGGCCGTGCCATGTCCTTGACAGGAGCCAATAGCTCAGCTTTCATTGACTCAATGGACGTTGAGGTGAATGACGAGCTGCTGGCACGGGCGCGGGTGCACGCGGCGCTGGGCGAGCCCGCACGGCTGGCGATCGTGGACCAGCTGCTGCTCGGTGATGCCTCGCCGGGGGAGCTGGGGCGGGCGCTGAGCCTGCCGAGCAATCTACTCGCCCACCATCTCAAACGGCTGCAGGACGTCGGGCTGCTCGTCCGGTCGCGCTCGGAAGGCGATCATCGCCGCACCTATCTGCGGCTGTGCGCCGACGCCTTGGCGGGGCTGTCGCCGTCGGGCGCACGGGCGGCGCCCCGGGTGGTGTTCGTGTGCACCCGCAACTCGGCTCGTTCGCAGTTGGCCGCGGCGCTGTGGCGGCGGCGCAGCCGGGTCCCGGTGGCCTCGGCGGGCACCGAGCCCGCCGACCGGGTGCACCCGCTGGCCGTCGCGGCCGCACGGCGGCATGACCTCTCGCTGGCCGGTGCCCGCACCGCCCGCGCCGCCGAGGTGCTGCACCCGGACGACCTGGTGGTCGCGGTGTGCGACACCGCCCACGAGCACCTCGGCGCCAGCACGCCGGACCGGCTGCACTGGTCCGTCCCGGATCCCGCTCCCGTCAACGAAACCAGCGCGTTCGAACGCGCGCTGACCGACCTGTCCGCTCGCATCGACCGGCTCGCGCCCGCCGTCGAAGCCACCGGAGGAACCACATGACCACACCGACGGTGCTGTTTCTGTGCACCCACAACGCCGGCCGCAGCCAGATGGCCCTCGGGTTCTTCGCTCACCTCGCGGGGGACCGGGCGCAAGCCTGGTCTGGCGGCTCGGAGCCCGGTGCCGAAATCAACCCGGCCGCCGTCGCCGCCATGGCCGAGCGCGACATCGACATCACCGGCGAGTACCCCAAACCCTGGACCGACGAGATCGTGCGCGCGGCCGACGTCGTCATCACCATGGGCTGCGGTGACGCCTGCCCCGTCGTTCCCGGCACGCGCTACGAGGACTGGCCCCTCGCCGACCCCGCCGGTCAGGGCCTCGACGCCGTCCGCCCGATCCGCGACGAGATCGAACACCGCGTCCGTCGGCTGCTCGACGAACTCGGCGTCCCCGCCCAGCACTAGGCCACCAAGGAATCGCCATGGGACATTCGCTGCCCCGCAAGCTGCTCGCCGAGTATCTCGGCAGCCTCTCGCTGGCCGCCGTCGTGATCGGCTCGGGCATCGCCGCCCAAACCCTTTCGCCGCACGACGTCGGCTTGCAACTGTTGGAGAACGCCGCCGTCACCGCGCTCGGGCTCTACACCATCATCCTGGTGTTCGGGCCGGTCTCCGGCGGGCACTTCAACCCGGTCGTCTCGCTCGCCGACTCCGCCCTGGGTGGGTTGTCCTGGCGGCACGCCGCCGCCTACATCCCGGTCCAGATCCTCGGCTGCGTCAGCGGGGCGGCCCTGGCGAACGCGATGTACGGTGGTGACCTGGTCAGCATCGCCACCACCGACCGGGCGAGCTGGCCGCACGGCATCGGCGAGGTCGTCGCCACCGCCGGACTGCTCATGGTGATCTTCACGCTGGCCAGGACCGGGCGCCCGCATCTCACCCCGGCCGCGGTCGGCTCGTACATCGGCGCGGCCTACTTCTTCACCAGCTCCACCAGCTTCGCCAACCCCGCCATCACGATCGGCCGGGTCTTCTCCGACACCTTCGCCGGTATCGCACCGGCGTCGGTGTTGCCGTTCATCGCCGCACAGCTCGTCGGCGGCGCGGTGGCGATCGCGCTGCTCCGCGTCCTCTACCCGCGCCCGGTCGCCGACACCGGCGCGGCCTCGGGGAGGGCGTCCGCCAGCGTCCCGGAGAGGCGTTCGATCACGCCCGGCACCACCCAGTAATACACCCAGGTGCCGCGCCGCTCGCAGTCGATCAAGCCGGCCTGGCGCAGCTGCTTCAGGTGGTGGGAGATCGTCGGCTGCGACACCGCGAACGCCGGGGTCAGCTGGCAGACGCAGACCCCCTGCTCGGTCTGCGCGGCCGCGATCATCAGCAGCAGCCGCAGCCGTACCGGATCACCCAGCGCCTTGAACGCCGCCGCGACCTCGCCGTCACCCACCTGATTCGACATACGTCTATATTGACAGACATCGAATCACGGGGCAATCTTGTATCGACAACCATCGATACAAGAGGGGTCGACATGAACCAGCAGGACACCGAGCTGCGCGAGACCGTCCGCGCCCGCTACGCCGCCGCCGCGACCGCCGCCACCGGAGGCTGCTGCGGGCCACCGGCCGTCGAGGTCGACGAGAGCTTCGGCGCCGCCCTGTACGCGGAGAACGACCGTGAGGCGCTCCCGGTCGAGGCCGTGTCCGCCTCACTCGGCTGCGGCAACCCCACCGCCGTCGCCGAGCTGCGCGCCGGGGAAACCGTGCTCGACCTCGGTTCCGGCGGGGGAATCGACGTGCTGCTCTCGGCCCGGCGCGTCGGACCCACCGGCAAGGCCTATGGCCTGGACATGACCGAGGAGATGCTCACCCTCGCCCGCGCGAACGCCGCCAAGGCCGGCGTCGGCAACGTCGAGTTTCTGTACGGCACCATCGAGGAAATCCCGCTGCCCGCCGAGAGTATCGACGTCGTGATCTCCAACTGCGTCGTCAACCTGTCCGTCGACAAGCCGGCGGTATTCGCCGAGACCCACCGCGTACTCACGCCCGGCGGCCGCATCGGCATCACCGACATCGTCGCCGACGACCACCTCACCCCGCGAGAGCGAGCCGAACGCGGCTCCTATGTGGACTGCATCGCCGGAGCCCTGTCGTTCACCGAGTACCGGGAGAGCCTGGCCGCGGCCGGGTTCACCGGCATCGACATCACCGCCACCCACCAGGTCGGCGACGGCCTGCACTCCGCGATCATCCGGGCCGTCAAGCCGGGACGGACGCCGTGACCTACAGGTTGCCGGTCTGGAGCAGATCCGCGATGGTGCTGCCCGGGGCACCGTCGATGACGCCGTGTGCGGCCATATCCTGCAGGCCCGAGACGACGGCTGCCGGTCCCGCGCCGGAGTGCGCCTGGAGGTAGAGCGCGGCGACACCGGCCACGTGCGGGCTGGCCATCGAGGTGCCGTCGTAGGTGGCGGTGCCGCCGGGGACCGTGGAGGTGATCCCCACACCCGGCGCGTAACCCTCGATGCTCTTGCCGGTGTTGCTGAAACTGGCCGAGCCGTCGCTCTTGGTCGAGGCGGCGGTGGTGAACACGCCGTCGGCACCGGCAGGCGAAGTCGCGTTGGCGTTGCGGCCTTCGTTTCCCGCAGCGACCGCGGTGAACACCCCGGACCGCACCAGGTTGGTGGCCGCTTGGTCCAGCAGGGGGTCGTGCGAGCCGCCGAGCGAGATGTTGGCCACCGAGGGGCCGTCGTGGTGCTGCGCGACCCATTCCATGCCGGCAACGATGTCCGCGCTGGTGCCGCTGCCGTTGTCGTTGAGCGCCTTCACGCCCACCAGGTTGACGTCCTTGGCCACACCGTAGGTCTGGCTGCCGATGGTGCCCGCGACGTGCGTGCCGTGCCCGTGGCCGTCGATGCCGTTGCCGCCGGTGGCGTCGAACCCGACCGACGCGCGGCCCTCGAAGTCGCGGTGGGTGGGGTCGATGCCGGTGTCGATGATGTAGGCGGTGACCCCCGACCCCGCGTTGTCGACGTTATAGCTGCCGTCCAGCGGCAGCCGTGGCTGGTCGATCCGATCGAGGCCCCACGAGCCCGCCGACGACTGCTGCGGCTCCACCTGGATGCGGTAGTTCTGCGAGACGTGGGAGACCTTGATGTTCTTCCGCGCCGACTTGAGGTCCCGCGGGCCCAGGTCCGCGGCGAAGCCGGTGAGCGCCGAGTTGTAGGTGTGCTCGGGCCGCACGCCGAGCTGGCGGGCGACAGCGGCCGGGTCGCTGCCGTCGCGGAGGCTGACGATGTACGAACCGGCGATGCCGCCCTGCCCCTTCGAGTGCGAGGTGAGCGGGGCGAAGTGGCCGGGCCCCGGCTCGGCGGTGGAGATCGGCGTGACGATGAGCGCGAGCACGGTCGCCGCGGCAGCCGCCACGCCCACGCCGGTGAGCATCTTCCGCATGGTGTCCCCTCCTGGCCAGACGGTCGAGTGGCCTTAGCCCATCTGTATCACCCATGTGAGTGCGTTCGCGACCGTATCGGAGCGGACAGTGAGTAAACAACGCCCGCCGCGACCGTGAATGACAACCCGATTCGGCGAGAGTTCAGCCGAGCAAGTCGGAGAGTTCTGTCCAGAGTGACCGATACGCCTTGGTAGCCGTGCTGTGTGGTGCGTAGACGGGTACCGGTTCGCGGCGGACGGTCATCTGCTCGATGAGTGAGGCCGCTGGGATGGCGGTGGGGCTGATGCCGGTGCGCTGTTGCGGCAGGTCGGTGAGCACGCTGCGGTGCAGTGACTTGCGTCGGTCGGTCATGGAGAAGAACGCGTGCAGGGTGGGGTGGTGGCCGTTGAAGGAGGCGACGAAGTCGGTGAGCTGGTCGTAGGTGCGTACCGCGAGCACGGTGGGGATGATCGGGACCAGCACGACGTCGGCGGCTCGCAGCACGTTCTCCGACACCAGCGACAGGCTGGGCGGGGTGTCGAGGAAGACGACGTCGTACTCGTCGGCGAGCCCGTCGAGCAGCGTGCCCAGCGTCAGTTTCTTGCTGTGGGCGAGGTCGATGTCCATGTTGCGGTAGGTGAAGTCGGCGGGCAGCAGGTCGAGCCTGGGATAGTCGGTGCCCTTCAGCCCGGCCTCGATCGGCCTCGTGCCGCTGACGAGTTTCGCGCTGCCGCCCTTGACGCGCGGCTTGATGCGGAACAGGAACGTCGCCGCGCCCTGCGGGTCGAGATCCCACAGCAGGGTGCGCCTGCCGTCGGCCGCGCTGAGGTAGGCGAGGTTGACCGCGGTCGACGTCTTGCCGACGCCGCCCTTGACGTTGTACGACGCGACGATCTTCATGGCAGCATCGCGGTCACGCGCTTGTGCACCGACGAGCCGAGAAAACCCGGCAAGGCGTCGGTCAGCTCGTCCCGCGCCTGCCGCTGCTCTCCGGCGAACCCGGCCGACAGCTCGCCCATCGCCAGCAGGGTGGCCGCGCTCGCCGACCGCCGGTCGAGCATCCGCTCGGCGAACACCCGCAGGCTCGCGCTCTGCACCTCGCCGTCCTGGACCGCGCCGAGAATGTCCTGCACCCGCTTCAGGTTCTTGACCACCGCGCGGTGCGGCTTGCGGTCGCAGACCGGCGCGAACATCTCCAACAGGTAGCGCAGTTCCTTGGCCCGCTTGCGCAGTGAGTGCACCCGCTCGCCCGGGCAGTCCGGCGTGATCGCGTTCGCCCGCTTGAGCACCCGCTTGTAGGCGACGCGCACGCGATCGCGCGCCAGCTCCTCGACGCTGCCTGACTGCTCACTGCCGCCGGAGGAGACGATCTCGGTCAGCGACTGCCGCCAGCTCTCGCACCACCGCTCGAAGCGTTTCGACTGCAGCGCCCGCACCAGCGACCGCCGGGCCACTGTGCGTTCCCAGTGCAGGTGGGTGGCGAAGTCGTCGAGGTCGGCGCGGGTGCCGACCGTGAGGCGGGTGGCCAGCTCGTCCAGTTCGAGCAGGTAGACGTCCAGGTCGCGGGTGGGGGTGGTGGCATCGCCCAGCCACTTCAGCTCCCGTGCCCCGCGCGCCACGAGGCGCTCCGGGAGGGCATCGCCGGTGAGCTTGAGCACCGAGCGGCTGCGTCGCACCGCGACCCGCAGATCGTGCAGGAACTCGGTGTCGACGTCGTCGATCGTGCCCGCGACGTTGCGTTCGATCGCGTCGAGGAAACCCAGCAGGGCGGTGGCGACCGCGACGTCCGCGCGCATGCCCGCCGTGATCGTCGGGCGCCGCTCCACCTCGTCGTCGGCGGCGTGCCGCAGCCACACCTCGGCCAGGCTGCGTTCCGGGACGACGAACTCGCCACTGTCGGCCAGCAGCCGTGCGATCCGCTCCGCGTCGGCGGCGTACCCGCGCAACGGGTCGAGCGACACCCGGGCCAGCGTCGGGGAGCCGTTCGCGGTCGCCTCCTGCCAGTGCAGCCGGGCCACGATCTTGTCGTCCTCGTTGCGGGCGGTGATCTCCCGGCTCACCACCTCGGTCTCGACCACCGGGGCCACCGCACGCACCCACATCGCCGGGCCGACCCGGTCGGCCACCGAGCCCGCCGGAAGCTGCTCGGCCAGCGCGGGCCACACCGGCGCCTCGCCCAGCTCGGTGGTGTCGATGCCGTCGGGCGCGGAGGCGACCAGCACCTCGGAATCCGAATCAGACTCATAGCGCAGCGACAACCCCTTCTTGCGCAGCCGCCGGTCCACCGTGTCCAGATACGTCACGCTCGACCGGCGACGCGCACCCTGCTGGAAGCGGTAGCGGTGCGCCGCGGGCTCCAGCGCGGCGAGCATGGGACCGGGCGCGCCGCGAGCCGGGCGGCCACCCCACTCCAACGACAAGGGATCGGAAACATCCGCCACAGCGACCACCTCGACGGCTCACGGGTACACGCGAAGCGACCAGTGTAAGTGATCAACTTGAATCTCGGTGTTCATCGCGCGGTCAGCTGTCGTCCGGACGTCCACGACATGTTGCGTCTGAGATACCGGGCGTTCGTCTGGCTCATGCACCGTGCCGGTGACAGTCCACTACCTCTCGGGAGGCTCCGTGCATCCCACCATCGCCGTCATCGGTACCGGCTATCTCGGCACCACCCATGCCGCGTGTATGGCGGAGCTCGGCTTCGACGTCGTCGGCGTCGACGTCGATCCGGACCGGGTCACGCGGCTCCAGCGTGGCGACGCGCCGTTCTTCGAACCGCACCTGGCGGAGCTACTGCGGCGGCACACGGACTCCGGCCGGCTGCGGTTCACCACGGAGCTGGCCGAGGCCGCCGAGTTCGCCAGCGTGTTCTTCCTGTGCGTGGGCACGCCGCAGCAAGAAGACGGCCTGGCCGCCGACATGGCGCAGGTGTTCTCGGCGGTGCGCGATCTCGCACCGCTGCTGCGGCGATCCGCGCTGCTGGTCGGCAAGTCCACCGTGCCGGTCGGCACCGCACAGGCCCTGGCCGAGCTCGCTGCGCGACACGCCCCGGACGGGGTGTGGGTCGACGTGGCCTGGAACCCGGAGTTCCTCAGGGAGGGGCACGGGGTGGAGGACACCCTGTGCCCGGACCGGCTGGTGCTGGGCGTGTCCTCGGCGGCGGCAGAGCAGACGCTGCGGGAGATCTACACCCGGCCGGTGGAGCTCGGCGTGCCGGTCGTCGTCACCGACACGACGACCGCCGAGCTGGTGAAGTGCGCCGCGAACGCCTTCCTGGCGACTAAGGTCTCGTTCATCAACATGGTGGCCGAGCTCTCCGACGCCGCGGGCGCCGACGTGCTGGCCGTGTCGGAGGCGCTGGGGCATGACGCCCGGATCGGCCGCAAGTTCCTGCATCCCGGGCTCGGCTTCGGCGGCGGCTGCCTGCCCAAGGACGTCCGGGCGCTGATCGCGCAGGCGGACGACCTGGGGGCGGGCGAGTCGATGGCACTGCTGCGCGCGGTGGACGAGATCAACCTGCGGTGCCGCAGCCGCATGGTCGAGGCCGCGGTCGACGAGTGCGGCGGCAGTGTCAACGGCCGCCGGATCGCCGTCCTCGGCGCCGCCTTCAAGCCGCTGACCGACGACGTCCGCG
>WHUB01000499.1:325-568 GCA_009377395.1 Actinophytocola sp. | reverse complement strand
CAAGCGGGCGGCCAGGCCCTGTGCTGGTCGACATTCCCAAAGACGTGCTTCAGGAGAACGCGGTCTTCTCCTGGCCGCCTTTCATGGGTCTGTGGGGCTGCTGCCACCCGCGCGCGCGTCCACACCGCGAGCATGTGCGGAGGGCCGCACAGCTGATCGCAGAGTCACACCGGCCGGTGCTCTATGTGGGTGGCGGTGTGATCAAGGCTTGTGCCTCGGGACATCTGAAAGAGCTCGCCGAAT
>WHUB01000499.1:0-315 GCA_009377395.1 Actinophytocola sp. | reverse complement strand
GACGACCGGGTGACGGGCCGGCTGTCGTCGTTCGCGCCTGACGCGAAGGTTGTGCACGTGGACATAGACCAAGCTGAGATCTCGAAGAACCGCAAGGCCGATGTGCCGATCGTCGGCGACTGCGCCTCCACGATTAGCGAGTTGACCAGGGCTATTGGCAACATGACGCAGGAAGCCGGGCCTCGCGATCTCCGTGAGTGGTGGTCTCAGATCGAGCACTGGCGCTCGCGCTTTCCCACCAGGTTCGACTGGCCGGCTGACGGGTCGCTGGCTCCGCAGTACGTCATCCAGCGGATCGGCGAGCTGGTCGGAACA
>WHUB01000498.1 GCA_009377395.1 Actinophytocola sp. | reverse complement strand
GCCCGAGTAGTCCGGCACCCCGCCCGGGGCTGGAACGAAAGGTCTGAGAGAGACCAGGCCGTGAACAACACCGTGGTCATCACCCGTCTTCCGGAGATGCGCGAGTGGCTCGACGGCGCCCGCGCCCGCCTGCAGGAGGCGATGGCCGAGGCGGACGCGGAGGGCTCGGCGGACGACGGCGGCGACACCGGGGACGCCGACGACGCCGAGCAGGCCCCACCGTTCTGACCCCCTGAGCCTGGAGCCCACCCAAAGACCCAGTGGGCCCCGCTGCCGTCGCGCGGGCGACTCCACATGGCCGCTCCGGTCGCAAACCACCACTAATGGGGCATTTCGACAGGAGCGGCCATGTGAACAGCGCCCGAGCGGCCGAGTGGAGTGGGCGCGGGAACTCTCCGCCCCGTCGCGCAGCGGCGCTGCGTCGCCCGCCGTCGCTCAGCGATCATGGATAGTCTCGGAGCTCGTGCCCGCAGACCGGCTGCGGTGCCCAAGGTGATGGAGAGAGGGAGCGCACGTGGCCAAGCCGCCGATCCCCGCGGACCTCGTCGAGCTGCTGAAGCGACCGAAC
>WHUB01000497.1 GCA_009377395.1 Actinophytocola sp. | reverse complement strand
GCCGGCGCCGCGGCGGGCGAATCGCCACCCGTCACCGACGTAGTACTTGCTCGCGCCGCCGATGTGCTGGTCGAGCAGTGGATCGCCGGGGTGGACGATGCGTCCAGTGGCGACGAGGTCGGCGAGCCCTTGGCAGGCTTCGGTGACCTTCTGCCCGGTGAGTTCGATGGCCCCGAGGCTGCGCAGCAGCGGGCCGAGCGCGGCGGCCGGTCCGCTCGGGTACCAGGCCGCCGCGCGGGGTTTGATGCGTTCGAGCAGCTCGGGTAGTTCGCGTCGGGCGGCGTCGGTGGAGTCCCATGCCTCGACGACTTCGAGGCGGATGTGGCCGTCGGTTTCGGCTGCGGCGACGAGGCTGACGTGGGCGCCGTCGGGGGCGACGTCGACGCAGACGGCGACGCGGTCGCGGAGTCCGTCGAGGGTGCCTGCCGGGTCTTTGCTGGTCTGCCAGGCGTTGAGGTCTACGGCGGAGTCGAGGGCGTCGACGCGCTGGCAGAGGACCTCGGTGCGGAACACGGCGGGCGGATCCGTGTTCATGGCGGAGGCGATCGCGGACTCGCTGACGGTGAAC
>WHUB01000496.1 GCA_009377395.1 Actinophytocola sp. | reverse complement strand
GCCCCGGACCGGCGACGAGCGCGCGATGCTCGACGGCTGGCTCGACGACTACCGCGCCACCCTGCTGCACAAGTGCGCCAGGGGTTCGGCCGGACCCGGGCCTACACCCTGCGCTGGGTCTACCTCTATCTCATCAAGGAGTACGCGCGGCACCTCGGCCACCCGGACCTGCTGCGGGAACGCATCGACGGCGCCACCGGCGAGTGAGCTCACCCCGGCGCCGCAGCCTCGGCGATCGACGCTGGGGGAGGTCGGACAACGGTCAGTGAGGCGTGAACGGGTTGATCACGGCGACTCCGGTCGGCGCGACCTCCGCGACGTTGCGGGTCACCAGGGTCCACTTGCGGGTCGCCGCGGTGGCGGCCAGCAACCCGTCGACGAACGGAATCTGGTGCCGGGCGGTGAGCCGGCCCCACTCGTCGGCGATCTCCACGGTGACCGGGATGATGCGGTCTTCGAAGTGGTGCTGCAACTCGGCCAGCCAGGCGCCGAGGCGGTCAGCCTGCCGGGTGTCCCCTCGTCGGATCAACTTCTCCACCCCGCGGCGGATCTCACCGATCACGATCACG
>WHUB01000495.1 GCA_009377395.1 Actinophytocola sp. | reverse complement strand
AGCGCGGCCACCGACGCGGTCGCCTCGGTGCGCTCCATCACCGGCCGGTTCCAGCCGCCGGTGACCGCGAGGCTCGCCCGCGGGTCGTGTGGCGCGAGCTCCGCGACGACACCGTCGAAGTGCTCCTGCTGCGCGAGCGTGCGGACCCTGACGTCGAGCCGAGCCTCCGCGTCGCCGGCGACGACGTTGGGCCGGGTGCCGCCGCGCAGCACGCCCACGTTGACCGTGAGGCCGCTCTCGTAGTCGGTCACCGCATGCAGGTTCCGCACCACCCGGGCGAGCTCGTCGATCGCGCTGGCGCCCGCGACGGGGTCGAGACCGGCGTGTGACTCCACGCCGGTGGCCGTCACGCCGAACAGCCCGACGCCCTTGCGGCTGGTCTTCAACGCGCCGTCCGCGCTCGCCTCGAACACCAGCACCGCCGCGGCGTCCGCGCAGGTGCTCTCGATCATCGGCCGGGAGAACACGCTGCCGATCTCCTCGTCGCCGTTGAGCAGCAGGCGCACCGGCGGGCGGGACAGACCGGCGACCTGCAGCGCGTTCAGCGCCCATACCGCCTGCACCAGACC
>WHUB01000494.1 GCA_009377395.1 Actinophytocola sp. | reverse complement strand
CACCGGGCGCACCTGGTCGGGCGGGAGGCCGAACTGCTCGGCGACGACGGACTGCGCGACCGTGGCGTGGCCCTGTCCCTGGGGCACGGTTCCCAGTAGCACCGACACCACGCCGTTCGGGTCGACGCTGATCCGCACGTGCTCGGTGGAGCCCGACTTGTCCCGGCCCGGCCGCCGCTCCTCAGCGGGGGTGGCGAGTCCGACGTAGCCGATGTTGGTCGCCGATGGGTCGACGATGGTGGCCACCCCGATGCCGTAGTACTCGCCGCGTTCGCGGGCCTCTCGCTGTTTCCGGCGCAGCTGCTGGTAGTCGGCGTTCTTCACCAGCATGTCGACGGCTCGCGGATAGTCACCGGAGTCGTAGACACCGCCGGTAGGGGTCGCGTACGGAAAATCGTCAGGCTGCACGAGATTGCGCCGCCGCAGCTCGACGGGGTCGAGCCCGCACACCCCGGCGATGGTGTCCATCAGTCGTTCCAGGCCGAAGTACAGCTGTTGTCCGCCGAAGCCCCGGTTGAGCCCGGTCGGGGTCTTGTTGGTCACCACGGCACGGGAACGGATCTCGACGG
>WHUB01000493.1 GCA_009377395.1 Actinophytocola sp. | reverse complement strand
AGTGTCGCACCGCGGGGCACGCCGCCGCGGCTGCCCGAACACCCGGTCTCAGGACGTGTCGTGCAGGCGGCCGAGAACCCTGTCGGCGATGGTGGCCAGGGTACGGACCTGAGCCGTCGTGAGCTGGTCGAAGACCAGGTCACGCACGGTGTCGACATGGGCCGGGGCGGCCTCCTCGATCGCGCTCCGGCCCTCGGGCGTGAGCACGACGAAGGCGCCACGGCCATCGTCCGCGCAGTCCTCGCGACCGACGAGACCGCGACGCTGCATGCGGGCCAGGTGGTGGGATAGGCGGCTCTTCTCCCACTGCAGGGCCTCCGCGAGCTCGCCGACCCGCATGCGCGGCTCGGCCCGGTCAGTCAGCTGGACCAGTACGTCGAAGTCGGCGAGCGACAGTCCGGAGTCGGCCTGCAACTGACGGTGCAACCTGGCGGTGAGCTGAGTGTTCATATCCAGGTAGGCGCGCCAGGCGCGCTGCTGCTGCTCGGTGAGCCACTGAGTCTCGGTCACGGGATCAAATCTCTCCGGAATAGTTGACACGTCACCCATGTTACCGCATCATGTAGGTG
>WHUB01000492.1 GCA_009377395.1 Actinophytocola sp. | reverse complement strand
TGGGTCCCTGCGCCTTGGTCAGCGACCCACCGGTGGTCACGATGCGTAGCGCCGAGTGATCGGTGGCTCCGTAGACCTTCCGCACCGGTAACTTACCCGGCCGGTAGCTCTTCACCGCGTCGACTCGGTACGCGGCCAGGACACCGTCCTTGCGCATCATGTAGATGGCGTGCCCCTGGCGCAGTCGCTGCATGCGACGGAAGACGCCGGGGCCTCGCTCGCCGGCGTCGATAAAGCCGAGCAGCACCGTCGGGCCGATCTCGCCAGGGGACGCGGAACGCTTGTACCAGGCCGCGCGCTTGGGGTTCGGGGGCAGCTGCAGCGTCTTGTTGTTCTTGCGCAGGCCGATGTGCGAGAGTCTGCCGTCGACCTTCATCGCCGGCACCTTCAGCCACACCGCCTTCGACCGCCCCAGCGTCGTCGTAGACGGTGTCGGGCTGTTGCTCCTGCTCGCCGGTTCCGAGGCTGGAGCCCCCCGGTCCCCGGCCCCGGAATCCGGCGCGCTCGTGGCGACGGCCAGGCCGAAGCCGACCATCGCCAGCATTCCCACGAAGGCGACGAGAGTGGCCA
>WHUB01000491.1 GCA_009377395.1 Actinophytocola sp. | reverse complement strand
TCCTCCCGGTCGACGACCAGTTCGATCACCCGATCGAGTTTGGCGCCCTGGGCGGCGAGCACCTCGTCGAGGAAGTCCACCTGGGCCAGCGTGCGCGGATAGCCGTCGAGCAGGAAGCCGTGCCGGGCGTCGTCCTCGTCGAGCCGGGCGCGGAGCATCCCGTTGGTCACCGAGTCCGGCACGTAGCCTCCGGAGTCGACGTGCGCCTTCGCCTCCAGGCCCAGCGGCGTGCGCGCGGCCATGTTGGCCCGGAAGAGGTCGCCGGTGGAGACGGCCGGGATCCCGTATCGCTGGGCTACGTTCGCCGCCTGGGAGCCCTTGCCGGAGCCGGGCCGTCCCATGATCAGTAGCCGCTTCACTTGAGGAACCCCTCATAGTTGCGCTGCTGCAGCTGTCCCTCGATCTGCTGGATGGTGTTCAACCCCACCCCGACCATGATCAAAATGCTGGTGCCGCCGAACGGGAAGTTCTGGTTGGCGCCCACCAGCACGAAGGCGATCAGCGGGATCAGCGCGACCAGCCCGAGGTACGTGGCGCCGGCCGAGGTCAACCGCGACAGCACATATTCCAG
>WHUB01000490.1 GCA_009377395.1 Actinophytocola sp. | reverse complement strand
GGCCAGCGCCGGACGGCTCGAAGGAATCGATGCCTGTGACGTGCTGCTGTCCTCCGGCGAGGAAAGCGTGGACGCCACGCAGGCGCCTCGGCTCGTCGCCGCCGAAGCGAACCTCGACAAGGTCCACTTCATCGCTCCCGCATCCGACGACGACTGGGGCCTCACCCTCCCCGACGACATCGCCGAACTGGCGAAGATGATCCAGCACACCGGCGCCCGCATCGTCATCATCGACCCCATCACCACGCACCTCGCCTCAGGAGTCGACTCTCACAAAGACGCCGAAATCCGCAGAGCGGTAGCCCCCCTCGCGACCCTCGCCCACGCCCTCGGCATCACCATCGTCATCGTCGCCCATCTCAACAAGAGCGAATCGGCCGATCTGTACGTCCGCCTCGCCGGGTCGTCCGGGTTCTACAACCTCGCCCGCTCCGTGCTGCTGCTCACCAAAGACCCCGAAGCCGACGAAGACGATAATGCCGCGCGGCTGCTCACCCACGGGAAATGCAACGTCGGCCCGCAACAGCCCGCGCTCAGACTCCGCGTCGTCGGGGCCACCATCCAAAACGCC